>CAJMON010000062.1 GCA_905214955.1 uncultured bacterium
ACCCTCCCTCTCTTAGGACCGTGTATTTTCCAACAGCCCCGCCTTTTGTTTCATAGAAAAATGTGCAAGTTATTCCGGATATACCAGATGTGCATCATCAATGTTTTCCAGATCACGCTCCAGGAAACGCTTTGCAAGCCATTTTGCCATGGGCAGGTTCATATCCAGGTAGTTTCCGCAGTCTCTGGGACTGGCTCCCGGAACTTCTCCTTCAAAGTCACGGATGAAGGTGAAAAGCTCTTTCATCAGCGGAACGATTTCTTTGGAAGTATGGTCTCCTGCCAGCAGCAGATAAAAACCGGTACGGCAGCCCATGGGTCCGAAGTAGAGAACCTGATCTTTCCATACGGGATGGTTTCTCAGGAAAGTAGCGCCCAGATGCTCGATGGTATGTACATCTGCAGTATTCATAACCGGTTCATCGTTGGGGCTGGTCATACGGATATCAAAGGTGGTAACAACCGCATTTTCGCCTGCATTGTCTTTTCTGGAAACATATACGCCCGGTTCAAGGAGTAAATGATTGATAGTAAAGCTGGTAATTTTGTCCATGTCTGTAAGACTCCTTTCAAAACGCAGTCACCGTTTTTAAACGGTCTGCTTACAGAGCTATTTTACCAAAGAACCGGGTGGGATTCAACCTTGACTTTCCATATAGGCAGTGTTAAACTGTAACAAGAAAAAAACAATCAGGGGAGGAATTCTTATGACTATTGACGAATTAATCGCGATGCTCGAAATGCAGGAAGAGATCCTTCAATTTTCTCACTTTACCAATGAGGATGCCTGGGAGCTTGGCAGCATCCTTACTTCAGAAGCGCGTAGGAGACAGCTTCCTGTGGCAGTGACTATCCGTTTGAACAACGGCTATACAGTATTTCGTTATGCAGCAGACGGCACAAACTGCCATGACGATGACTGGACGGACCGGAAATTCCGCTCTGTGCAAAAATTGGAACACAGTACCTTACATACCTGTATGGTTCTGAAAAAAGAAGAAAAGACCCTGGAAGACTGGTATTTAGACCCCAAGGAGTATGCAGCCTGCGGCGGCGGCTTCCCGATTAAGGTAGAAGAAGTGGGCGTGATCGGTGCCATTGTAGTGGCTGGCATGGACCCGGTGGCCGACCATGATCTGATTGTCAAATGCATCGGACGGTATCTTCACGTGGATGAAGTGCCTAGAATCCGCAGTGGATTATGATAAGAGAACCGGATCAAACTGCCGCATCTGTGAGAACGTTTTCACAGGTGCGGTATTTTTTGCACATGCAGAGTGTCCAGAAGATATTGGCGCTCATCCAGTGGATTCCGGTGGCAAGGGTAATGGCAGAAAGCTGACATTTGGGAAAGAAAATGAAAGAGAGAATTACACAACAGCGTGTGATTTGTAGAAAAGATCCAAGGATGGTAAGTCTTACATTTCCGGTGCCATTGAAAAAGCCTGTAAACGTTCCTCTTGTAAAACAGAAGAAATATAAAGGATTTATGGAATCAGAAAAGAAAAGGATGGAGAGATTTTTAAATGGCAAAATTATACTTCCGATATGGAGCAATGGGCAGCTCAAAATCTGCCAACATTCTGATGGTGCGCTACAATTATGAGGAGCGGGGGCAAAGGGCTGTACTGCTAAAACCAAGAACGGACACCAGGGATGGAGCCCACGAAATCCGCTCCCGCATGGGACTTTCAGCTCCGGCGGAATATGTGGATGAATTTTTAAAAGTAATTGGGAATACCTGGAAGACAGACAGTACAGAGTACCGGTATCAGGGCGAAAAAGTGGATGCGGTTCTGGTGGATGAGGCCCAGTTTCTTTCGGAAAAGGAAGTCGATATCCTGTCTGACATTGTGGATTTTTATGAAATTCCGGTGTTATGTTACGGCCTGCGGACGGATTTTCGAAACCGCCTGTTTCCAGGTTCCAGGCGGCTGATGGAGATTGCAGATGTGCTGGAAGAGGTTCCTACCGTCTGCTGGTGCGGCAGGCGCGCCCAGTGCAACACACGGTATGCAGATGGAAAGATTGTCCGGGAGGGTGCTCAGATCATGCTGGGTGCCAATGAAAGCTATGTGGCTCTGTGCAGAAAGCATTACAAAGAGGGGAAACTGTGGAAGGAATCCTTATGAAGAATGAGAAGTCACAAGAAAAACGGGCGTACCAGGAAATGCTTCAGGCTGCCATCAGACGGTTAAAGGGGCGGCCCGGAGCGGACATTGCCGAAAAATTGGAACCTTTATAATACAAAAAACACCTCACGCGAGGTGCTTTCTTTAACAGGGCTACCAGGATTCGAACCTGGAAATGACGGAGTCAGAGTCCGTTGCCTTACCGTTTGGCGATAGCCCTTTGTTTGCTACGTCTGTTACTATATCACAGAGTTTTCCAAATTGCAAGCATTTTTTGAAAAAAAGAAACAATTTTTTGCAGCCTCTGAAATCCTTGCGTTTAAAGGAAAAACCATGTATGATAAGGAAGGCAGAGCAAGCGGAAGACAGATGCTAGAAAATATGAGGAGAACGCAAATGACGAAGAAAGAATTTGCAGAATTAACAAATGGAAAGATCCTTTATTTAGACGGTGCTACAGGGTCCAATCTGTATAAAGCAGGAATGCCAAGAGGTGTTTCCACAGAGCAGTGGGTTCTGGAGCATCCATCCGTGCTTCAAAAGCTTCAGAGGGACTATGTAGAGGCAGGAAGCCAGATTGTTTACGCGCCTACCTTTGCAGCTAACGCGCTGAATCTGGAGTTCTTTGATCTGGAAAAAGAAGTGGCAAGGCTGAATAAGGAACTGGTAGCAGTTTCCAAAGATGCAGTGGGTGGAAAAGCTTATATTGCCGGGGATGTGACGACCACAGGACACCTTCTGGAGCCGGCCGGGGATATGGAATATGGAACCCTGATGCATGTGTATCAGGAACAGATCGGAGTTCTTGCGGAGACAGGAGTTGATTTGATTGTAATTGAGACCATGATGGGACTGGAAGAGACCATGGCAGCACTGGATGCGGCAAAGAATGTCTGTGAGCTTCCTGTGATGTGTACGTTATCTCTGGAATCCGATGGAACGGCCCGGTTTGGCGGAAGCGCAGAGGAGATTGCGGCGACTTTAGAGGCCATGGGAGCAAGCGCAGTTGGAATCAACTGTTCCTCCGGACCTGACCAGATGGAATCTACCATTCGCATTATGAGCCAGGCGGCAGGCATTCCTATCATCGCAAAACCCAATGCAGGAATGCCAGTGATCACTGCCACAGGGGAAGTGATCTACAACATGACGCCGGAAACCTTTGCCTCCCATATGGAAAATCTGTACAAGGCAGGAGCTTCGGTTCTTGGCGGATGCTGCGGAACAGATCCGGACTATATCCGTGCAGTGAGAAAAGTCCTCAATAGAGAATAAGCAAAGTGATTGCTTTTTGCTGCGGGTTAGAGTAGAATAACTCTGAGTTCGTTAAAAAAATGACGGATGAAAAACAGCAAGGAGGATGATTCATGAAATCCCAGTCTCACAAAGATAAGATAGTCGTAGTTGGAACAGGCAATGTGGGAGAGGCTATTGCATACACCCTGATGGTGCGTGCACAGGCAAATGATATTGTGCTGATTGATCTCAATGAGGACCGTGCACAGGGGGCGGCGCTTGATATTGTTCACGGAACCAGTTTCCGTCATCATGTAAATGTCAGAAAAGGCGGATATGAAGAGTGCGCGGATGCAGGCATTATCATTCTGACAGCAGGCATTGCAAGAAAGCTGGGGCAGACCCGTTTAGAACTTGCAAAAACCAATGTGTCTATTATCCGCAGCATTACGAGAAGCGTTATGAAATACGCGGAGAATCCATTGTTTATCGTGGTTTCCAATCCGGCGGATATTACCACAGCAGCCGTGGTGGAAGAATCCCATCTGGATCCGAAACGGGTCATTGGCAGCGGTACGTCCCTGGATACAGCAAGGTTCCGTTACTGGTTAAGTGACGCGCTTCAGGTCAGTGTGGAAGACATTGATGCCTATGTTCTTGGGGAGCACGGGGACAGCCAAGTGCCGGTGTTCAGCTCGGCGACAGTGGCTGGGATTCCATTGGAAGAATATGCCAGACAGACGGACGTGGTTTTGGAGCGGGAAGCCATTGCCGAGAGAACTCGTTTTGGCGGCGCAGAGGTCATCAAGCTGAAAGGAGCTACGTTTTATGGGGTGGCAATGGCAGTTTCCACCATTGTGGAGACCATCTGCCACAACAGCGGCGGGATTCTCCCGGTCGCCCATGTACTGGATGAAAGCTTTGGAGAGTGGGCAGGTGTGACCATGTCTCTTCCCTGCCGCGTGGGAGGTGAAGGCATTGAACAGACTCTTCGGATTTCCATGAATGCGGAGGAGACGGAAGCGATGAACCGTTCTGCAGAGATTTTGAAAAAATTTGAACAGCAGGTAAAGAAACAGGATCATGAATAAAGAAGGAGATAAAATCATGGATGTAAAGGAAAAAGCACTGAAAATGCACGAAGAGTGGAAAGGTAAGATTGAGGTAGTCAGCCGGGCAAAACTGGAGACTCCGGAAGACCTTTCCATTGCCTACACACCGGGAGTTGCAGAGCCCTGCCTGAAAATTTCAGAGGATGTGGATCTATCCTATAAATATACCAGAAGAGGAAACCTGGTAGCAGTTATCACAGACGGTACCGCCGTTCTGGGACTGGGTGATATCGGACCGGAAGCAGGTATGCCGGTTATGGAAGGAAAATGCGTGCTCTTCAAAGAGTTTGGAGGAGTAGATGCTTTCCCTCTGTGTGTCAGAAGCAAAAATGTGGATGAGATTGTAGAAACTGTACGTCTCCTGGCAGGAAGCTTTGGCGGAGTAAACCTGGAGGATATTTCTGCTCCTAGATGCTTTGAAATCGAGCGCAGACTGAAAGAGTGCTGTGATATTCCCATCTTCCATGACGATCAGCACGGTACGGCTGTGGTAACGGCAGCAGCTCTGATCAATGCCCTGAAAGTTGTTGGAAAGAAACTAGACGAAGTCCGGGTGGTTACCAGCGGTGCTGGTGCAGCCGGTATTGCCATCATCAAGCTTCTGGTAAGCTTGGGCTTAAAAGAAGTCATTATGTGTGACCGAAAAGGTGCAATCTACGAAGGCAGAGAGGGCTTAAATCCGGAAAAAGAGGAAATGGCAAAGATTTCCAATAAGAACAAGATCAAAGGTTCCCTGGCAGAGGTTCTGAAAGGAGCCGATGTATTTATCGGTGTATCCGCACCTGGCACAGTAACAGAAGAGATGGTAAAGAGCATGGCTGACAAGCCGATCCTCTTCCCCATGGCAAACCCGGTACCGGAAATCATGCCGGATCTGGCAAAGGCAGCAGGTGCTGCAGTTGTAGGAACCGGGCGCAGTGACTTCCCAAACCAGATCAATAACGTGCTGGCATTCCCCGGCATTTTCAGAGGTGCCCTGGATGTCCGCGCAAGAGACATCAACGACGAGATGAAAGTGGCAGCGGCTTATGCCATCGCCGGACTGGTAGATGAAAAAGACCGCTCTGCAGACTACATTATTCCCAATCCCTTTGATAAGAGAGTGGCTAAGGAAGTTGCCAAAGCAGTTGCAGAAGCTGCAAGAAAATCCGGAGTTGCAAGAATTTAACTTAATCAAGCAAATCCCCTGCATTCATTGCACAAAGCAATCAGCAGAGAAAGAAGACTGCCGTCCCCAAAACGGCAGTTCTTTTTCTTTGCTGTGCGTACCAATACAATTTCCCGTTTAAGAAAGGGAGGCCCGCTCAGAAGCCAGCTCCTGATAGAGCATCTGGGAATCCCAGAAAATATTGTGGGGCGTGACAATGGCTTTTAAGGCGGCTGTGAAAAGGCCGCCTTTTTTCAGTTCGGCCAGAAACGTATCCAGCTCCTGGGAGTCGAATCCGCAGAATACCAGTATGGATTCTGTGAAAGGGGCGGCAGAAGGTTTCCGGTTTTTCTTGGGAAATCCAGAAATGCCGCATAAAGTGCCAAGGCTTTGGGCATATTCGTATGGAAACACCGGGCGAAGCTTTAGAGTGCCGGAAAAAGAAGATGCCAAGGAAGAAAGTGCAGCTGCCTGGATGGGAGAGAGCTGATACGTAAGAATAATTTTTGAATTCATAAATAGAGTCCTTTCTCTGCATTCTTTTTTTACTATACCTGCCAGAGACAAAAAAGTAAAGAGATGCAGTTGGTTTTTTGGAAAAGGTGCGCTATAATAGAAAAATAAAACGACTTCAAAGAAGAGAAAGGCGGAAAGATAATGAAAGAAACACTGGTGGATTTAAAGAACAGACGAAGCTGTCGGAAGTACAAACCGGAGCAGATCAAGGATGAAGAGCTGGATCAGATCCTGGAAGCAGGTATGTTTGCTCCGACGGCAATGGGAAAGCAGTCTCCGACCATGGTGGTTGTCCAGGATCAGGAAACCATTACCAAACTATCCAAAATGAACGCAGCAGTTATGGGCGTTTCCAGCGATCCTTTTTATGGAGCTCCTACGGTGGTGATCGTTCTGGCGGACAAAGAGGCGGGATGCGGTGTACAGGACGCAAGCCTTGTCATGGGGAATCTGATGAATGCCGCCCATGCACTGGGCGTTGGTTCCTGCTGGATCAACCGGGCAAAAGAAGTATTTGAAACCGAAGAAGGAAAAGCGCTGTTAAAAAAATGGGGATTGGAAGGCGAGTATATCGGCGTTGGCCATTGCATTTTAGGATATGAAGACGGGCCCTGTGCTCCTGCCAAACCCAGAAAAGCCAATTATGTGGTGAGAGTCTGATTTATGAGAGAAGATAGAGAAAAAAATCTGTACCTGAAGCTGACCCTGTCCATCTTCAGCGCCATTGCTTTGAGCATTCTGCTGTTTTTTCTGCTGTTCCGCGCAGCGGGAATCCGAAAGTGGATTGATCAGTTTCTGGAGATCTTGACACCCTTTCTGTACGGGGCAGCTATTGCCTACGTCCTTCGTCCGGTGTGCAATTTCTGGGAAAAGAAGCTGAAAGCCCTTTTTGAAAAGACCGGGAAAAAGCGGGATAAGCTGGCCGGGGCCCTGGCCATTGTCATCAGCATTGCTTTAGGCCTTGGCACCATTACCGTTATTCTGATTCTGGTGCTGCCAGAAGTGTTTAACAGCATTACCGGCATTGTTAAAGTCATTCCCACCAGCATTGACCAGTTCAGCAGCTGGGTGCTTCAGTATGTGGGAGATAATGAACTGCTGAAAAATTACGTGGAACAGCTTTCTGGAGGCATGTCCAACACGGTTTCCAACTGGATTCGGACGACCCTTCTGCCGGGACTGCAGACCATTCTGGACGGCTTTTCCAACAGCGTGGTGAACCTGCTTACCATTTGCTACAATTTCTTCATTGGCATCATTGTATCGATTTATCTGCTGGCCAGCAGACGGACTTTTTCCAGACAATGGAAAATGATGCTTTACAGCGTCTGCGGTAGAAAACTCAGCGCCATGATTCAAAAAGAACTGGAATATGCAGATCATGTTTTTGGCGGATTTATGACAGGAAAACTGGTAGATTCCCTGATTATTGGGATTCTTTGCTTTGTGGGTGCCCTGATTTTAAGACTGCCCTATGCAGTTTTAGTCAGTGTGATTGTGGGCGTCACCAATGTGATCCCGTTTTTTGGACCGTACATTGGAGCCATTCCCTCTGCCCTTCTGATTTTGATGGTCAGCCCAGGAAAAGCCATGGTGTTCCTGATTTTTGTAATCATCCTTCAGCAGGTGGACGGCAACATCATTGGGCCAAGAATTATTGGAAATGTCACCGGACTTTCCGGCTTCTGGGTGCTGTTTGCCATCATGGTTTTTGGTGGATTGTTTGGCATTGTAGGAATGCTCATCGGGGTGCCGGTGTTTGCAGTGCTTTATAACCTGATCCGAAAATTGGTTCATAAAGGCGTCCAGTTCCGTAAAAAACAGGAAGAAGAGCGGGAGAACAGCCCCAAAGAAGAAGCAGGGAAAATAGAAAAGACAGCTTCCGTGGAAGCCATCTTTGAAGAAAAAATCGAAAAGGTTTTACAGTAAACAGTTCGTCAGTCATAAAAGGCATGACGCATATCCTCTGGAAGAGGAGAGGTAAAAGAAAGCGCTTCCCCGGTAATGGGGTGGGCAAAGGACAGCCGGTAAGAGTGGAGAGCCTGTCTCTGGATAAAGGTGTTATCCGGGCAGTAAAGAAAATCTCCAGGAAGCGGATGTCCAATAAAATTCATATGAACACGTATCTGATGGGTGCGCCCGGTTTCTAGATAAAGAGAAATCAGGGAGCACCCATTTTCGTATCGATTCGGCCGGTAATCCAGGGTAGTAAAGTGGGTGACGGCTTTTTCTCCATGCGAAAAGTCCACGCACCGCTTTAAGGCAGAGTCTGGCAGGCGGGCGATGGGAGCGGAGATGGTGCCGGACGCCGGAGTCTTTCCTTTGACAAGAGCCAGATATTCCCGGTGGATTTCCCGCTTTTTTAACATATCTGAAAGAATAGAAGCGGAAAGGGCGTGTTTTGCAGCGATCAGAAGGCCCGTGGTGTCCCGGTCCAGCCGGTTGATAAAACGGCATACATAGGGAAGGTTCTGCTCCTTAAAATACCAGGCAAGACCGTTTGCCAGAGTGTTTTCGTGGTTGTTGATAGAAGGATGCACCGGCATACCCGCAGGTTTATCCAGAACACAGAGATCTTCGTCTTCATATACCATAGAAAGGGGCAGGAAAACCGGAAGTACATTCTGGGAAGGAACTGGTTCTTCCAAAGTGACGGTTAACAGATCCCCTTTTTGCAAAAGGGCAGAAACCAGACAACGGCTTCCGTTTAACAGGAGGCCGCTGTCGGTACGTTTTAACTGTGTGAGGATGTGATGGGAGAAGCCCCGGCTTCGAAGAAACAGATCCACCCGTTTTCCAGTGTCTGCTTCTTCGATGAGGTAGGAAAGGACTCGTCTCATTAGTTCTGTTTTGTGAGCACTTTTTCAATCTCACAGATATACATGGTGTGATAATCTTTTTTGGGATACCATTTCTCATCCGAAGCGGCATCTAAGAAGCATTCTGGCTTTAAATCCTGGGCGTACAGTTTTTTGCAGATAAGAACGGTGTTTGCCTCTGCAAAGTATGGGGTGTCTCCTTCGTGTGCCACAGTAAGCCCTGCTTTTTCGATCTTGTTTTCATCCCGTCCAGAAACGGTTCCAAGATAATTTAAGGTCTTGCGGAAACTTTCATCCAGGACAGAAAGAGAAAGAGTATCAGAAGCATCTACAAACTCTTTGGTATAGCGCTGGGGACGGATGTAGAGGGTGGCTACATTTTTTCCCCACAGAACACCCACGCCTCCCCAGGAAGCAGTCATGGTATTGGCTTTTCCATCTTTTTCAGCGGTGATGAGAAGCCATTCTTTTCCGATCATGGTAAATGGATTTTTTTGCAGTTCTTCAGGTTTGATTATCTGAAACATATGAATTCCTCCTTGTAGTTATTCGGATTTTACCTGGTTCCACAGTTCGTTGTAAAGATTTTCTGCATCAGTGCCAAGATAATTGAAAGTTTCACTGTTGGTCATTTTCGAAATATCCGGGAATGCAATCTGGCTGTTGCGGATATCGTCGTCTTCAATCAGTTCTCTGGCAGCAGTGTTGGGAGTGGAGTAGGTAATGTACTCAAAGTTTTTCAGGGCAATTTCCGGATCGCACAGGAAATTGATGAAAGCTTCAGCATTTTCTTTATTTTTGGCATTTTTCGGAATCACCCATCCGTCAATCCAGATGTTGGTACCTTCTTCGGGAACTACGTACTCCAGATCCTCGTTTTCACGCTGGGTGTAAATGGCCTCGCCGGAATAGATAACACCAAGGGCTGCCTCATTTCCAATCATTTTATCACGAACCTGGTCTACCACGTAAGCCTGAACCAGCGGTTTTTGCTCTTTTAAGAGATCGGCGGCTTCATTCAGTTCGGTCTCATCGGTAGAATTCAGAGAGTATCCTAGTTTTTTCAAGGCAACAGCAAATGCATCCCGGACACTGTCCTGCATCAGAATATTGTCTTTGTATTTTTCATCCCAGAGAATATCCCAGCTGGTGACAGGATCGTCTACCATGGTTTTGTTGTAAAGGATACCTACGGTTCCCCAGCAGTAAGGAACAAAATATTTGTTTTCCGGATCAAAGGATTTGGACCATTCCAGGTAATCTTCTCCGATGTTTTTAAGGTTTGGAATGTTGTCAAAATCAAGTTCTGCCAGCAGATCGTTGTCGATCATTTTCTGAACCATATAGTCGGACGGGCAGATGACATCGTAGGAGACAGCACCGGCTTCTACCTTGGGATACATGATCTCGTTGGTTTCAAATTCATCGTAAACGACTTTGATACCGGTCCGTTCTTCAAACAGGTCAAGCACATCGGGATCCATGTATTCGCCCCAGTTGTAAACAACCACCTCGCCGGCATCTGCTGTAGAGCCGGAATCAGAAGCAGAAGAAGAGGGGGAAGAACCGCATCCGGTAAGAGCAGCTAAAGTGAAACTTCCCACGAGTGCAGTAACAAGCAACTTTTTCATAATAAAATCCTCCTATTTTTTCTTGGCTTTCGGACGACGGTTCGCAATCAGCATCAGAAGAAGAACCGATACGAAAAGCAGGGTGGAAAGTGCGTACATTTCCGGTTTGATGCCTTTTTTTACTTCTGTATAAATCTTGGTAGACAGTGTATCAAAACCAGGTCCTTTTACAAAGTGGGTGATGATGAAATCATCCAGGGACATGGTAAAGGCCAGAAGGGCTCCGGACAAAATTCCAGGAAGAATGTCCGGAAAAATGGTCTTGAAAAACGCATACATGGGAGAAGCTCCCAGATCCAGCGCTGCCTCATAGGTGCTGATGTTGATCTGCTTTAACTTTGGCATGACACTTAAAATCACGTAGGGAATGTTAAAGGTTATGTGGCCAATGAGCACGGTCCAGAACCCAAAGGTGATGGAGGTGCCAAAAACAGAGAGGATCTGACCGGCGGCAATGAAAATCAGCATCAGGGAAATACCGGTGACGATATCCGCATTCAGCATGGGAATGTTTGCCAGGCCAAGCCAGAAGGTGCGCCAGCGGCGTTTCATGCCGTTTAATGCGATACAGGCAGCGGTACCAATCACGGTGGCGATTAAGGCTGATAAAAATGCGATCATCAGGGTGTTGGACAATGCCTGCATAATCTGGCGGTTTTCAAAAAGAGAAACATACCATTTGGTGGTAAATCCGCCCCATTTTGCTCTGCTTTTAGAAGAGTTAAAAGACAGGACAATCAGGGTAATAATAGGTGCATAAAGCAGGATAAATATAAAGATCAGATAGATCCGCGAAGCCGCTTTCTTTATCATAAGGCAACGCCCTCCCCGTCTTTGTCATATTTGTTCATAATGGCCATGGAAAGAAGGATAAAGACCATCAGCACCAGAGAAAGGCCGCTTCCCACGTGCCAGTTGTTTACCTGTTTGAACTGCTGCTCAATGACATTTCCGATGAGGAGGATTTTGCTTCCGCCAAGAAGATCGGAGATGACAAAGGTGGTCAGTGCCGGAACGAACACCATGGTAATGCCGCTGATGATGCCCGGAATGGTAAGGGGAACCGTGATGGAGAAAAAGGTCTGCACTGGACCGGCACCCAAATCCCTTGCTGCATTGATGACTGCCGGGTCGATTTTCACCAGGGAATTGTAAATGGGAAGCAGCATAAAGGGAAGAAAGTTGTATACCATGCCAAGCACAATGGCATAAGGGGTGTTAATGATGTTTAGGGATGGCAGATGCAGGGCGTTTAAAATCATATTGATGACGCCGGATTTTTCCAAAAGGGTCTGCCAGGCCATAGTGCGCAGCAGGAAGTTCATCCACATGGGGATGATAAAGATCATCACAATGAGTCCGGTGCTGTGAAGCTTCATGCCAGCCAAAATCATGGCCAGAGGATAGGCCATCACCAGACAGATGATTGTGGAGATCAAGGAGAGCAGCAGGGAAAGCAGCAGGGCCTTGCGGTACTCCGGTGTGGCGATCTTTAAAATATTGGAAAGGGTAAAGCGCCCGTCTTCCTGGGCAGTCAGCCCATAATAAAAAATCAGGATCAGAGGAATCACGGTAAAAGCAATGGTCCAGACTTTAAAAGGCCCGGACAGGAGTGGATTTTTTTCCTTACGCATCGATCATCACTGCCTCCTCATCTTCAGATTCCGGTTTGTTCATGATCTGGATATTAAACGGATCTACCTGGATGCCCACTTTGGTACCTACTGGGAAAAGCTTGGTGCTGTGAACCAGCCATTCAAATCCGCCTGCCATGACTTCCATTTCATAGTGGACGCCTTTGAAAATCAGGTGGGAAACAGTACCGGAGAGAAGTCCTTTTTCCGGAGCAACCAATTCCACGTCTTCCGGGCGGATGACAACGTCCACTGGGCGGTTTTCTCCAAAACCGGTATCCACGCAGGGAAAACAGACATCTAAGATCTTTACCAGCTTGTCTTTTAACATGATACCATCGATGATATTGCTGTCTCCGATAAAGTCCGCCACAAAGGCATTCTGCGGCTCATTGTAAATGTCTTCCGGGGTACCGATCTGCTGGATGTATCCCTGGTTCATAACTACGATGGTGTCGGACATGGTCAGAGCTTCTTCCTGATCGTGGGTGACATAAATAAAGGTAATGCCCAGTTCATTTTTCAGACGGATCAGTTCATACTGCATGTCCTGACGGAGCTTTAAGTCCAGAGCGCCAAGAGGCTCGTCTAAGAGCAGCACCTTCGGTTCGTTGACAATGGCACGGGCAATGGCAATTCGCTGCTGCTGACCGCCGCTTAAAGAATCAGGAGTCCGGTTTTCGTATCCATCCAGGTTTACCAGCTTTAAGGCATAGCGGATTTTATCCTGGATATAGGCTTTACTTTTTTTCTTGATCTTCAGGCCAAAAGCGATGTTTTCCGCAATGGTCATATGAGGAAACAGGGCGTAGCGCTGGAACACTGTGTTTAACTGCCGCTTGTTGGGAGCAAGAGAGGTGATGTCCTGCCCGTCAAAAATCACACGTCCGGCATCCGGGATCTCAAATCCGCCGATGATCCGCAAAGTGGTGGTTTTTCCGCATCCGGAGGGGCCCAAAAGTGTAAGAAATTCATTTTCGCGGATATAAAGGCTCATGTCATCCAGAATCACTTGTCCATCATAAGATTTGGAAATGTGCTGGAGATCGATTAATTTGGTGCTCATGTAGTTATCCTCCTTAGGTATGCTGGTTTTTCACTCTAAAAGCTTGGCGGTGTGCTGACCCAGAGGACAACCGCTGCCGTCTTGCCGGTATTTTCCAGAAAATGCTGCTTGGATGGGGAAAAGTAAAAGCTCTCACCCTTTTTGGCACGATAATGCCTGCTGCCGATATGGATCGTCACAGTACCGGATAGTACATAACCGAATTCTTCGCCTTCATGGGGCAGATCCGGATAGACACTGCCGCCAGGCTCCATAGTAAGCCGGATGGGTTCCATCATATTGCGCTGTGCATTGGGAATAATCCATTCGACTGTATTTTTTAAATCAGGATCGACTTTTCGAAAGTAATCCGCATCACTGAAAACCACCTGTTCTTCCGGATCCTCACAGAAAAACTCGTTCAGGTTTGTACCCAGGCACTGGAGAATGTCCATGAGGGTGGCAATGGAAGGAGAGGTCAGATCCCGTTCCAGCTGGGAAATAAACCCTTTCGAAAGTTCGCAGCGGTCTGCAAGCTCTTCCTGGGTCAGCTGCTTGGCAATGCGCAGCTCCTTGATCTTTTTTCCAATTTCCATAGATACCGCCTCTTTGCGTATAAAAAATCCCAGACAGAAGATGGAGTGATCCAAAGATCTTCTGTTAGGTGAAAATAAACATAAAGTTTAGTAAAAGTAAACACTGCAACAAGAATGATTATACAGGTTCCATATAGAAAGTCAAGCTGTTATTTTTATAAATTTCGAGGAAGTTTTGGGCTTAACAAATTTACTGGTTTATGATAAGATAAAACCAGTATAATAATCGCAGCAGGAGGATGAAACATGTATCAGTATGATAGTAAGGATAAATACGTTGCGTATGTGGGAACATACACGCATGGCAGCAGCATCGGCATCCATGTATACGATCTGGACGTGGAAAACGGTTATATGACTGAGAGAGAAGTGATACCGGTGAACAACGCCTCCCATGTGGCGCTTTCTACCAGCGGAAAGTATCTGTATTCCATCGCAGATGAAGGTGTGGCAGTGATGAAGATCAATGATGACGGCGGTCTGACACCCATCAATGAAGTAGGAATTGACGGAATGAGAGGATGTTTTCTTTCTACCGATAAGAGTGGAAAGTTCTTGTTTGTCGGCGGCTACCATGATGGAAAGGTAACAGTCGTTCATACTCATCGGGACGGACGCTTGGGAAGTGTTCTGGATGGTATTTTCCACAAGGGCCTTGGCAGTGTGGCAGAGCGGAACTTCCGCCCTCATGTAAGCTGCACCATGCCAACACCGGATGATAAGTATCTGTGCGTAGTGGACAACGGCATCGATCAGATCAAATTGTACACGGTAAATCCCAATACAGGAAAGCTGAAGCTTTATGATATCCTGCGCTGTGAACTGGAGTCTGGCCCAAGAGCTATCCGGTTCAGCAGAGATGGACGGTTTGCCTACGTGATCTGTGAGCTGAGCAATGAGATTCTGGTTTACAGCTATGACGGAAGCGGAAAATCTCCGCAGTTTGAGCTTCTTCAGAAGGTGAAAACACCCATGGATGAGGAAGAAGTAGCCTGTGCAGCATCCGGCCTTCGGATTTCTCCCAGTGGAAAGTATCTGTACTGTTCCACAGCAGGAGAGAACTCTGCGGGTATTTTCAAAATCGACCAGGAGACCGGACTTCTGACCAAGATCTGTATTCTGCCGATCAGCGGAAAGTATCCAAAAGATCTGGCAGTATTCCCGGATGAGAAGACTCTGGTGGTGTTAAACCACGAATCCAATGAGATCCGTTTCTTCCATATTGATTATGAAAAGGGATTGATTGTGATGAAGGGAAGACCTATCAAGATTGAGACGCCAAACTGCATCCTGATCAATAAGGTAGGGGATTTTAAAGAGTGATGGATGCCTGGCGCATAGCACTGGGGCAATAGTTCGTGAAAAACGATAAAATGATTTAGAAATCATCTCATAAAAAACAAAAAGCTGTACTTTCAGTGTGGAGAGTGCAGCTTTTTTAATGAATATGTGAGCGGGAATTGGGCGGATGCGTTTGTAGGACGCTCCCGTCAGGAGGCGGCACATATTTTCTTCTCGTGCACAGCCACGCATTGCAGGGAGGTGTCTAGAAGAATTTCGCAAGCCAGGACACAGCAGAGCGTCAGCCAGCAGGACGGTGCCCTGCGTCCTCTCTGACATCCGGTTCTTTCACGCCTGACGGCGTGCCCGTACCGGCATTTTATCTGCCATTTTTACTGGTAGAACCGAATCAAATTCTCCATCTTGGAGGTTACGCCTGCAAAAAGCATATCCACCAGAGTCAGTGCAACCATGGACTCCACCACCACTACGGCTCTCGGCACAATCACAGGATCATGGCGCCCTTTGACGCTGACAGTGGTGGAATGTCCATCTTTGGTCACAGTATCCTGGGGGAAGCCGATGGAAGGGGTAGGCTTTATGGCAGCACGGATGATCAGATCCGAACCATCACTGATGCCGCCCAAAATTCCGCCGGAATGATTGGTCAGCTTGATCACATCTCCGTCAGCAGACAGCGTATATTCATCATTATTCTTATGACCGGTGGATTTGGCGGCAGCAAATCCGTCCCCGATTTCCACGCCCTTGACAGCACCAATGGAAAACAGCGCCTTCCCAAGATTGGCATCCAGCTTTTCAAAAACCGGTTCTCCAATACCGGGCTTCATATTCTGCACCACACACTCAATGATGCCTCCTGCAGAATCCTTGGACTGGATACACTCCTGCAGATAACGCTCTGCTTCCTCTGCAGCCTTTGCATCTGGCATATACAGCGGATTTTCAAAGATCACAGAAGGGTTAAAACGGTCAGCATCTGCTGTCACAGGGCCGATAGACTTTGTATAGGTAAGAAGGGAAATTCCCAGGCGGTCCAAAATTGTGGCGGCGATGGCACCAGCGGCCACACGTCCAATGGTTTCTCTGCCGGAAGAACGTCCGCCTCCTCTGTAATCCCGGAACCCATATTTTAAATCATAAGCCATATCTGCGTGGCCGGGGCGGTAATAATTGGCAATTTCACTGTAGTCCGCAGAACGCTGGGACTTGTTCCACACCATCATAGAGATGGGGGTGCCGGTGGTGTGCCCTTCAAAGATGCCGGAGAGGATTTCCACAGCATCGTCTTCCTTGCGGGGAGTACTGTAAGGATTCTGACCGGGTTTCCTGCGGTTTAAATACTTCTGAATATTTTCTTCACAAAGGGGAAGCCCTGCCGGACAGCCATCGACCACAACGCCGACGCCTTTTCCGTGGGATTCCCCCCAGGTGGTGATGCGAAAATAACTGCCATATGTAGAACCTGCCATAAGTATGCCTCCTGTCATGTAATGTCATGCCCTCATTATATCCAAACCGGTCTGGCTTGTAAAGAGAGGGGAGATGAAATTCGGGAAAAGAAAAGGAAAAAAGAGAAAAAGAAGATTGTAAAAAAACTGTGAAGAACGGGAAAAATAAAAATGGGCGCATTGACAAACGAAAAAGAAGCACCTATAATGGCAATAGCGAAAAAGGAAAGAAAGGAGTGTGATTCCATGGATTGTGGGCCCGGTCATAAGGGACGGTTTCGAGACAAAAAAGAATACGGACCAGAGACGGGCTTCGGGAGAGATTATCCGTTCTTTGGATAATCGAAAGGAGTTATGGAGTCATGATAAAGATTTTCCGTACCATTGATGGAGCAATCCATCAGGTGAATGAAGCACAGGAGGGGTGCTGGATCGCCATGATCAATCCCACTGCCACCGAGATTCTGGAGATGGCAGCAGAATATGGGATTGAGCAGGATGACCTGCGGGCACCGCTGGATGAAGAGGAACGTTCCCGTATTGCCTTTGAAGACAATTACGTGATGATTCTTGTGGATGTTCCTATTATAGAGGAGCGAAACGACAAAGACTGGTTCGGTACGATCCCCATGTCGGTGGTGTTGACGGATGACATCATTTTTACTGTGTGTTTGGAAGATACCCCGGTTCTCTCTGCCTTCATGGATGGGCGGATACGAAATTTTTTTACCTACAAAAAGACACGTTTTATTCTGCAGATTCTGTACAAGAATGCTACGATGTATCTGCATTATCTGCGGATCATTGACAAAAAGAGCGAGATTGTGGAAGAGAAGATGCATGGTTCCACGAGAAATGAAGAGCTTATGGAATTGATGGAACTGGAGAAATCTCTGGTGTACTTTACCACATCTTTGCGTTCCAATGAAGTGGTGCTGGAAAAACTTATGAAAAGCGACAGTATCAACCACTATCCAGAAGATGAGGACCTTCTGGAGGATGTCATCATTGAGAACAAGCAGGCAATTGAAATGGCCAATATTTACAGTGGAATTTTAAGCAGTATGGTGGATGCCTATGCATCTGTGATTTCCAATAACATGAACAGCATCATGAAGTTTCTGACCACAGTGACCATTGTCCTTACGATCCCCACCATGATTTTTAGTGCTTACGGAATGAACTTAAAAAGCGTTGGAATGCCTTTCGCAGACGGAGACTGGGGATTTGCCGTTGTGATTCTCATGTCCCTGATTTTAAGTCTGGTAGTCGCTTTTATTTTCTCAAAAAAAGATTTATTTTAGGATGGTGTAAATGAACTTTTTAAACAAAATGGAACGAAAATATGGCAGATATGCGATTCACAATCTGTCGGCGTATATTATTGGAATCTATGTAGTGGGATATCTGATGTATTTTTTCATGCCCAATATTTTTTCTTGGCTGACATTGGAACCCTACTATATTTTAAGGGGACAAATCTGGCGCCTCGTAACCTGGCTTCTGGTGCCGCCTTCTTCCCCGGATCTGTTTACGATTATCATGCTCTTTTTCTATTATTCCATTGGCATGAGCCTGGAAAATACCTGGGGAGCTTTCCGTTACAATGTCTACATCTTTATGGGCATTCTTTCTACTGTAGTGGGTGCGTTCATTCTGTATGCGGTATTAGGAGGGGGCGGTCTGTTCGGAAATTCTCTGTTTAGTACCTACTATATTAATATGTCTATTTTCCTGGCGTTTGCAGCTTCTTATCCCAATGAGAGAGTGCTGTTGTACTTCTTTATACCCATCAAGATGAAATGGATGGGATACCTGTACGGATTCTTTGTGGTATATTCTTTTATTACCACCAACTGGGTAGGGAGAGTGGCGATTCTGGCATCCCTGTTTAATTTTATTGTGTTCTTCCTGATGACCAGAAATCAGAAACATACTTCGCCGAAAGATTTTATGCGGAGACAGAAGTTCCGCTATGAGGCAGGAACCGCAAAACGGTCAGGGCAGAAAAAAGTTACCAAGCACAAGTGTGCAGTATGCGGGCGTACCGAACTGGACGGAGATGATCTGGAATTCCGTTTCTGCTCTAAGTGTGATGGAAATTATGAATACTGCCAGGATCATCTGTTTACCCATCAGCACATTCATAAACCCCACTGAAAAAATCTTGCAAATTTCATAGGATGCAGTTTCCTGTGAAACGAACATGCCGCCTGATGGCGGCACAACCATACATGAAAGTCAGCTGTTACG
>CAJMON010000063.1 GCA_905214955.1 uncultured bacterium
GATTAATTCCCGGGACTAAGTAAGTCTCATCATCCTTCTCTATTAAATAGGAGAGCTACTTTGGCGGTTCCGTGTGGGAACCGCTGCCAGGACATCCGGAGAAGCAGTACCTGCATCTGTTTCATAAGAAACAGCCGGATCTGAACTGGGAAAATCCTAAAGTCCGGGAAGAGGTTTACAAAAATGTAAACTGGTGGCTGGATAAGGGCCTTGGAGGATTCCGCATTGATGCCATCATCAACATCAAAAAGAAACTTCCGTTCCAGGATTATGAGCCGGACCGGGAGGACGGCATGTGCAGCACCAACCGGATGCTGGAGGAAGCCAGAGGAATCGGTGAATTTTTAAGGGAACTGGCAGAAAAAACTTTCCGGCCCCACGATGCATTTACCGTAGGTGAAGTCTTCAATGAAAAAGATGACGAACTGGCAGATTTTATCGGGGATGACGGATATTTTTCCACCATGTTTGACTTCTATGAGACCTGCTATGGAAAGAGTGAAAAAGGCGCCTACGACAGTGAGCGCTATCTGACTCCGGAGGAATACAAACACTGCATTTTCCGGACACAGAAACGGGTGGGAGACCTTGGTATGGTGTCGAATATCATTGAAAACCACGATGAGCCGAGAGGTGTGAGCCATTATATTCAGCCGGAAGATCTGTGCCTGGCATCCAAAAAGCTTTTGGGCGGCGTGAATTTCTGCTTAAAGGGCCTGCCGTTTTTGTATCAGGGCCAGGAAATCGGCATGGAAAATACGGTCTTTTCTTCCATTGAAGATGTAGATGATATTGGTACTTTAGATGAATATAAAGTAGGATTGGATGCAGGATTAAGTCCCAAAGAAGCCCTGGAAGCTGCCGGACATTTTTCCAGAGACAATGGCCGTACCCCCATGCAGTGGAGTGCAGGGGAGCAGGCAGGCTTTACCACTGGAAAGCCCTGGCTTGCGGTCAATCCCAACTACACCAGGATCAATGTGGAAAGCCAGGAGAATAACCCAGATTCTGTGCTGAATTTTTATCGGAAACTGACGGCCCTGCGCAAAGATTCCAGATATCAGGAAGCTCTGGTGTACGGCACCTTTGTCCCTTATCTGGAAGAGGAGAAAAACCTCATCGGCTATCTGAGAAAAACAGAGGCCCAGACACTTCTGGTGCTGGCCAATTTCCAGAAAGAGGGAAGAATGGTGAAACTGCCGGGAGAAACAGCCAAAGTGCTGTTAAACAACCTGGATAGTGTAAAGATTGAGAACGGAATCATTTCCATGAAACCGTACCAGTTTGTAGTATTGGAAGTGTAAACTGCGGGATGTGGACGCTGTCTATGCGGTCAAATAAAGACAGATGACCGCCACAGGTTGACAAGTACGGACAGATATGATATAACGTTGAAGAGCTGCGAAGACGTAGACCAGGAACTTCGCAGCTTTTTTTAAGAAAAACGCACTGATGCGGTAAAGCGTCGACGCATAAACGGGTTAGTGCAATGAAAACAGGGAGTGAAAACAATGATCCGCTATTTTGCCAAACGACTGGGAATGATGTTTGTGGCGCTGTTCATGATCATCCTTCTGACATTCGTGATTGAACATTCTATACCAGGCGGTCCTTTTACCAGTGACCGGAAGGTATCCGAGGATGTGGAAGCTGCTTTAAATGAGAAATACCACTTAAATGATCCGCTGCCAAAGCAGTTCCTGGATTATCTTGGGGGAATTCTTCATGGAGACTTCGGTCCGTCCTACAAATATACAGGAAAGGAAGTTACCGATTTCATCAAAAATGGTTTTCCGGTATCTGCCAAAGTAGGAGGTATCACCATTTTATTTGTGGTGCTGGCATCTATCCCCATGGGAATCCTGGCGGCAGTGAAAAATGGAAAATGGCAGGATATGGTGGTGATGGCCATAGCGACCATTGGTGTGACGATACCATCCTTTGTCATCGCATCGGTTCTGATTTATATTTTTTCCTTTAAACTGAACTGGCTGCCAACCTACGGCCTGGACAGCTGGAAAGGCTACATTCTTCCGGTAATCACCCTGGGAGGCTATTCCGTCAGCTACCTGGCAAGACAGATGCGTTCCAGCCTTCTGGAAGTTATGGGGCAGGATTACATCCGGACAGCCAGAGCAAAGGGATTGTCGGAGACGAAAGTCATTTTCAAACATGCTCTGCGAAATGCCATGATCCCTGTCATTACAGTACTTGGCCCCACCATTGCAAACCTGCTTACAGGAAGTTTTGTGGTGGAACAGATCTTTGCCATTCCGGGACTGGGTGTTCATTTTGTAAACAGTGTTTCGCAGCGTGACTACACCACCATCATGGGTGTGACGGTCTTCTATGCCACATTCCTGCTGGCCATGGTATTTATTGTAGATATTTTCTACTGCCTGATTGATCCGAGAATCAAATACGAATAAAGAATCAAGAAATGCAAGGATGGAGTAAAGATGGAAAACAAATGGGAATTACTGGAATCCAGCGATGAAGACAGAGAGAAAATCTGGAAAAAGAACAGGACATTTGCCGGGGACGTATGGTTCCGCTTCCGGCACAAACCCACTGCAGTGGGCGGCCTGATTCTGATTCTGGTTCTGCTGGTCTTCGCTTTTGTGGGTCCTCATTTTACAAAATACAGCTATTCTAAACAGGATCTGGATGTGGTAAACATTCCGCCCAGAATGACGGTATATGAGACCAAAGACAAATCCGGCTACCTGTACATTACGGCATCGTTAAAAATACTTTGGGTTAACAAAGACGGTACCCTTGGCAAACAGCTGACAAAGCTGCGGGAAGAAAAAGATTCTTCCATGATTATTTTTGACTGCAACGGAGAAGAAGTAGGCCTGTACTACGGCATCAAGCCTTATCTGATTGCAGATCCGGCCACCAGAGTTATTTATGACAAGGCAAAGGTGTGGAACCATTCCTATATTCTGGGAACCGACAGCTTGGGCCGTGACATTCTCACCCGTCTGATGTACGGCACCCAGGTATCCCTTCTGGTGGCAGTGATTGCCGTGGTGGTAAACCTGGTGATCGGTATTGTCTTTGGAGGTATTTCCGGGTACATCGGCGGCATGGTGGATACGGTGATGATGCGTATTGTAGATATCATCAGTACCATTCCTTTGACACTATACGTGATTTTGATTATGGTGCTCATGGGTTCTGGTATTAAGAGCATCATTGTGGCTATCGGAACCACCTACTGGGTGGACATGGCCAGAGTAGTAAGAGGCCAGGTGCTTAGCTTAAAGAGCCAGGAATTTGTCATGGCGGCAAAGACCATCGGTTCTTCTACCAAGACGATTCTGCTCCAGCATCTGATTCCTAATGCCATGGGTTCCATTCTGGTTACCGTTACCATGCTGATCCCTTCTGCTATTTTCATGGAAGCATTCTTAGGATATTTAGGAATCGGTCTGCAGCCGCCTCTGGCAAGCCTTGGAACCATGTGCAACGATGCGACCCAGAACCTGCGGAGCTGCCCGTATCAGCTGTTCATTCCTGCCCTTGTGATCTGCCTGATCATGTTCGGGTTTAACTTTATCGGCGATGGACTTCGGGATGCCCTGGATCCGAAGCTGAAGAAATAAGGGGGCAGAAGAAAAATGGAAACCAAGAATACAAATAGTAAAGAAACGGTTTTGAAAGTAGAAAACCTGCAGACCTCCTTCATGACCAGCAACGGAGAAGTGCAGGCCGTGCGGGGAGTCAGCTTTGAAGTTAAAAAAGGAGAAATCCTTGGAATTGTAGGAGAATCCGGAAGCGGAAAAAGTGTTACTTCCATGTCGGTGCTGCGTCTGCTGGCAGACACAGCGGTGATTAAAAAGGATTCTAAAATTGAATTTGAAGGCCGCAACCTCATTGACATCAGTAAAAAAGAGATGCGGAAAATCCGCGGTGAGAAGATTGCCATGATCTTCCAGGATCCCATGTCCTCCATCAACCCCCTTATTCCAGTAGGAAAACAGGTAGGGGAGATGATCAAGGAGCATCATAAAGAGAAAAGCAAAGAAGAAATCAAAAAAGAAGTGCTGGAGCTGTTTGAAAAGGTGCGGATTCCGGAACCGGAAAAACGTTACAGCTGCTATCCTCATGAATTTTCTGGAGGAATGCGCCAGAGAGTTATGATTGCCATGGCTCTGGCAAACAAGCCGGATCTGCTGATTGCGGATGAGCCTACCACAGCCCTTGATGTGACCATTCAGGATCAGATCCTGCGAAGACTGCGGGAGCTGGAAAAAGAGTACGGCACAAGCATTATTTTCATCACCCACGACTTAGGCGTGGTGGCAGAGCTGTGTGACCGGGTAGCTGTTATGTACGGCGGCCTGATTATGGAAGAAGCCCTGATTGATGATCTGTTTGAAAAGCCGGGACACCCGTATACCATGGGCCTTCTGGCATCCATTCCGGATATTGAACAGGATAAGAGCGTGCGGTTAAAACCCATTCCGGGATCACCGCCGGATATGACCAATCCCCCCAAGGGATGTCCTTTTGCACCCCGCTGTCCTTATGCGAGAAAGCTGTGTGGGGAGGAACTGCCGGAGTTTGTGGAGGTGGGCGAAAACCACCGTTCCAGATGCTTCCTGCAGTACCCGGATGCACCGGCGGACAGCCACAATCCTTTTAAAGAGTCAACAGCAAAGGAGCAGGTATGAGCGGACAGAACAACGATACCAATATTTTGGAGGTCAGAAACCTGACCAAACATTTTAAGATCGGCGGACATCAGATCGTCCATGCCGTGGACGGCGTCAGCTTCAATCTGAAAAAAGGACGCACACTGGGGCTGGTAGGAGAGTCCGGATGCGGAAAATCCACCTGCGCCAGAACCATTATCCGGATGTACGATGTGACGGACGGAAAAGTGATCTTAGATGGAACCGACATTACATCCTTAAACCAGAAAGCGCTGAAGCCTTTCCGGAAAAAGATGCAGATGATCTTTCAGGATCCGTATGCATCCTTAAATGCCCGTATGACGGTGCGGGATATTATTGCGGAGCCTTTGATTGCCCATAAACTGGTGAAAAATAAAGAAGAAGCCAATGAGCTGGTATATCCAATGCTGAAGCGTGTGGGCCTGACAAAAGAGCACGCCAACCGGTATCCCCATGAATTTTCCGGAGGACAGAGACAGCGTGTAGGAATTGCCAGAGCACTGGTGCTGCAGCCGGATCTGATTATCTGTGATGAACCGATTTCTGCACTGGATGTTTCCATTCAGGCACAGGTTATCAACCTGTTAAAAGATTTCCAGGAGGAAAAGGGTGTTTCTTATCTGTTTATTGCCCATGATCTTTCCATGGTGCGTTACGTCTCCGATGATGTGGGCGTCATGTACTTAGGACAGCTGGTGGAAATCAGCGAGGCAGATGATATTTACAAACATCCCCTTCATCCTTATACCAAAGGACTGCTGGAGTGTATTCCAGTGGCTAATCCAAAGCTGGCAAGACAGAAAGAGCGCAGCAGCATTGAGGGGGATATTCCAAGCCCCATCAATCCACCCACGGGATGCCGGTTCCACACCAGATGTCCCTATGCAAAAGACATTTGCAGCCAGGTAAAGCCTCAGCTTGCGGATGTGGGCGGCGGCCATATGGTGGCCTGCCATCTATATGACAGATAATAAAAGTGGTTTTTCGCGTCCGGAATACCGGTACGCCTGAAACATAGAATCTGCAGACTGCCAAGAGCAGGATATGCAGGAAGCGAAAAGAGTAGGAGGAAAAGAAAAATGAAAAAAAGACTGAGTTTTCTTCTGGCACTGACCATGGTGTGCACAGCAGCCATTCCGGCTGTGGCAGGCGCCACCACCATCGATGATCTGGAGAAGAGCGCTTCCAGCGAGGAAAGTACCGAAGCTGCAGGAAGCCAGGATCTGGCAGAAACACAGGAACTGACCTATGTTCTGAACAACGAACCGGACGGCATCGACCCCAACGTGACCAACAACTCCTTTGCAAGCCCCTTCATCATCAACTGCTTTGAGGGACTGGTAACTTATGATGAAGCAGGAGAAGTCGTTCCAGGAGAAGCAGAATCCTGGGATGTAAACGATGATCTGACGGTGTACACGTTCCATTTAAGAGACGGACTGAAATGGAGTGATGGCAGCGCCCATACCGCACAGGATTATGTGTACTCTGCACTGCGTGTCCTGACTCCGGGAACCACCGCACAGTACGTCAACATGATCTCTGATTATGTGGTAAATGCACAGGAATACTATGATGGAACTGCTTCCGCAGAAGATGTTGGAATCAAGGCACTGGATGACAATACCATCGAATATACTCTGAAAGCTCCCTGCCCCTACTTTGTAGACGTGGTAAGCATGTGGGTTTATTTCCCAGTACAGGAAGCTACCATCGAAGCAAATGGTGACAAATGGACCGCATCTGCAGATACTTATGTAACCAACGGTGCTTTCAAGATCACAGAGATGAACATGGGCGAAAGCATGGTACTGGAAAAGAATGAAAATTACTGGGATGCAGAAGATGTAACTCTTGACAAGCTGACTTTCCGTTATGTACTGGATACCTCTACCGCTCTGACTGCTTATGAAGGCGGAGAAGTAGACGGCGTACAGAGCATTCCGTCCAGCGACTATGCACGTCTGAAAGCAGAAGATGCAGGTGTTCAGGTATACCCAAGCTACGGTACTGTTTACTATGATTTCAACTGCGCTGCAGAGCCATTTGATAATCCTCTGGTAAGAAAAGCATTGTGCCTGGCAACCGACAGAGAAGCTCTGATCAATAACGTAGCACAGGTAGAAGCAGAACCGGCTTACAGCTGGCTGGCACCGGGCTATGTCGTAGACGGCAAAGATGTAACCGAAGGACGTTCTAACTTTGAACTGTCTGCAACTGCTGATGTAGAAGCAGCAAAAGCTGCACTGGCAGAAGCCGGCTATCCGGATGGAGAAGGCCTGCCTGCAATTCAGCTGTCCTTCTACTCCAATGACAACGTAAAGAAAATCGCAGAGGCACTGGCTGAAATGTGGGAGACCAACTTGGGTGTCAGCGTAGAAGTAACTTCCGCAGACTGGGCAGTCTTCTATGATGCAGTACAGAGCGGTGATTATCAGGTAGCAGCCATGGGCTGGAGCGCAGACTATGTAAACCCGATGAGCTTCCTGCCGCTGCTGTATACCGGAGATGTTTCCAACAACGTGTTCTACAGCAACACCGATTATGATGCAGTCGTTGATCAGATCCGTACTGAAAAAGATACTGCAAAATTCGCAGAACTGGTTCAGCAGGCAGATGAGATCGCTTCTTCTGAATATCCGGTACTGCCGCTGTACTACAAATCCAACACCTTCCTGTTAAAGGATTATGTAAGCGGTGTTTATATGACCTCTTCTTCCAACCTGTACTTCAAGAACGCACAGGTTCTGGCACACTAAGGCGGGATCATGCGCTGCAGGATTACAACGGAGGGCTTTGGGGACATGGTCTTTGACCTGTTCCCTGAAGAAGCTCCCATTACGGTAAAAAATTTCGTGGATACAGTCAACAGTGGATTTTACAATGGCCTGGCCTGGTGCAGAATTGTGAAAGATTATGTGATTCAGGGAGGTTCTCCGGACAACGACATCATGACGGACAGCGACTGGCACATCAAGGGAGAATTTGAAGCCAATGGAATCCACAATTCCCTGAAACACATCCGGGGAGCATTATCCATGGCAAGAGACGATGCCTATGATACGGCAGGCACCCAGTTTTTTGTGGTTCATAAGGATGCACACAAGCTGGATGGAAAATATGCGGCATTTGGAGAGATGGTATCTGGATTTGAAGTGCTGGACGCCATTGCAGAGGTAGAGACTTCCGGGGCGGAGACCTGGAACAAACCCCTGGTGATGCCGGTGATCAAAGAAATCGTCATTGAAGAGTGAAGTGTGAAAAATAAAAAAGTCAGGCGTCAGAACAGAAATCCTGTTTTGGCGCCTGTTTTTGTACATTACAAAGTGGAAAGAAAACGCAGGAAGGCCTCTCTTCCTTCGGGAGTACATTTGTAAACACCGGCATCTTCCAGAACACCGGTAAAGACTTTTCCGATTTCCTTGCGGAGGATTTCCTGGATATTTTCCTGGCTGATATCCGGATAATTGGGCAGGAAGGATTCTGCCCAGTCTGCATGCTTTTCAATGGCTTCGCAGGAGCGGATATCTTTTTTCTCCAGAATATATTCTTCCAGAAGGTGGAGCTCGTCTTTTAAGCGGGCAGGAAGGATGGCCAGTCCCATCACTTCGATAAGTCCGATGTTTTCTTTCTTGATATGATGGTATTTCGCATGGGGATGATAAAGCCCCAGAGGGCATTCTTCGGTGGTGATGTTGTTTCGCAGAGCCAGATCCAGCTCAAAGGTGTCTCCCACCTTTCTGGCAATAGGGGTGATGGTATTGTGGGGTTCCCCGTCTGTCTCGGCGAAAATAAATGCCGCTTCATCTGTGTAATTCCGCCAGGATTTTAAAATATGGTCTGCCAGGTCAATGAGCCGGCCAGCATCAGTGGAGCGGATGCGGATTACAGAAAGAGGCCATTTCACAATGCCGGTTTCCACATCTTCATATCCCGGAATCACCACATGGCGCTCGATGGGAGCCTTTGCCATGGCGAAGGTGTAATGGCCGCCCTGGTAGTGGTCGTGGCTTAAAATGGAGCCTCCCACAATGGGCAGATCCGCGTTGGAACCGATGAGATAGTGGGGAAACAGCTTGATAAAATCAAACAGTTTGACAAAGGTGGCCCGCTCAATCTTCATGGGAATGTGTTCCTGGTTAAACAGGATGCAGTGTTCATTGTAGTAGACATAGGGCGAATACTGGAATCCCCAAGGCGACTGGTTGATGGTCAGAGGGATGATCCGGTGGTTCTGTCTGGCAGGATGACCGGCGTGGCCTGCATATCCCACATTTTCCTTGCAGAGGAGACATTTTGGGTAGCTGCCGGATTTTACCAGGCGGGCAGCGGCGATTGCCTTTGGATCTTTTTCAGGTTTGGAAAGGTTGATGGTAATGTCCAGTTCCCCGTAAGGGCTGCTGTATTTCCAGCGGATGTCTTTGGAAATCCGGTAACGCCGGATGTAGTTGGTATCCTGGCTGAATTTGTAGAAATAGTCTGTAGCTTTTTCCGGGCTTTCCTGGTAAAGGGCACGAAACTGGGCCGTTACCTGGGAAGGGGGTGGTGTCAGGCAGCCCATGAGCTGGGTGTCAAACAAATCCCGGTAAACAACGCTGTCATGCTCTAAAAGTCCTTTGCTGACAGCATAATCGGTGAGCCTGCCAAGAATGGTTTCCAGGTCTGCAGGCGGGACAGATTCTGGTTCTTCATAGGTGGTTTCTTTTAAAACTTCCAGAATCCGGTTGGTAACGTAAATCGTATCTTCTTTGGAAACCAGACCGGTATCCAGGCCATATTGTACCAGTTGTTTGATGTTTTCGGAAATCATAGACGATTTCTCCTTCCTGTCAGAGTTTTCTGGCTCCGTCTCCAATCTCTACCACATAAAAATCTGCGGCATAGCCGATTTTTTCTTTATAAGCAGTTCCAACTTTTTCAATAAAGGTGTCAATGGCATCATTTTCCACAATGCTGACGGTGCAGCCGCCAAATCCTGCACCGGTCATACGGGAACCGATGACACCGGTACATTTCCAGGCTTCTTCCACCAGCGTGTCCAGCTCGATGCCGGTTACTTCGTAGTCATCCCGCAGGGAAACGTGGGAAGCGTTCATCAGCTGTCCGAAAGCGGCAATGTCGCCGTCTGTCAGGGCTTTTACTGCCTGGATGGTGCGCTGGTTTTCGTAAACCGCATGACGGGCACGTTTCTGGCGGATGGGGTCTTTGATGGCATCTTTGACGGATTCAAATTCTTCACAGGTCAGGGTTCCAAGGCTTGGAACATCCTTGACTTTCTGGATCTCTGCCAGAGCGGTTTCGCATTCGCTTCTGCGCTCATTGTATTTGGAATCTCCAAGTCCCCGCTTTTTGTTGGAGCAGGCAATGACGATGCGGGCATTTTCCAGATGGATGGGTGCGTACTGGAAGCTTAAGTCGCTGGTATCCAGGAAAATGGCCATGTCTTTCTGGCCCATGGCAATGGCAAACTGGTCCATGATGCCGCAGTTGACACCATTATAGTTGTTCTCGGAATATTGTCCGAACAGGGCCAGATCCGTGTTGGTCAGAGCATCGTACCCAAAGAAATCCCGGAGCATAACACCGGTCACCAGTTCCACGGAAGCAGAAGAGGAAAGGCCGGAGCCGTTTGGAATATTTCCAAAGATCACCATATCAAATCCGGTATCAACGGCATAGCCTTTCTGAAGGAAAGTCCATACCATTCCCTTGGGGTACGCGGTCCAGTTCTTTTCGCATTTGGGATTTAAGTCGTCCAGGGAAGATTCAATGACGCCGCTTTTTTCAAAATTCATGGAGTAAAAACGCATTTTCCGGTCGTTTCGTTTTCTGGCAATCATGTAGGTGCCGATGGTCAGAGCGCAGGGAAATACGTGGCCGCCGTTGTAATCGGTGTGTTCTCCGATGAGGTTGACGCGGCCAGGAGCAAAGTAAGCGTGCAGATCCCCTTCTCCTCCGAAAGTCTGTTCAAAACACTGTCTGACTTCTTCAATTTTCATAGTAAAATCCTCCTTCTACATCTTTTTGACCTGTCTTTTTAAATATAGTATAATGAGAAAAAACAGAAGAAGCAATGAATATATTCGCAAAAACCTGTAAAATATTGAGAAATTATGGAGAGCGGAGGGAGAAAGAATGCAGCTTCAGATCGATGAGCAGCAGCAGGAAGTAAAAGACCATGGGCATTATGAATTTCCGGTGTTTATCAGCCAGGAAGTGTTGTCCAGATACGAGAGAGGTTCCTTTATCTGGCACTGGCACACAGAAGTGGAACTGACCCTGGTGGTGGAAGGACAGATCAGCTATCAAGTGAATGAAAGAGTGTATGAGCTGAAAGCAGGGGATGGCCTGTTCTGCAATTCCAATGCCCTTCACACGGGACGGATGAAGGACAAGCAGGACTGCTATTACATTTCTATTACTTTTCATCCCAGAATTCTGTACGGATTTGAAGGAAGCCTGATCTGGAAAAAATTTGTACAGCCCATGTTGTCAGACCCGGCCTGCGCTTCAATGGTCTTTCATCGGGAGACTTCATGGCAGGAAGAGATCCTTGGATTGCTGGATGAACTGTATACGGAATATTTAAAACCGGGGATGGGATATGAAATGGAAGTGCAGCAGAACTTATCCAAAATCTGGCTGTCGCTTTTTGAGAATGTCTATGCAGTATCACAGAGGGAAAAAACAAAATCAGGGAAAGAACGGCCGGGAAGAGAAAAAGGAGCCGCAGAGAACCGGAATATTGAGAGGATCCGGCAGATTCTGGCATTTATTCAGGAACACTATATGGAGAAAATTACTCTGGAGGACATTGCAGGCCAGGTACATTTATGCAGAAGTGAATGCTGCCGGTTTTTCAAAAACTATATGCAGAGATCTCTGTTTGACTATCTGCTGTATTATCGTATTGAAAAAAGCCTGCCGCTTCTTGGGGAACATCATCTGTCTGTCACGGAGACGGCAGAACGGACCGGATTTTCCAGTCCGGAATATTTTGCCAAGGTATTCCGGGAACAGATGGGATGCACTCCAAGTTTTTACCGAAGCGGCAGGGAGAAGAAAAATCAGAATCCTATTTAAGCAGTTCCTTTACGCAGGCAGCCAGTTCTTCGCATTTGCAGTCAGCAAAGAACAGCTCCTGGAAATGTTCGCCGGACAGGGCACCTTTTACCAGTTCCAGGTCCAGTTCTTTTAAAATCTCCGGAAGCTTCCGGTAGGTTATGGTTTTTACCTGATCCAGGATTTTTTTGTTCCGTTTTTCCGGAACAGCACGCTCTTTTGGATAGCCCTGCCCGCTTTCTTCACAGAAGAGCTTTTCAAAAATATATTCCAGATTCAGGTCGCCGCCCCAGCCAAAGCCTTTTGCGAAAGGAATGGAGATGGCGTTGCCGTCATTGATCTGGGCAAAGGTGTAGGCATCCAGAGGATCTTCTACGTGGCCGCAGATCACGCCGGGGAAGGAATTGCAGGCCAGCATGGCGCCTTCGCCAGTGCCGCATCCGGTGATCACATAATCTGCTGCGCCGGAATTTAACAGGACAGCGGCCAGAATACCCACCTGCACATAGGTCAGCTGGCAGGCATCATCTGCGGTGTACATGCCGTAGTTGACAACCGTGTGTCCCATGGGTTCCACTACTTTTTTTAGTGCGTTTTCAATGACAGCATTTTTGCCTGCCTGGCTGTTTTCATTGATGAGTGCGATTTTCATAATTTATAAAACCCTCCTTTTTCGTTTATGGCTGCTTTCCGATATAGGCCAGAATGCCGCCGTCTACATATAAAATGTGTCCGTTTACAAAGTTGGAAGCATCGGATGCCAGAAAGACTGCCGGGCCCATGAGATCTTCCGGAACACCCCAGCGGGCAGCCGGTGTCTTGCCGATGATAAAGCGGTCAAAGGGATGTCTGGAACCGTCCGGTTGGATTTCACGCAGGGGAGCGGTCTGAGGAGTGGCAATATAGCCCGGTCCGATGCCGTTGCACTGGATATTGTACTGGCCGTACTCTGAAGCAATGTTGCGGGTCAGCATTTTTAAGCCGCCTTTGGCAGAAGCATAGGCAGATACGGTTTCCCGCCCCAATTCGCTCATCATAGAGCAGATGTTGATGATTTTGCCGTGGCCTTTTTGGATCATGCCGGGGATGACTGCTTTTGAGACGATAAAAGGAGCAGTCAGGTCAATGTCCACCACCTGGCGGAAATCTTCCGTACTCATTTCATGCATGGGGATCCGTTTGATGATTCCGGCATTGTTTACCAGAATGTCAATGACACCCAGTTCTTTTTCAATTTCGGATACCATCTGCACGACCTGGGCTTCATCCGTCACATCGCAGAGAAAGCCTTTCGCTGTGATGCCATTTTCCTTGTAGGCAGCAAGGGCAGTGTCTAAATGTTCTTTGCTTCTGCAGTTAAATGCGATTTTCGCTCCGGCACCTGCGAGGGCCTGGGCAATGGCAAAACCGATGCCGTAGGCAGCTCCTGTGACCAGTGCCACTTTTCCTTCCAGGGAAAAGCTGTTTTGGATGTCCATCTCACAACCTCCTTTGGTGAAAATGTATAGAAAACCATAAAAAAATTGAATGCTCTAGTTCTATTTTAATATAAAAAAAGAAAAAAGCAATGAAAAGTTAAAGAAAATGCCAAGAAACGCAGAAAAATACAGGTTCCTGGTTTCAAGATCGGGAGAAAATATGATATAATGAGCGTTAGCGAGCGGGAATAAGCGCAGTTTATTCATCGGGAGCGGCGAATGTCGATCATGATAGCTGCGAAGCAGCGTCAAGCACCGTGAGGTGCGAATCATGATATACTGAAAAAAATGGAAAAGAAGCCTGCAAAAAGAAAGGTGGCAGAGACGATGTTGTATCCGATTTTGACAGACTCCCGATTTTTAAGCGACTTAAGCGGCATCTGGAGATTTCAGCTGGACAATGGCCATGGTTTTGAAGAAAAATGGTATGAAAGACCAATGGAAGATGCCATGAACATGCCGGTTCCCTCTTCTTATAATGATCTGAAAGAGGGCATTGATTTCCGGGAACATTATGGATGGGTGTTTTATCAGAGAATGGTGGAAGTTCCGGTATTTACGGCAGGACAGAGAGTGGTGTTAAACTGCGCGGCAGTGACCCACAAGGCAAGAATTTACTGGAATGGGGAACTTCTGTGTGAACACAAGGGAGGATTTCTTCCTTTTGAAGTGGAAATTACAGAAAAAATTCAGAAAGGCGGAAACCTTCTCACCATTGCTGTGGACAATGTGATTGATTACACCACCTTGCCGGTGGGCGGAAAGAGCAGCATGTTTGGCGGCATGGCTGGAGGCGGCAAAGATATCGAAGAAGCAGGAAAGCCGGTAAACAATCCAAACTTTGACTTTTTCAATTACTGCGGTATTACCCGGCCGGTAAAACTATACACCACGCCGCAAACCTATCTCTCGGACATTTCTCTGGTATCAGAAGTAAATGGAAAGGCAGCTGATATTTCCTATGAAGCGGTTGTGTCCGGAAAAGACGGTGAAAAGGCATCCTGTCTGGTAGAGGTTTTTGACCGGTCTGGAGTGAAAGTATCCGAATCCAATGGGAAAAAGGGAACCCTTCATCTGGATGATGTGAAGCTGTGGGAGCCCTTAAAATCCTATTTGTATACGGTGAAAGTCACTGCTGGTGAGGACGTGTACACCCTTCCTTACGGTGTGCGGACAGTTCGTGTTGAGGGAAAACAGTTTTTCATCAATGAAAAACCTTTCTATTTTCGAGGTTATGGAAAGCATGAGGATACTTTCCCGGCAGGCAGAGGCCTGAATCTTCCCATGAATGTGAAAGACATTTCCCTGATGAAATGGCAGGGTGCCAACAGTTTCCGCACCAGCCATTATCCTTACAGCGAGGAAATGATGCGGCTCTGCGATGAAGAAGGCATTGTGGTCATTGATGAAACCACAGCAGTGGGTGTCAATCTGGAGTTTGGCGGCGGAGCCAATTTTAACGGCCAGAAAATTTCCACCTTTGACAAGGAACATGGGGTACAGACTGCAGAGCATCACAAAGAAGTGATCCGGGACCTCATTGCAAGGGACAAAAACCACGCCTGCGTGGTGATGTGGAGCATTGCCAATGAGCCGGATTCGACAGGAGAAGGGGCTTATGAATATTTTAAGCCGCTGTTTGATTTGGCAAGAGCCTTAGATCCCCAGAAACGCCCCTGCACCCTGGTATCGCTGCAGACGGCAGATCCTTCCAAAGACTGCACCATTCCTTTAAGCGATGTGATCTGCCTGAACCGGTATTATGGCTGGTACTACGGGGCACCGGATCTGGAAAAAGCGGAAAAGGCTCTGCGAAAAGAGCTGGAATTCTGGGAAAGCGTTGGAAAACCGGTAATCATTACGGAATACGGGGCAGATACGGTTCTGGGATTCCACGATACCACACCGGTGATGTACACCGAAGAATACCAGGTGGAATATTATAAGATGAATAACCGGGTGCTGGATGAATTTTCCTGCATTACCGGAGAACAGGTGTGGAATTTCGCAGACTTTGCCACCAGCCAGAGCCTGCTGAGAGTCCAGGGAAACAAAAAGGGACTCTTTACCAGAGACCGGAAGCCGAAAATGGCTGCTTATTATTTCAAAGACCGGTGGGAAAAGATGGCGGAAAAAGGGTGGTAAAGCCTAAAGAAAGGAGAAAAAACGAAAGTTCGATGAGAAAGAAATTGAACTGGGGAATCATCGGGACAGGAAACATTGCAGCAAAGTTTGCAGAGGGACTGTCCTGCTTAGGGGAGGAAGCCTGCCTGTACGCCGTGGGTTCCAGAGAACTGCAGAAAGCAGAAGCTTTTGCAGCCCCAAGGGGCATCCCCCATGCCTGCGGGAGTTATGAAGAACTGGTGAAAGATCCAGAGATTGATGTGGTGTATATCGGTGTTCCCCACACCTTTCACAGAGCCTGCGCAGAACTGGCGATCAAAGCCGGAAAGCATGTGCTGTGTGAAAAGCCCATGTGTGTCAACCGAAAAGAGGCCGAAAAGCTGCAGGAAGCTGCCAGAAAAGAAGGCGTATTTCTCATGGAGGCCATGTGGACGAAGTTTCTTCCAGTGATCCAGGAAGTGAAAAAGCTTCTGGATGCGGGAGCTGTTGGAGAAATCCTTGGCATCGAAGCGTCCTTTGGATTCTGGAATCCCTTTGATGAAAAGGCCCGCCTGTACAACAAACAGCTTGGAGGCGGCGCCCTTCTGGATGTTGGGATTTATCCGCTGAATCTGGCCTGCTTTCTGATGGGAAAGCTTCCTGTGAAAACAGAGTCTCAGGCAGTGCTGGGCGAGACCGGGGTGGATGAGATCAATGCCATGCTCCTGACCTTTGAACAGGAGAATGGGAAAAAGGTTCTGGCGGAGCTTCGCAGTGCCTGCAGAGCTTCCCAGGGATGCAATGCCTGGATTTACGGCACCAAAGGAAAAATCTGGATTCCGTCCTTTTTCAATGCTGATAAGGCAGTGGTGGAATGTTATGAGGAGGGGACAACCAGGGAGATTGTGAAGGCTCACCGGGCCAACGGCTATGAATATGAGGCAATGGCTGTGGATGCCTGTATCCGGGAAGGAAAGACGGAATGCGCAGTCCATACCTGGAAGGATACACTGGATATGTTGGAATTGATGGACAAGATGAGAAACGAGTGGGGTGTGAGGTATGAAGATGATGAGAAACTTTAAAACCAAATGGCTGGCAGGGCTTCTGCTGGCTGTTCTGTGTCTGACAGGATTTTGGCTGCCAGGGCATGTGTATGCAGAGGAGCCGGATGGCGGCACAGAAACCTATTTTGATGGCTGGTATCAGACTGCCGATTCCGATGCGGCTGGACAACAGAGCTGGCAGCAAAGAAGCAGAAGCATCGGATATTTTGATGGAAGTTTCGGAGACCAGCTGGAAGGAAATGCGAGAGCGTTTTATCAGGCACTGGCAAGTGCGGATATGACGCAGCATACCAGCAGTGAAAATGGGCTGAGTGTTCCGGCGGAAACGGAATATACGTTTTCTTTTGCCAGCAATGGCGGAAATTTTTCAGATGAGCTAAGCAGTAATGGAGCAGAACCTTATGAACCAGTCAGAGAGGAGATTGCCTTGGATGTACAGAAGGCCATTGATGCATTCAAACGGGACTGTCAGAGCAATGCCTACTGGATCTGGGGAACCTCCTATGGTTGGAGTATCAGCGGATCAAAGACCTCTTCCACATGGACTTGCCGGATCAAGGAGATTTCTTTCTGGGTATCCCCATATTATGAGGGTATTTTAAATGAGCGGGCAGCAGTGGAAAGTGCCCTGGCACAGGCGGTATCAGCAGTACAGGAACGTGCCGAAGATACCAGCCGGTATGCCCTGATCAAAGCAATCCATGATTATACCGCAGAACTGGTAACTTACGGAAACGCTAGTCAGGTGATTCCTTATGAGCACACCGTTACCGGAGGACTGTTGGATACTTACCAGCATACCGGCGTGTGTGAGAGTTATGCAAAGATTGTGAAGCTGCTGTGTGACCGTTTTTCCATTCCCTGTGTGCTGATGACTGGCGGAAGCAGTACGGCATCAGATGGAAGCATTGTAGTAGACCATATGTGGAATATGGTTCAGATGGAAAATGGACAGTGGTATCTGGTGGATGCCACCTGGGATGACCAGGCAAGCGGAGTGTATACGACCTATTTTCTGGCAGGTTCAGAGAGCGCCGGATTTAATGGAAAAACTGTAGGACAGGACCACATGGCAGTGGGAGATTTTACAGGTGTGGGCTATGAGCCGTTTGCTCTTCCTACGCTGTCTGCGGATGCATATTCTGCAGATGTAGAAAAAGAAAAACCGCTGACGGAAATTCAGCTGGATCAGGAAAACCTTTCCCTGCACCACGGAGAAAGCGCTGTTCTGAGTGTTACCTACCTTCCCACAGATTCCACAGAAGAAAAGAGTGTGGTGTGGACAACTTCCGATGAAGAGGTGGCCACTGTGGATGAAAATGGAACTGTGATCGCAGGGGATAAAGCGGGAACCGCAGAGATTACGGCAGTCAGCAGTGTGAATGAAGAGCTGACAGCGTCCTGTGAAGTGACGGTGGAGCATATCGAAGGGGAATGGGAAGTTGTGGATGAACCCACCTGTACAGAAGCGGGAAGCCGCGAGAAGACCTGCATCCGCTGCATGGAAGTGCTGGATACGGAACCTGTGGATGCCCTGGGCCACGAAGCGGGAGAATGGGAAGTTGTGGAAGAACCCACCTGTACAGAAGCGGGAAGCCGCGAGAAGACCTGCATCCGCTGCATGG
>CAJMON010000064.1 GCA_905214955.1 uncultured bacterium
TGGAGCGCGACCTTGCCAAGGTCGAGGCCGCGGGTTCGAGTCCCGTCTCGCGCTTTTCTTATGCCCTGATTTCAGGGCTTTTTATTTTATAAAAAATATCCTGCCAGATTCCATGTTTTCCACACGGGTCTGTACAGGATATTTTACTATGAAAGTCCTTGACGGCAGCCATGCCTGCATGGGCGAATTCATGGATATCGGACAGGCTAGACTGTATCAGTAAGCAGGGCGACAGCCCGAATTACGAATACAGCGGCAGCTGTGGGAGTGCCAAAGGCGTGCAGCAGCTGACTTTCATGTATCGTGGACAGCATGTCAATTTAGTGCTGAATATTTTCTTTATTAAACGAAACCTCTGCCCCATCTTCTGTAAGCAGTCTGATCAGCTCATGATCCACATTGGGTCTTATTTCGCAGGTTTCATCCAGAATCATCACATTTTCTTTGTCCGGCGCGCACGCTGTCCACTCAGCCCCTTCTACTCTCGGAACGCCTTCTTTTGCAAAGCTCATCCAGGCACCAAATACCTGCTCCTGGAGTTTTTCTGCTTTTTCATCTCCGCCGCACACCGGAACCAGGTCAATATTATGGAAGACAAAGGGAATCTCCGAGCAGTGCCATGCCATTTTTCCGTCAAATACCGGGAATTCATAGGTAAACTGATAAGAATACGTTCTGCTCTCCGGGGATTTTGCCCGCTCTTTTATGAAATCCATGGTGGGCTTTCTGAAAATCGTATCCACTGCCAGAAGGTCTGCCAGGCATTTGTCCGGATATGCCTTTTCATAAGCTAGAATCAACTTTTCTGTCTTTTTTCCATATTTTTTCTTCAGCATTTCCACAATCTGTTCTCTGGAAAGGCTGTGTTTTCCAGGAATAGCCGGGCCAAAATCAAATTCTCCAAGCACTGTGCCAATGAGCAGCGGAATCTGTTTCGCATGTTTCCGGAATCCGTAGATTGTGGGATCTCCCACGTAACTGGAATCCTTATGAGGTGCATTTCCTACATAACCTCCATGTTCCCGTACCTTCGGCGCTGCCTTTTTATAAGACTCTGCCAGCTTCGCATAGGGAATGGTCTCCAGTTCTTCTACCTGCTCTCTAGAAAGGCTCAATTCTCTTAACATGGCCGTGACAATTTCCTCTCCGTCTTTTTCACAGTCCTCATGAATCCGGTAAACGCCGCTCTCAATAATGCCTTTCTGGAACAGGCCGTCTGCCTGGGGCATCTGCATCAGTGTCCAGACTTTCATACCGCCGCCGGACTGTCCGAAAATCGTCACATTGTCCGGATCTCCGCCGAAATTCCGGATATTTTCCTGAACCCAGGACAACGCCGCAATCAGATCCAGATTTCCTGCGTTGGCAGAGCCTTCATATTTTTCCCCAAAAGGCGACAGATCCAGATAGCCCAGCACATTCAGCCGGTGGTTTAAAGATACCACCACAACGTCTCCATATTTGCTCATGGCAGTGCCTTCGTAGGCCAGCTGTTCAATGGATGAACCGGCAAAGAAGCCGCCTCCGTGCAGCCACACCATAACCGGCCGCTTCGCCTTTGGATCAATGGATGGCGTCCAAACATTCAGGTACTGGCAGTTCTCATCCATGGGCCAGTACATATGAGGCATCAGCAGCTCTCCGTGAGGCCGGTCCTGATCCATTAACGGGCACACCATTCCATAGGACTGTACATCTTTCACACCCTCCCAGGGCTTTACCGGCTCCGGCTTCTGGAACCGCTTTGCAGCGGCATAAGGAATTCCCTTAAACGTCACGGTGTCATCCCACACATAACCGCGCACTTTTCCGGCAGTAGTAGAAACCACCGGATAATCCTCCCGATACAGAAATTTTGCTTTACTCATCTTTCGAAGATCCCCCTTTTCTTCTGAAAATTCTCTGATGAGCCTATTATATCACAGTTTTTCCTGTCATTTCAGCCATTTTTTTGCCAAAAACAGCAGCACAGTTTTTTCTGTACCGCTGTTCTCTTACTTGCTTTCTTTATTTTTCTCTTTTTCTGCGGAAGGCCGCTGCCGCAATGCTTCCGGACGCTGCCAGTAACAGCAGCCACATAGACATGTTGTTCTGGTCTGCAGTCTTTGCATTTTCACCGTTCTTGGCGGCATCTGTTTTCTGGTTGGAGCCATTGCCCTTTCCAGAATCGTTTTTCTGCTCTCCCGATGCGTTCTGCTCGGTCTGCTTCTCAGATTCGCTCTCTGTTTCTGTCTGCTTTGTGGTCTCCGTCTCGGTTTCCGTTTCTGTCTGGTTTGTCGTCTCTGTCTCGGTCTCCTTGGGAGTTTCTGTCTCAGCCTCGGTCTGTTTCTCCGTTTCGGTTTCTGCCTCGGTTTCCTTCTGAGATTCGCTTTCCTCGGTTTCCGGTGCCTTAGTCTCACTCTCGTTGGTCTCGGACTCTGACGGCTTTGTCTCGCTCTCATCGGTCTCGGACTCAGACGGCTTTGTTTCGCTTTCGTCCGTCTCAGATTCAGACGGCTTTGTCTCGCTTTCATCCGTCTCAGATTCAGACGGCTTGGTCTCGCTTTCATCCGTCTCGGACTCTGACGGTTTCGTCTCGCTTTCGTCGGTTTCCTCTTTCAGGGTTCTGGCCGGTGTCACTGCTGTGTCACTTCTTCCTACCGGGCTTACTGCATACACTTTTACGGTGTAGCCGGCATCTGCTGTCAGGCCCTCAAATTCTGCCGACAGTTCCTGGGAAGCCCCTTCTGCTGTCTGTACAGATACACCGTCTGTCTGGAGTGTTTTTTCTCCTTTTAAAGTACCGTTTTCATAAACCCTGATCCGAATGGTGTCTGCCTTCGGGCGGTTGACTTCTGCTTCTTTCGGCACAACGTTTACGGTGAGTCCAGTCTTTTTCGGAGTCACCGTTACTTCCGGCACGCCAGGTACCTGAAGCTGTCCGCTGGTCTTTCCATACCGGTTTTCTCCGGTAATGGTGACAATCTTTCCTGCCAGTTCTTCTGCAGGCACGCCGGTCAGGACTGCGCCGGTTTCCCCGCTGTTCCAGGTAAATGTATAGGTCTCTTCTGCATCTGCGCCCTTTAAAGAAGCGGTAATGGTATAGGTGCCTCCCTCTTCCTCTGTAATGGTGAGAACCGCATTTCCTTCCAGTGCTTTCATGCCGGTCAGTTCCAGATACAATGTTTTCAATTTTGCAGAAGCATTCTGAAGTTCTTCTGCGGAAGGCTCTTCTTTTTTCAGAAGGTCATTTCCTTCTTTCAGTGCTTCCTGGAATGCTGCCCACTGTTCTTTCTGTCCGTAGGTGCCATCTTCCAGATTTTCCCCATCTTTTACCAGCTGGTTCAGCTCTAAAAGCGCCTGGAATACTTCGTGTTCGTCTTTGATGTCATCAATCAGCTGATGGAATTCATAGTCTGCATTGTATGCAGTTGTCACTGCTTTGTGGTCAATGCGGATGCCCTGGGCACTCATTGCCGCAAGGAACCGGTCTACCTGGGCACTGGAGAAGTTTGCCATGAGCATAAACTGTGCGTCAGATCCTTCGCCCTCATAAGGAGTTTCATTTTCGGTATAGCCGCTCTGTCCTGACAGATAGCCTACTTTCTGATTTAACTGGCTGTTGGAAACATCTTCGGCCTGAATGCCAAGACTCTCTAAAATGCTGCGCAGTCTTGCTCCCAATGAAGTCTCCTCACCCAGATTATAGAGAAGCACTTTTGCCGGAACAATGGTCTCGTTTTCATCCAAAATGGGAACGGATTCGGAAAGGTAATCCACTTCTTCTCCTTCCCACTCGGTATGGGGCAGACGCAGTTTTATGATGAGCCGGTTTCCAGGTGTCAGCACAGCGCTGTTTTTGAAGGTCAGAGTCAATTTGCCTTTTGTCTCATCTCCAAAGTTGGAATTGATCTGAGCCACTCTGGTGACACTTCCATCCAAACGCTCCCACATTTCCTTGTCTTCAAATTCTTTGTCTGTATAATCTCCAGAGAACTGATAGATGGTCACATCACAGTAGAAATCCTCTCCCAGGGAAAGGTACTCGTCTGCATAATCCACGGTCACATCCACGGTCTTGTCACTGCTCTTTACTGCGGAAACCTCAAATGCCGCATACGGAGTTCCCCAATCTGGTGCCGGCTGCACTTCCAGTACACCGGAAACGGCTTCTTTCTCTCCTGCTGTCAGGACGATCTGAAGCTTCGCACCCTCTTTTAATTTTCCTCTGCAGGGAATGGTGAGGCTGTTTCTTCCATAATAAGTGGTGGTTCCCTGATACAGCACTTCTGCGGTATCTTTGTCCAGAGTCTCTCCGGTAAACTGGTATACCACATAGTCTGCACTGCTTTCAGAAGAATCAAAATCTGCTTTCGCAGTAATTCTGGTCATGCCCGGTGTTACTTTGGCAGAAGTAAACTGTACAGACGGTGCTCTCTTTTCCGGCACTGCCTGAATGACTTTCGCCTGGGATACCACAAAGGTATTGTCTGATAAATATAATACTGCTGCCAGATTTTTTCCTGCTGTCAGTTTTCCACTTCCAAAGCTTACTTTCTGACTGTCCTCAGAAGCTTTTACGGTTCCGGAATATATTTCTTCCGCCTGCTCTGCATCAAAACTGCCGCCTTCATAGATGTACAGCTTCACCGTTCCGGTAAGATCGTCTGCAAAGTCCGCCATGATCCACACGTCTGTCCGATCTGCCCGAATAGAATCTGTCACGATTTCAATGGCACTTTCTTTTGCCACCGGATTTCTCTCTGCAATGGCAACAGACTCACTGTACTCATATCTGGTGGAATCGTTGTCAATATCGTATTTGTACAGGTAGGCCTGAACGGTATTGCCTTTTTTCAGGCTGCCTGCCAAAACCTGGAAAGTATAGGTGCCTGCTCCGGTAAAGCGCTTGCTTCCAAGACGGGTTCTGGAATCTCCCCAGCCGTCTGTAGACGGAATGCCGGTACTTAAGAACAGATAGCCATTCACCATCTCTTCATAGCCGGACACAGTTACGGTAAAGGTATCCGTATCGGTGTAAACTTCTTTTTCCTGAATGACAATGCTGTTTTCTGCCTGAGGCGCCTGCACGATCACATCTTCGCTCTCAAAGACGCTGTCTCCGTTGTTGTATTTCAGCACCAGACGGAGTTTTTCTCCGGCTTTCAAATTGGCATCTTCCGGAATCTGGAAAGTCAGGGTGCCTGGTGTCTGCTGAAACATTCTGGTGATATAGGAATTCGGATCTGTGGCATCTGCTTTTCCATTTTCATCCACTCTGCACAGAGCTGCCAGCAGAATCTTGGTAATGGAAGTGTCGTTTGCGGTTACCTCAAAGGACGCTTCGGTGCTCTCTGTAGTAATCACTTTTTTTGCAGCGACGGTAAAATCTGGAACTGCCGCAATGGTCACAGGATCGGTAGATGACAGCACCTGTCCGTCTTTTAACAGGAAGGCCACCAGCTTGTTTCCCGCTGTCAGGATTCCCGTCAGGTTCATCGTCAAAGAGCCCTTGGTTACATCAAAAGCACTTCCTGCAAACGTTCCGTCAGTAGTTACAAAGGAAGTCGTTTCCCCAGGATACTGTTTTACCAGAATCATGGCTCCTTCCGGAATGGTTCCGCGAATGTTCAGATTCCATGTGGTATCCGTGGTTTTCATTTCTCCATCGGATTCTACTCTGAGCGCCCCGGTGACAAGCACAGAATCATCCGGCATATGGAACATATCCTCATAGTCATTGCCCTTTGGCAGATAAATCTCTGCATTCTGCCCCCAGTATACCACAGCGCGGACACGGTAACCCTCCTTTAACGGGGTATTGGGGAAGGAAACTTCCATACCGCTGAATGCCTCTTCTACTTCCCGGTACTGGAGCAGCGGAATCTGATTCTCGCTTTCGAAATCAAATTTATCCCCATCCGGATACTGTGCCACGCTGATGCTGATTTCAGTCTTTCCTTCTTTTGCTGCCTGGAACAGACGCTCGTCTCCAGTCAGGGAAATATGAAGGGAAGTGGCTCCCTCTTCCAGTTCTGTTTCATCAATGGCTGCATCCGGATAGACGTAATCCTGGAATCCTTCTCCGCTTTCATCTACGACTTCCAGAGACTGGGAATTGCAGGGAAGGTAATAATCTTCTCCCACTTTGACGTTCAAGTTTGCAATAACGTCATATCCTGCCGGCAGCGGCAGCAGAGCCTGGTTGAAATCGCAGGTCACCAGTTCTCCGTCTTTGACCCGTCCGGTCCAAAGCACTTTGTTGTAAGGAGAATCTGGATCAAAACCGGTATTTCCTGCATAGCCAATGATCCGCATGTAGCAGTCTTCCAGAGAATCATCCAGTTTCACCTGCACATCCACGGATGTTTCATCCTGGGTAAAGGTTTCGGTACGCTCTGCTCCGTCTTTCATCAGGGTCACTGCGCAGTTTGCCAGGATTTCCTGGGGTGTCTTTGTGTTTCCAGGTTCTTCGCTGCCTCCCTGGGAAGCATCTGTTGCCATCACCGGTTCAGACACAGCATCCACGATACTACTCCCGGAAGAATCCCGCAGCACTACCAGAACCTTCTTTCCCACTTCCGCCGAAGCAGTCAATGCCAGTGTATTTTCTCCTGCTTTCAGACTTCCTGCAATGGAAAAATGGAGGCTTTTATAACTGTTCAGCTTGCTGCTTTCATACACATCCTCTGCATCCAGCTGAACCACCCGGAGAATTCCCATAGACGGCACGCTTGAAATGTTCACCGTAATGGAAGTAGTCTCCGGAGTGATTTTTGTGGAGGAAATGCTGACGGTAATGGGCTCTGCCTGGGCAATTTCTGCAGCTGCCGTTTCCAATTCTGTCTGTGTCTCCAGCTCGATCTCTTCCAGAGTTTCCGGTTCTGTCTGTGTCTCCGTTTCGGCCTCTTTCAAAGTTTCTGGTTCCGTCCGTGTTTCTTTTACGGTTTCTTGTTCTGTCTTGGCCTCTTTTACGGTCTCATCCTCTGTTTCCATTTCAAACCCGGTTTCCTTTACAACCTCAGATTCTGCTTCCGTCTTCGGTTTTGCCTCTTTTACAGTTTTCGTTTCTGCCTCTGTCTCCGCTTTGGTTTCTTTTGCAGTTTCAATTTCCGTTTTTGCTTCGGTTTCTTTTACAATTTCGGATTCGATTTCCGTTTCTACCTGCGTTTCCGCTGCTGTCTCGGTCTCGTTTTCCGTCTCTGCCACGGTTTCTGTCTCAATTCCTGTGGCGTATACAGGTGCTCCCGCTGTAGTAAAAACAAGCTGGGCCGCCAGAAGCATACTAAATGCTTTCATCCACTTTCCATTTTTGATCTGTCTGTTTTTCATGATATACTTTCCCTCTGTCTGATTTTTCATTTGTAAATCTTCTCTCAGCTGCTTTGGTTTCCCCTAGGTCATAAATCTTCCCCTTTCTCTGTATTGTTGATTAGTTTTAGCTAACCATTTACAAAAAGAAAAACTTACCACAAGACAACTCCTGCTTTTTCAACCCTTTCCTTGTGATAAGTTTTCACTTTATCTGTTAGTCTTATTTAACTCTCGTGCTTTTGACAAAATACCACACTTTTTTCCATTTGTCAACTTAATGATACGTATGGTATACATCATAGATCCGCACGCCGCCTTTGGGCGCCTGTGTGCCTTTTTCCGGTTTCAGAATCATGGGCCGGCTGTCCGTCACTGCCGTCACATTTTCACTCCACACGGTATCTTCCACGATACCCTCCAGCATACAATAAGGGACAAAACTTCTGGCAGAAAGAACCACGCTGCCGTCCGGCTTGGCACTGACTGCGAAGCCCGGATCTCTCAGTTTCAGATATTTGATGGGCACAAAGGTCTCAAATTCTTTCTTGTGATATTCTTTTCTCGCCGATGCATATTCATACTCGGAAACCAGGAAGACCTCGTCTTCTCTTCCCCGCACCAGTTCTCCATAATCTTTTTCGAAAAGACACTGGGCAGAAAGGGCCGGAACAGTCAGTTCTACTTTTTTCTCCTCCAGCACCTGGAAATCCATTTTTTTTACGGAAATTTTGGCCTTTACTTTCACCGGTTCCATGGTTTCATTAGAAATCCAGAAGCCCATCTTCGTTCCCTGTTTTTCAATGCTTCCTGCCACATCGTCAAAGAAATTCTTTGCCATATAATGCAGGGCTTTGTAACGTCCATAATAATCCATGCTGGACCAGGATGCTACCGGCCAGTCATCATTAAACTGCCAGTACACGCTGCCCATGCATCTTCCCCGGTTTCTTCTCCAGTGTTCGGCAGCTTCTTTCATGGCATAGCCCTGCAGAATCTGGCTTAAAAAGATCAAGCTTTCCAGATCTTTTGGATAACGGAAAGTTTCTGATAAATAATACAGAATTTTGCCGTTGGCCGCTGGATTTTTCTGATGGTTTTCCATGACTCTGGAAAACAGATTCCGATCTTCCTCTTCGGTAAAGGTTTCCACGGTTTTGATGGATGGAAGGGACTGGAAACCAAACTCTGAGCAGAAACGGAAGTAATGTTTCATATATTCACTAAATGGCTTCTGGCCGTGCCATACTTCCCAGTAATGGCTATCCCCCCGGTTTTCATCCCAGGGCAAGTCAAAACTGCCTCCGGAAGACGGCGAGGAAGGCCAGTAAAAGGCATCCGGCGCTGTCTCCTTTACGATTTTCGGAAGAATGTATTCAAACTGTAACAGGTAGTCTTTTTTCAGGGACGGCGCGTGGTCTTTTGTGCAGTCCCACCGCAGCCATGCAAGCTCCATCTCGTTGTTTCCGCAGATCAGACCTAAGCAGGCGTGGTTTCGAATGCGCAGCAGATTGTCTCTCGTCTCCTGGCTGATATTTTCAATAAATTCATCGGTAAGATCATAAATATTGCAAGCATACATCAGATCCTGCCATACCAGGATACCCGCTTCATCGCATAAATCATAAAAGGCTTCGGAAGGATAGTAGCCGCCGCCCCATACCCGCAGGCAGTTGAAGTTTGCAAATACAGCAGCTTTGATATCCCGCTCCAGCACTTTCTCAGTGATCCGGGAATAAAAACAGTCGTCCGGAATGTAATCGGCTCCCTTTGCAAAAATTTTCACTCCGTTGACCTGGAAGGCAAATTCTTCGCCCCACTGATCCTTTTCTCTGGAGACAGTCAACGTGCGTAAGCCCACCCGGTACCGTTTTATTTCCGTGGTTTTTCCTGCCAGATTCAGACACACCCGCAGGGTATACAGCGGCTGTCTGCCATATCCTCTGGGCCACCAAAGTTTCGGCTCCTGAATTTCAATATCCGTATCTTCTCCTGCATACAGCACATTCCCGGAAGGATCCCGCAGCTCATACCAGATCCTGGGGCCTATGGATACCACATCCTGCCGCTTGGAAATTTCTTCTGCATTCTCTGAACTCTGCGTCTCCACGTCTGCTGCCTGTTTTTGGTATTCTTTGGAGTACAGAATTTCAGTCTCCAGATGAATGGTCACGGCCTCCTCTTTGTGTTCCTGCCGAATCAACGTTTCTCCAAGTCTTGCCGTCTGAAAACAGATCAGCTCCACATTTCGAAACAGGCCTGCATCCGGAAGCTGAGGGCCCCAGTCCCATCCAAACATGGAATGGGCCTTCCGGATATACTGGGAGCCAGGCATGGTTCCTGTATTTACCATTTCAATTTCTCTTCCAGGTTCTGGCTGGTATGCTTCCACAAACCGGATGGGAGATGTGAGGTGAATCTCCAGGAGATTTTCCCCTTTTTTGATCCATTCTTTCACAGAAAATGTATATGTGCGGTGCATATTTTCCGTATGCCCCAGAAACGTTCCATTGAGAAAAATATCTGCTACGGTATCAATTCCATAAAAAACCAGCAGGATTTCTTCCTTCGCACATTCTTCTGCAGATGCAGAAAAAATCCCCTGGATTTCAAAATCATTTCGGAAAAACTCTGTCCACTGCTTCTCGTTGGTTCCATAATAAGGATCTGGCAGAACCTCTGCCCGTGCAAAAGAATCCATTGCAGATCCCGGCACTGTCATGGGATACCAGGTTTCTTCTCCGGCTATGCGGATCTGAAAATGTTCTTTGAGTTCTCGTCTTATCATTTCCGTTTTCCTTTCTTTCATTCGTATAGCACCTTTGATGTTGCATCAAAAGATGCCTTACGGATTGTTCCGTACTTCGTACTCTCACATCTCCGTTGCCACTTCGGTCGGTGCTAAACGTGTGCCACTGGCACACAGCACCCTGCATCATAGTATCATTGTATTCGTATTTTCTGTTCTATGCAAGCGTTACTATTCACCCAAGCACTCCTTTTTCCTGTTTACATCCCCTGTTCTATCGCTTATAATAAATTCGAAGAGATTCATGTCAAAAGATGTCTCATGGCATCGTTTGAACAAATACAGAAAGAAAAGGTACTAGTATGATTCGTTTAATTCTTGTCCTCCTTTTTGTGGTGCTTTACCTGATCCTCACCCTTCCGGTGCTTGGAATTCTCTGGCTGATCCGCCGGAAGCATCCAAAAGAAGCTGACCTGGCCTCTCTGCGTATGGTTCAGTGGGCCTTTCGTGTGATTCTTTTTCTTGCCGGTACGAAGCTTACTGTGATTGGCGAAGAAAATGTCCCCAAGGATCAGCCTGTGCTCTACATTGGCAACCACCGCAGCTATTTTGACATTGTCATCACTTATGCACGCTGTCCTCGTCTGACTGGATACGTAGCCAAATCCGAAATGCTGAAAGTTCCTCTTCTGCGCACCTGGATGAAGCGTCTGTACTGCTTATTTCTGGACCGCTCTGACATTAAACAGGGGCTTCAGACGATTCTCACCGGCATTGCCCAGATCAAAGACGGCGTTTCCATGTGCATTTTCCCGGAAGGAACCCGAAACACCAATGCCTGTGAACTGGATCTTCTTCCATTTCACGAAGGCAGCCTGAAAATGGCGGAAAAAACCGGCTGTCCCATCATTCCTATGGCAATCAGCAATTCTGCCCAGGTACTGGAAGCCCACATGCCCTGGATCCGCTCCTGCCATGTGACGCTGGAATATGGAAAGCCCATTTATCCCAAAGAGCTTTCCCGTGAAGAAAAGAAATTTTTGGGTGCCCACTGCCAGGCACAGATTCTTGAAATGCTTAAGAAAAATCAGGCATCATAAGCTGTTTTTAAATTAAAGAAAGGACCCGATACTCATGGATTGTGTTGTCATCGGAATTGCCGGCGGAACCGGCTCCGGAAAATCTACTTTTACCAACCGCTTAAGAGATCGTTTTCCTGACGATGTAGCGGTACTCTACCACGATAACTACTACCGCAGACAGGACAATATTCCCTTTGAAGAGCGAAAAAAAGTAAACTACGATCACCCAAGTTCTCTGGAAACGGACCTGATGATCGAACACCTGAAGCTTTTAAAGCAGGGTATTGCCGTGGACTGCCCCGTTTATGATTACAGTCTCCACAACCGCTCAGATAAGACCATCCACGTAGAGCCAAGGCCCATTATCCTGGCAGAAGGCATCCTCCTTCTGGCAGACCCTCTGCTTCGTGATCTGATTGATATCAAGATTTATGTGGAAGCAGATGCCGATGAGCGTATTCTCCGCCGGATTGTCCGCGATGTCAAAGAGCGGGGACGTGACCTTGACAACATCGTTTCCCAGTATCTGACCACGGTCAAACCTATGCACTACCTCTTCGTAGAACCAACCAGAGCGACTGCAGATATTGTGATTAACAGCGGTATGAACGATGTGGCATTTGATATTGTACAGTCCAAAATCAAACTTCTCTTAGATGAAAAAAAGAACGGTTAAGCAGCCGTTCTTTTTTCTATTCTATTTGATTTTTACGCTGTCAATTCTGCCACTACTTTTTCAAAATGCATTCCATGGGAAGCCTTTACCAGAATGGTGTCGCCTTTCTGTACCAGCTTTGGCAGTACCTCCAGCAGTGCTTCCAGGGTCGGCACCTGAAGAACCTCTCCGCATCCGCCGGTCTCAAAGGCAGCTTCTGCCATATGACGGCTGTTGGAGCCAACGCAGACCAGAAGATCAATGGCATTTCCAGCTGCATGGACACCCACGCTGGCATGAAGTACTGCCTCATTCTCTCCCAGCTCAAACATATCTCCCAAGATGGCCACTTTCCGTCCCTCGGCATCCTTTAAAACATCCAGAGATGCTTTCATGGAAACCGGGTTGGCATTGTAGCAGTCATCAATAATGGTCATATCATTTTTTTCAATGATGTGGAACCGTCCGCTTACCGGCTCCAGTTTTTCCAGGCCGTTCTTGATCTCCTCCAGTGTCAGGCCCATCACAAGACCTACCGCTGTAGCTGCCAGCCCATTATATACCATATGATACCCGGGAATGGGAATCACAACGGAAAAGCTTTCCTCTCCCACATGAATTCTGCAGGAAATTCCTTTCAGTCCCATAGGCTGAATCTCATCTGCGTAAATCTCTCTTCCGCTTTCGATTCCAAAGAAAATCGGGCGGATTCCCTTAATCTCTGTGATCGTGGAGAGTTTGTCATCATCCCCATTGAGGACAATTTTCCCATCCGGTGCCAGGAAATCGAAAATTTCTGACTTTGCACGAAGGATTCCGTCTCTGTCATGAAGAAACTCCAGATGGCACTGGCCGATGTTGGTCATGACGCATACGTCCGGTCTGGCAATTTTGCTTAAACGGTGCATCTCTCCAAAATCGCTGATGCCCATTTCCAGTACGGCTGCTTCATGCTCTTCCCGCAGGCGGAACACAGTCAATGGAAGTCCCAGTTCGTTGTTAAAATTTCCCAGAGTTTTCAACACGCAGTATTTTTCAGAAAGCACAGATGCAATGGCTTCCTTGGTGCTTGTCTTTCCCACACTTCCAGTGATGCCCACCACGCGCAGGGACAGCTGCTGCCGGTAAAATTCTGCAATATCCTTCAGTGCCTGAAGCGTAGAACCAACCAGAATCCAGTTTCCAGTCACTCCCTCAGAAAGCTCCGGCTCTTTTTCACAGAGTACACACAAAGCTCCCTTTTCAAACACCTGATTGATAAAAGAATGACCATCCACTCTTTCCCCTTTGATTGCTGCAAACAGGCTGCCTTCTCCTGCCTTGCGGCTGTCTGTTGTAATGTCTGTTACTTCTCTGTTCCGGTCTGTCTCACTGCCATGATAGCTTCCGCCACAGGCGGCTGCAATGTTCTCCAGGGTTAAATTCTTCATCTTTTTCTCCTGACTTTTTCTCTTCTTTTCTTTGATGATTTGTTTCAACTCACAGTCGGTATTTACGGAGTCTGACACGCCGGGATGATCCCGACTGTGGTTAAACCTCATGTCAGCGGGGGATACCGATCTCTCTCCGCCCACCGCTGCCGTTTAGGTTTCTTTTACAATTCATCTCACTACCTGAAGAGGTAGGAGAATTCTTGCTAGACTTTATTAAAGGGAAACCTGAATCAGTTTCTCGCAAAGATCTGCAAAGCTCATTCCAAGAGCGGCTGCTTCCTGGGGCAGCAGGCTGGTTGGGGTCATTCCCGGCAGTGTATTTGCCTCCAGGCAGTACATCTGATTCTGCTCATCCATCATAAAATCAATCCGTGCATATTTTTCAAGGCGCAGGGCCCGGTAAGCCTGCTCTGCGTAAGACTGCATCTTTTTCGTCAGCTCTTCGGATAATGCTGCCGGGCAGGTCTCTACCGTGCTGCCAGCTGCATATTTGTTGTGGTAATCATAAAATCCCTGAATCGGAGCCAGCTCAATGATCGGATAGGCTTTTCCTTCTACAACACCAATGGAAAATTCCCGTCCCTTAATGTATTCTTCCACTACCAGCACGTCTTCATAAGAAAATGCTACCTTTAATGCTTCCTGATATTCTTCTTCTGTCTTCGGAATAGAAACGCCTACGCTGGAACCTCCACAGCACGGCTTTACAACAACCGGAAGCGCTAATCCGTAAGCTTCCAGCGGCTTCATTTCTTCCCCTTTGGTAAGAATGACTCCCTTAGGTGTGGGAACCTGATTCTGCCAGAACATCTGCTTGGAAATGCCTTTATCCATGGCCATTGCACTGCTTAAATGGCCGCTTCCTGTGTAGGGAATCTTCATCAGATCAAAGACTGCCTGCACTTTTCCATCCTCTCCGTTGGAACCGTGAAGTCCCATAAATACCACATCAGCTGCTTTGCACAGTTCCAGTACATTGGGACCGAAAAATGGTCTGTCCGGATCGAAACGATTCTGAATTTCTTCATCAAAGCTATGGATGTATTCTGCAGCTGCATCTGCGTCATAAGTTTCCGGAAATGCATTCCCTAAATCTATTCTGGCATCCCCACTGTAAATATCCACCAGAATGGACTCATGTCCTTTTTCTCGCAGTGCCTTGCACACCTGTGTACCTGTTACAATGGAAATCTCCCGTTCTGTACTGGTTCCTCCAGCCAAAACTACTATTTTCATAATATGCCTCCTCAAGCTTTCTATACTTTTCTGCTTACTATCTGCTCTGTATGTTTCGTGCAGCTTTCTATCTTTTTGTGCTGATCCGTCAACTACTAATTAACCACTATGACACCGTTTTCGTCTACATACCCATTCCATTCCTGGGTTGGCCAGTCTGCCCCTACATCCTCGCTGTCTGAATCGGAATCCTGAGTAGTGTCATATCCAGCAGCATCCTCTCTAGAGCCATCGTTTCCGGACGCATCCTGTGTATATGTGTCGTCCTGGATAATCACCACATCTGAAGAAGTTCCATCTGTCTGTCCGCTGCCATCCGCAGAATCACTGGTATTTGAACCGTCTTTCGCTGTATGATCCTGGGCCGCCTCATTCGTTGATGTCTGGCTCTCTACGGTTGTGGAACCGTTGCTGGCATTCACAGAACCATTATAGCAGATTACCGGATCCCCGATGGAAATATTTTCAAAAATAATCTTTGCTTTCTCCCACGGTGTATTGATGCATCCATGAGAGCCTCCTGTCTGATAAATGGTTCCGCCGTATTCGCTGCGCCACTTGGAATCATGGATTCCCACACCGCCGTAAAACGGCATCCAGAAATCTACCGGTGTCTCATAATCTTCTCCCTTTAAGGTGGCATTTTCTTCTTTATTATAAATGCAGTAAATGCCAATGGGAGAACCCATGTCCTTGCTGGTGTTTCCAGTCACAACCGGCGTATCCACCAGACACTGTCCATCCTTGTAAAACCACATCCGCTGATTGGTGTAATCAATCTCTACATAGGTATTTCCAATGCTGTCTGTGCCATGGCTCTTGGCTGTTTCCAGATACAGCGGTTCTTTTTCTATGGATTTTCCTTCCTGCAGGGCTGCAAGAAGCTCGTCAATTTCATGCTCTTCGTCGATTTTCCATCCATAGGTGACTGCCTCTACCATCAGCGTCTCCCCAAGAGATGTGGTAAATTTCTGCTGGGTGCCGATGGTGTCGTATTTGTCCCCCAGCTGGGTCAGCCAGTCTGCCGCCATATTCCAGTTGAAGGTCACGCTTCCATCGTCTGCCACATCCATCCATTTCCGGATAGTTAAGCTATCCAGCACTTCTTTCTGATCTCCGATCAGATAAGTGATGGTCATGTTTTCGTACTTTTTCAGCGTTTCATACTGTTTCTGAAGGTTCTCATCGGAAGTACGCACAGCTGGCTCCAGGTAACATCCGGCAGCTTCCAGATCCACCTCGTTCTTCCCCGCATCCATGGCATCTTTCAGAAGCTGGTAGGTCTTTTCTTCATCCAGCTGATTGCCTTCTACCTCTGCCACCAGCGCATACGATGTGCCACTGTCATCTATGTACGCATCCTGAGGACTGGTCACCTGTTTTTCATCAAAACAGTTCAGTTTTTCCATTGCACTTCTTAATTTTTCTTTGTCATAGGAAGTGATGACATTGGAGCTGTAGCTTTCCGGGTGGAAATATGCATACATCCATTCCATGGGATTCTCTGCGTCTTTCACTGCCTGCACACTGCCGTCTGACAGATACTGATATCCCATATGCGCTCCGTCAATCTGCTCCAGCTTGCCTTCCCGCTCATGAATATACAAAATAAAATCTTCTGCTTTATTCGCAATCCGGTTTTCCGCTTCTTCCACTGTCATTCCTGAGCAGTCCATTCCATTGATATAGGTGCCTGGGAAAAAGTGTGTCCGGTAATACATGCTTACGCCAACGTAAATACCGGCCAGTATCAGAAGAATAACTGCCATCAGAACAAACAGCAGAATCCGCGAGCCCGTATGTCTGCGCCTTTTTCTTTGTCTTCTGCTCATTCAATTACCTCTGTTTCAAACTTTGTTTCATAGATATGACTATTTTAACACGACTTTCAAAAATGTAAACAGAGGGCCCCGAAAATTATGAAATTATTTCGAAACTATTAAGATCCGTATATTGGAAAAGGCATTTCCACAGTTCCAGGTCCGGATGCGAAAATGCCTTTCTTTTTCGAGGAACCTTGCAGCTGCAGCTTCGTTTTTTCGAAACGCTCCAGCCCTCGGTTCATTATTTTTCTTCCAGGATTTTATCGATGCTCACTAATTTTACACTCAGTGCAAACACTTCGGTAGCAGCTTTTAACTCTTCCAGTGTTGGGAAAGACGGTGCAATACGGATGTTGCTGTCCTGAGGATCTTTTCCATACGGGAAAGTAGCTCCTGCTGGAGTCATCACTACACCAGCTTCTTTTGCCTTTGCCACGATTGCTTTTGCGCAGCCCGGCATAGAATCAAAGGAGATAAAATATCCGCCTCTGGGATTGATCCAGCTTCCGATTCCAAGCTCGCCCAGTTCCTGCAGTCCGTCTAATACCATCTCAAACTTAGGGCGAAGGATGTCTGCATGTTTTCTCATGTGAGTTACCATGCCGTGAATATCCTTGAAGTAGCGTACATGACGGAGCTGATTCAGTTTGTCATGTCCGATAGTCTGAATGGTCATCTGCTTTTTGATGAATTCCAGGTTTGCTTTAGAAGCGCCGATGGCTGCCACACCAGAACCTGGGAAGCTGATCTTGGAAGTGGAGCAGAATTTGAAAACCATGTCCTCATGTCCTTCCTTCTTGCACTCCATCAAAATCTCAATCAGATGGTCCTGCTTGTCATCGTACAGATGATGGATGCCATAGGCATTATCCCAGTAAATTCTGAAATCTTCTGCAGCAGGCTGCAGTCTTGCAAAGCGGCGGACAGTTTCATCAGAATAGGTCAGTCCCTGGGGATTGGAGTATTTCGGTACACACCAGATACCCTTTACCATGGGATCATTGTTTACGTATTTTTCTACCAGATCCATATCCGGGCCATCCGGTGTCATCGGAATATTGATCATTTCAATTCCGAAATGCTCTGTGATTGCAAAATGACGGTCATATCCTGGTACTGGACAGAGAAATTTTACCGGCTTGTCCAGCTTGCACCAGGGAGTACTTCCCATAACACCATGAGTTACGGAGCGGGAAATGGTATCGTACATGATATTCAGACTGGAGTTTCCATAAATAATAATGTTGTCTTTGGAAACCTCTGTCATATCTGCCAGAAGCTCTTTTGCTTCATCAATTCCGTCCAGAATACCATAGTTCCGGCAGTCTACGCCTGCTGCACATTTGAGGTCTGTCGTGCTGTTCAGAATATCCATCATTCCCATAGACAGATCCAGCTGTGCTGCGGAAGGTTTACCACGGGACATATCCAGCTTCAGCCCTCTGGCCTTCACTTCTTCATACTGTGCTTCCAGAGCCGCTTTTTCCTGCAGTAATTCTTCTCTGCTCATATCTTTATACGCTGCCATAATTCTCCTCCTAAATCCATTGTGTCTTTTTTACA
>CAJMON010000065.1 GCA_905214955.1 uncultured bacterium
GAATTTCGTCTTAGAATAATTGTAAGCTCTTACAAGTCGAAAAGAGCTTTTTACGCTGATGAAATAAAGCGAGGGATGCTATGAACATATACGATATTTCACAGAAAAGCGGTGTATCCATCGCCACAGTTTCACGGGTTCTTAATAACAGTAAGAATGTCAGTGAAAAAACCCGTAAAAAAGTCCTGGCAGTCATGGAACAGGAATCCTACCAGCCCAATGCCTTTGCCAGAGGCCTGATGTTAAACACCATGCAAACCATCGGTCTTCTGTGTGCAGATTCCTCAGACCCTTACCTTGGCAGGGCCATTACCTTTCTGGAGCAGGGACTGCGTGTGCATAATTATGATTCTCTTTTATGCTGCACCGGTTATGACTGGGCCCAGAAAGAAAAATGTACCGACATGCTCCTTTCCAGACATGTGGATGCCCTGATTTTCATTGGTTCCAACTTTATCGACAAAGCCGATGAAAAAAATGACTACCTGTACCGGGCTGCCGCACAGATTCCTGTCATTATTGTAAATGGCTATTTAAAAGGAGACCACATCTATAGTGTACTCTGCGACGATGTAGACGCCTCCTGTCTGGCCGCTTCCCGTTTCTTTGCCAGCGGCGCCAGACATCCTCTGTTTCTGACCCGCTCTTTTTCCTTCAGCGGAACCAGAAAACAGGAAGGTTTTGAACAGGCTTTCCGCGAAGCCGGACAAACGCTTTCCAAAGATCAAATTCTTTTGGGAACCGGTTCTCTCAGAGAAGTCAGCCAGGCCCTGGAAGCTCATTACCAGAACTTTCCCTTTGATGCCGTCCTCACCACAGACGATGAACTGGCTGTGGCCGTCTTAAAATTTGCCAGACGCGCGCATCTTTCCATTCCGGAGGATTTGACGGTGGTAGGCTACAACAATTCTCTGCTCTCCATCTGCTGTGAACCGGAACTTTCCAGCATTGACAACCGCCTGGAATACCTGTGCAGCACTGCTGTCGCCCTTCTGATGAATCTCATGAGCGGCAAAAAAGTGCCCGAGAAAACAGAGATTTCCGCAGAGCTGATTCTTCGAAACACCACCCCGGCTGATTTTTAACCATCGTGTGTCTTTCGTATTCCGGATGTCAGCAGGCTCTTCTGCAAAGCAGTGCTTTTCATGAGCCTGTGAATGCCCGAGCCGCAGAATCTTCTGCAGACTTTGGCAAAACAAATCATAAACTTCATTATATTAAGGAGGATTTATTTTTATGAAACCGTTTTTAGACAAAGATTTCTTACTCTCTACTCCCACTGCTCAGAAGCTCTTCCATGAGTATGCTGAAAACATGCCCATTATTGACTACCACTGCCACATCAATCCCCAGGAAATCGCAGAAGACAAAATGTTCAGCAACATCACCGAAGTATGGCTGGGCGGCGACCATTACAAATGGCGTCAGATGCGTTCCAACGGTGTTGATGAATACTACATTACCGGAGATGCTTCTCCCAGAGAAAAATTCCAGAAATGGGCAGAGACCCTGGAAAAAGCCATCGGAAACCCGCTGTACCACTGGAGCCACCTGGAGCTGCGCCGTTTCTTCGGTTATGAAGGCGTGTTAAACGGACGTACTGCTGAAGAAGTATGGAACCTGTGCAATGCCAAACTGGCTGCCAAAGAGATGTCTGTACGCGGACTGATCAAAATGTCCAACGTAAAACTGATCTGCACCACCGATGACCCAGTTGACAATCTCCACTGGCACCAGGTTCTGAAAGCAGACAAAACTTTCGATGTAAAGGTTCTGCCTGCCTGGAGACCGGACAAAGCTATGAACCTGGAAAAGGATTTCTATCTGGATTACTTAAAACAGCTCTCCGAAGTCAGCGGCGTAGAAATCAAGGACTTTGCTTCCCTGAAAGAAGCCCTGAAAATCCGTATGGATTACTTTGCTGAGAATGGATGCACCGTTTCTGACCACGCTCTGAACTTCATTTACTTCAGCCCGGCTTCTGAGAAAACCGTAGATGCCATTCTGAAAAAACGTCTGGCAGGCGGCACTGTTACAGAAGAAGAGCAGATGACTTTCAAGACTGCTTTCATGCAGTTTGCTGCAAAAGAATATCATAGACGGAACTGGGTAATGCAGCTCCACTTCGGATGCAAGCGTGACAACAATGCCCTGATGTATGCAAAACTTGGTCCGGATACCGGATTTGACTGCATCGACAACTACGCTCCCGCTGCTACTGCTGCAGATTTCTTAAATTCTCTGGTAGCAACCGACGAACTTCCCAAGACCATCCTGTATTCTTTGAACCCCAACGACAATGCTTACATCGGAACGCTTCTGGGATGCTTCCAGGATTCCTCCGCTGTTGGAAAGATCCAGCAGGGAAGCGCATGGTGGTTCAATGACCACAAGACCGGCATGACCGAGCAGATGACTTCTCTTGCAAACTTAGGCCTGCTCAGCAACTTCATTGGTATGCTGACTGACTCCAGAAGCTTCCTGTCCTACACCAGACATGAATATTTCCGCCGGATTATGTGCGAACTCATCGGCGGCTGGGTAGAGAACGGAGAGTATCCGGCAGACTATGTTGCACTGGAAGAGATCGTAAAAGGCATTTCTTACAATAACTGTGTACGTTATTTCGAATTTCCGGTATAATTTCTCTTTGACCAGGGATAACCTCTGTAGTATAATCTAAGCGAACAGTTTCCAGGTCCTGCTTTGTGGGGCCTGGACTGGACTCGAAGTGTATTGTAGAAAGGATGTATCAATTATGTGTATGTCAGAAACCATTAAATCTCTTGGTGTTGTACCTGTTGTTGTTCTGGAAGATGCAAAGGATGCAAAACCCCTTGCAAAGGCTCTGGTAGAGGGCGGACTTCCCTGTGCAGAGGTTACTTTCCGTACCGCAGCTGCTGAAGAATCCATCCGTCTGATGACCGAAGCTTATCCGGATATGCTGGTAGGTGCCGGAACTGTTCTGACCATCGACCAGGTAAACCGTGCAGTCAATGCCGGCGCTAAATTCATCGTATCTCCGGGATTTGATCCTGAGATCGTAGACTACTGCTTAAACCGCGGTATTCCGGTATTCCCGGGCTGCGTAACTGCTACTGAAGTTGCTATGGCTGTAAAACGCGGCATGAAAGTTGTTAAATTCTTCCCAGCAGAGACTTCAGGCGGAGTTGCTGCAATCAAAGCTCTGGCTGCTCCTTATACAGATATCTCCTTCATGCCCACCGGCGGTGTCAATGCTAAGAACCTGAAAGATTATCTTGGATTCAAGAGAATCATTGCCTGCGGCGGAAGCTGGATGGTAAAAGGTGATATGATCAAAGCCGGCGAGTTCGACAAGATCAAAGCCATGACCGAAGAAGCTGTAAATCTGGTAAAAGAGATCAGAGGCTAATAGGCCGGAAGGGATCTGCAGGTGAACTCTATGGAAATGGAAAACAAGGAAAAAAACTTTGACCTGCTGGCGCTGGGAGAACTTCTCCTGCGCCTTTCCCCTCCCTCCAATGAACGTCTTACCAGAGGGGATACGTTTGTAAAGCAGGCCGGCGGTGCAGAATTTAACGTAGCTTCCGGTGTTTCCCTTTTAGGACTGCACACGGGTGTTCTTTCAAAACTGCCTGCCAATGACATGGGTACTTACATTAAAAACCGAATCCGCTTTAACGGTGTTTCGGATGATTATCTTGTATACGATGAAGAAAAAGACGCCCGCTTGGGTGTTTATTATTATGAGAATGGGGCTTATCCAAGAAAACCCAGAATCGTCTATGACCGAATGCATACCTCTTTTCAGAGAATTTCTCCGAAAGATTTTCCAGATTCCATGTATGCAAGCACCCGCTGTTTTCATACCAGCGGCATTACCCTTGCACTGGGTCCTGGCCCCCGTGAAACAGCTGTCACCATGATCCGAAAATTCAAAGAACAGGGAGCGCTCATCTCTTTTGATGTAAACTTCCGCGGAAATCTCTGGACTGGAGAAGAGGCCCGCGCCTGCATTGAACAGCTGCTGCCTTATGTGGATATTTTCTTCTGTTCTGAAGATACTGCAAGACTCACGTTCCATAAAGAAGGTACTCAGCAGGAAATCATGAAGAGTTTTACCAGAGAATATCCTATTTCCATTGTCGCTTCTACCAAGCGTACAGTACACAGTCCCAAGGTCCATACATTCCAGTCTATGATCTATAATGCAAAGGCCGACTGCTTCTATACCGAAGAGCCTTACCACAACATCGAAGTCGTAGACCGTATCGGCAGCGGAGATGCCTATGTTTCCGGAGTTCTTTATGGACTCCTCTCAGAGCCTGACAATCTTCAGCGCGCTCTGGAATATGGCGATGCCGCCAGCGCTGTGAAAAACACCATCCCCGGTGACCTGCCTGCTTCTGACAAACGGGAACTGGACACCATCCGCCGGGAGCATAAACAGACCGGCGCACAGTCCGAAATGGACCGCTGATTCAAACAGTAACTTTCTGCGGGCAGACAATCAAAGTGTCTGCCCATTTTTATTGCCAGGCATATCAATAATTCGTCCCGTGAATTAATTTTCTTTTATACACAGCACTCTTTATACAGTTCTCTTCTGTAATCTGCATCAGCAGCTGCTTTCTGTGCATCTATGTTTCTTCCTGATACCAGAAGAACCATCATCAGTTTTCCCAGACGTTCCTCCCCTTCTTCTCTACCTTCTTCTCTGCCTTCTTCTCTGCCTTCTTCTCTACCTTCCTCCCGCACCTGCGCCAGATGTTTTTCTTCATCATATTCATAAATACTCACGTTCTTCGCCTCCGCTCTGTTTTTTTCCAAAAAATCTTTTGTTTCAACTCACAGTCGGTATTTACGGAGTCTGACACGCCGGGATGATCCCGACTGTGGTTAAACCTCATGTCAGCGGGGGATACCGATCTCTCTCCGCCCACCGCTGCCGTTTAGGTTTCTTTTACAATTCATCTCACTACCTGAAGAGGTAGGAGAATTTTTGCTAGACTTTGTTAACATTCCTTCTTTGATACACTCTGTAATTGCTCTTTCTACTGCTTCTTCCAGATCCATCTCTCTTGTATATGCTCGTACTCTGCTGGTATACTCTGCGTATTCTCCCAGTACTGTACAGGAGCTTTTTAATGATTCATGAAAGCCTGGATTGATATTATAGACAGTCACTTTCAGTTCCATAGACGGGTCTTTCTGTTTTATTTGAAAGCAGTCTGAAAGTTTCATTATATTTCTGCAATTTTCCAGTATGTTTTTCTAAATTATTTCAACATTTTTCATGCTGTACGCGTGCATTTTATTTTTATATATACTGGACCAATCATTGATATGCTTGGCAATAAAAAAAGAGAAGACAAGGCTTCCTGTAAGCCTCATCCTCTCTGTCTTCTGTATCCGCATTTTTACAGCAGCTTATACAAACTGATTTGTTGTTTTGTCGTAGCTGTAATCAATACCGGCCAGTTTGTCTTCCAGTTCTTTTTTTTCCAATCCCAATGCCTGGCACATTTGATCCAGATCCGGGTAGAAATCACGCAGCTGTGTATTGACATAGCTTAACAGCATAAACGGGTCTTTGGGTATCATGCTTTTGGTATCCTCTCTGCTACCAGTTTTCCTTCTTTGATATCCATGCGGATCACATCGCCCTCCAGGACTTCTCCGGACAGGATTTCCCTCGCTGCCAGCGTCTCCACATTTTTCTGAAGGAATCTCTTTAATGGTCTCGCTCCGTATACCGGATCGTAACCGCCTTCTATGACATAATCTTTGGCTTCCGGTGTCAACTCTAGTGTGATCTCCTGGTCTTTCAGTCTCCGGTTCAAGTCAGCCATCAGCAGATCTACGATGTGTCCGATGTTGTCCTTTGTCAGAGGCTTGAACATGATGATCTCATCCAGTCTGTTTAAGAACTCCGGGCGGAAGCTTGCTCTTAAATCCTTCATGACCATTTCCTGGCTTTCCGGACTGATCTTTCCATCGGGCTGAATGCCTTCTAGCAGATAAGAAGAACCTATGTTGGATGTCATAATCAAAATAGTATTCTTAAAGTCTACTGTCCGGCCCTGGGAATCTGTGATACGTCCGTCATCCAGCACCTGCAGCAGAACATTGAAAACATCCGGATGAGCCTTTTCTACCTCATCAAACAATACAACGGAATACGGTTTCCGCCGTACTGCCTCTGTCAGCTGGCCGCCCTCTTCATATCCTACATATCCTGGAGGTGCTCCGATCAGACGGGAGACGGAATGTTTCTCCATATACTCACTCATGTCAATCCGCACCATGTTCTGTTCATCATCGAACAGGCTGGCCGCCAGTGCCTTGGCAAGTTCCGTTTTACCTACACCGGTAGGGCCAAGGAACAGGAACGAACCAATGGGCTTGGTAGGATCTTTGATCCCTGCTTTGGAACGGATAATGGCATCTGTCACTTTTTCCACTCCATCGTCCTGTCCAATCACACGCTTATGCAGTTCGTCTGCCAGGTGCAGAATCTTTGCACGCTCACCCTGCGTCAGCTTTGCTACCGGAATTCCCGTCCATCTGGATACGATTCTGGCAATTTCTTCGTCAGTCACGCTTTCATGTACCAGAGAAAGGTCTTTGTTCTTTACTTTTTCTTCTTCGACAGCCAGCTGCTGCTGCAATCTCGGAAGCTCTCCATACTGAAGTTCTGCCGCACGGTTCAGATCGTACTGCTGTTTTGCTTTTTCAATCTCTTTGTTCATGTCCTCGATCTGCTCACGCAGTTTGGACAGATTTTCAACGGAATGTTTCTCATTGTCCCACTGAGCTTTCTTGCCATTAAACTCATCTCGAATCTCTGCCAGCTCTTTCTGGAGTGTTTCCAGACGCTCTTTGCTCTGATTGTCTGTTTCTTTCTTCAGAGCAGCTTCCTCAATTTCCATCTGCATAATCCGTCTGCGCAGCTCATCCAGCTCCGTTGGCATGGAATCCAGCTCCGTTTTGATCAGTGCACATGCCTCATCCACCAGGTCGATGGCTTTGTCCGGCAGGAAACGGTCCGAAATATATCTGTGGGACAGAGTGGCTGCTGCTACCAGCGCACTGTCGGTAATCTTTACGCCGTGGAATACTTCGTAGCGCTCTTTCAATCCGCGGAGAATGGAAATCGTATCTTCTACGCTAGGCTCATCTACCAGCACCGGCTGGAAACGACGTTCCAGTGCCGGATCTTTTTCAATATACTGGCGGTATTCATCCAGGGTGGTAGCACCAATGCAGTGCAGTTCGCCTCTTGCCAGCATGGGCTTTAACATATTTCCTGCATCCATGGCGCCATCGGTCTTTCCGGCACCGACAATCAGGTGCAGCTCATCAATGAACAAAATGATCTCTCCATCACTTTTTCGTACATCTTCCAGAACGGCTTTTAAACGTTCCTCAAATTCACCACGGTATTTCGCACCTGCTACCAATGCGCCCATGTCCAATGAAAACAATTTTCTGTTCTTCAACGCTTCCGGAACATCGCCTTTGGCAATACGCTGTGCCAGACCTTCTACCACGGCGGTTTTACCTACACCAGGCTCACCGATCAGAACCGGGTTGTTTTTGGTCTTACGGGAAAGAATCCGGATGACGTTTCGGATCTCATTATCTCGTCCGATGACCGGATCCATCTTCTGGTTTCTGGCTTTTTCTACCAACTCCTGGCCATATTTGGCGAGGGTGTCATAGGTTGCTTCCGGATTGTCCGTAGTGACTCTCTGGTTGCCCCGGACAGTGGACAATGCCTGAAGAAAGCGCTCTCTGGTAATGCCATACTGGCGGAACAGTTCTTTCATAGATCTGCTGGGGGATTTTAACAGAGCCAGGAATAAATGCTCTACGGAAACGTATTCATCTCCCATAGCTTTTGCCTCATCCTCTGCGCTTACCAGTACACGGTTCAGATCCTGACCGATGTAAACCTGGCCTCCGGAAACTTTCGGACGTTTTTCCAGAGCCTGTACCAGGCTGGATTTGAATTCGTCCTTATTAATCTCCATCTTTTCTATCAGTTTTAAAATCAGGCTGTCTTCCTGATTCAGCAGGCTGTACAGCAGGTGCTCCTGTTCAACCTCCTGGTTCCCATACTCATATGCGATCTTTTCCAGATCATTGACGGCCTGAAGAGATTTCTGTGTAAATTTCTGAACATTCATAAAATTCCCTCCTGTCCTTTTCCTCTGATGCGTATGCACCAAGAACAAGCTTTTTCTTGTTTGCTTTGTTCTATATGTACTATAACATATTTTAGGCGAAATGCAAGTATTTTTTTATGAACATTCTGTGAAGAAAATTAGAGAGGAGGCCTGACTGGCTGGGCCGGTCTTGAATAAAAACGCCGAAGTGGTGAAACAGCCGAAGCCTGCACGGCGCTACGTGGTGCGGCAGCGGGCTGTCCGGGCTGACAGTTGTTCTTCATCTACAGGAGGGCTGTCAGCTGCTTAGAGATAACGTCCTCCGAAGCAGCAGAACCAACTGCAGAGCCTGGCTGCCGCCCCATAAGCACACACACCTGCCCACGAAAAAACCTGCCGCTCCGCAGATTCTTCTGCAGCCGCCGCAGGCCCTTTCTTTTTCTTTCTCTTTTAATCCATTACAATTTTTCCTGTATAAAGCTGATAATACTTTCCGCCCTCTTTTAAGAGCTCTTCGTGGGTTCCTCTCTCGATGATTCTTCCCTGCTCCAGTACCATAATACAGTCACTGTTTCGAATGGTGGACAGTCTGTGTGCAATGACGAAAGTCGTTCTTCCTTTCATCAGTTTGTCCATTCCATCCTGTACGATTTTCTCGGTACGGGTATCAATGGAGCTGGTAGCTTCATCCAGGATCAGCACCGGCGGATCTGCCACAGCCGCACGGGCAATGGCCAACAGCTGCCTCTGTCCCTGGCTTAGGTTGGCACCATCTCCGGTCAGCATGGTGTCATATCCCTGGGGCAGGTGCCGGATAAATCCATCGGCATTCGCCAGTTTTGCTGCCGCAATGACTTCCTCATCCGTGGCATCCAGCCGTCCATAACGGATATTTTCCATAACCGAATTGGTAAACAAGTGCGTATCCTGGAGAACAATTCCAAGAGACCGGCGCAGATCTGCTTTTTTGATCTTATTGATGTTGATGCCGTCATACCGGATTTTTCCATCCTGAATATCATAGAACCGGTTGATCAGGTTGGTGATGGTGGTCTTTCCGGCACCGGTCGATCCTACAAATGCGATCTTCTGTCCCGGCTGGGCATAAAGTTTCACATTATGCAGAACAATCTTATCCGGATTATATCCAAAATTCACACCATCAAACACCACATCTCCCGTAAGCTTCTTGTACGTTGTGGTGCCTTCTGCCTTGTGGTAATGTTTCCACGCCCACATATTGGTACGCTTTTCACTTTCTACGATCTTTCCGTTTTCCATTTTGGCGTTCACCAAAGTAACATAACCTTCATCCATTTCCGGCTTTTCGTCCAGGAGACGGAAGATACGGTCTGCTCCTGCCAGAGCCATCACAACGCTGTTTAACTGCTGGCTCACCTGATTGATGGGCATATTGAAACTCTTGTTAAATGTCAGGAAACTGGCCAGTCCGCCAAGGGTAAACCCGCCTACTTCGTTCAGGGCAAGCACACCTCCCACAATGGCGCAGACCACATAGCTGATATTTCCCAACTGGGCATTCACCGGCCCTAACATATTTGCAAAGGTATTTGCCTTATCCGCACTTTCATAGAGCGCATCGTTGAGTTTCCGGAAATCTGCCCGGCTTTCTTCCTCGTGGCAGAAGACCTTTACTACCTTCTGACCTTCCATCATCTCTTCAATATAGCCGTTGACTTTACCGATGTTTTTCTGCTGCTCCATGAAATAGCGTCCGCTTAATCCGGCTACCTTTCCGGTAACGGTCAGCATAATGGCCACCATAATCAGCGTTACCACTGTCAGCGGAATGTTCAGGAAAATCATACTTCCAAGAACACTGACAATGGTAATGATACTGTTAATAAACTGAGGAATGCTCTGGCTGATCATCTGGCGCAGAGTATCAATGTCGTTGGTGTACATAGACATGATATCGCCGTGGGCATTGGTATCAAAATACCGGATAGGCAGGCTTTCCATATGGATAAACATATCGTCTCTTAAGTGTTTTAAAGTACCCTGGCTGACATAGATCATGACTTTCGCCTGAATATACGCTGCTGCAACACCGCACAGGTAAAATCCTCCTACACGCATGATGGCATGGGCCAGTCCGGAAAAATCCGGATTCTGGTTTCCGATCAAGGGCATGATATACTGGTCAATCAGAGTCTGCATAAACAGGGTTCCCTGTACATTTGCCAGTACCGATACGACAATGCAGATTACTGCGGTGATGCAGTGAGGTGTATAATACTGCAGAATATATTTCATCATCCGCTTGAAAAGCGCTCCCGGATTATTCAGCTTCGGTTTCGGGCCTCTTGGACCTCTTCCACCTGGTCCCTTGAATTCTCTGGCTTTTTCTTCTGCCATGTTATGCCTCCTCCTTTCCATCATTCTGTTTGTTATAAGTCTGGGACTCATAGACATCCCGGTAAATCGGATTGGTCTTTAACAGTTCCTCATGAGTGCCATATGCATTCACCTTTCCGTCTTCCATAACAATGATGTGGTCCGCATTCTGCACACTGCTGATACGCTGGGCAATGATCAGCTTGGTAGTTCCCGGAATTTCCTCTGCAAACGCCTTGCGGATCTTGCTGTCGGTAGCGGTATCCACGGCACTGGTTGAATCATCCAGAATCAGGATCTTCGGTTTTTTCAGAAGTGCTCTGGCAATACACAAACGCTGTTTCTGTCCTCCGGATACGTTGCTTCCGCCCTGTTCTATATAGGTATTGTATTTTTCCGGAAATGTCTCAATAAATTCATCAGCACAGGCAAGTTTGCATGCCCGGATGCATTCTTCTTCCGTGGCATCCTTGTCACCCCAGCGCAGATTGTCCAGGATGGTTCCGGAGAACAGCACGTTTTTCTGCAGTACCACGGACACCTGGTTACGCAGAGTTTCCAGATCATAGCCGCGCACATCTTTGCCGCCTACCAGCACTTCTCCTGCGGACACATCATACAGACGGCTGATCAAGTTCACCAGACTGGATTTGGCACTTCCGGTTCCTCCAATGATTCCCACGGTTTCGCCGGACTGGATTTTCAGGTTGATATCCGAAAGCACCTTGTTGCCACCCTTGCGGTAAGCGAAATCCACATTTTTAAATTCAATACTTCCATCCGGAATCTCAAAATCCGGATTTTCCGGATTTACCAGATCTGCTTTTTCATTCAAGACTTCACAGATACGTTCTGCACTGGCTGTACTCATGGTAACCATAACAAAAATCATGGAAAGCATCATCAAACTCATGAGGATGTTCATGCAGTAGGTCAGAAGGCTCATCAGCTGTCCGGTGGTCAGGGTTTCAGAAACAATCATCTTTGCACCCAGCCAGCTGATTCCCAGAATACAGGCATATACGGTAAACATCATCAGCGGACCGTTGTTGGTCACAATTCTTTCTGCTTTTACAAACATCTGATACACATTTTCACTGGCTTTGGTAAAGCGTTTCTTTTCGTAATCTTCCCGCACGTATGCTTTGACGACACGGATTGCAGAAACGTTTTCCTGCACACTGGCATTTAAGTCATCGTACTTTCTAAATACCTGCTGGAAATATTTGGTAGCCCGGCTCATCATCAGCACCAGGCAGGCACCCAGGAAAATCACAGCAATCAGGTAGACGCTGGCCAGTCTGGCATTGATCTGAAAAGCCATGATCATGGCAAAAAGCATGCTGAATGGTGCACGGACAAACATACGCAGAAGCATCTGATATGCGTTCTGCAGGTTGGTCACATCTGTAGTCAGACGGGTCACAAGACCTGCGGTGCTGTACTTGTCAATGTTGGAAAATGAAAAAGTCTGAATGTTGTCAAACATGGCCTGACGAAGGTTTCTGGCAAATCCCGCCGATGCTTTTGCACCGTACTTTCCTCCCAGAACACCCCAGAGCAGACCCATTGCCGCCATGACTACCATCAGAGCGCCCGTCCGGTAAATGTGGCCGATGTTTCCGGCCTCCACGCCCTTGTCAATAATGGAAGCCATCAAAAGCGGAATGATCGTCTCCATCACCACTTCCAGAATCATAAAGATCGGTGTGGCAATGGAAGCGCGTTTAAATTCTTTAATCTGTGCTCCTAGCGTTTTCAGCATAAGAAGGTTCTCCTTATTCGATATTGTTTAATAGTTTCTCATAGATCGCTGTAAAATTATCCAGGTCTTCTTTGGTAAGCCCTTTTAGCAGATCCCGTTCCACAGCATCAAAATCGGATATCGTCCTTTGATGGATATCCACTCCCTTCGGTGTCAGCACCAGCTTTTTCAGCCTGGCATCACTGGCTACCGTCTCCCTCTTAATAAATCCTTTTTTCTCCATAACCTGAATAATCCCCGTCACCGTGGATCTTGCGATGGAAAATTCCGCTTCGATATCCCGCTGGTAAGTATCCTGATCCTGATGGTCATACAGATATCCGATAATCCAGCCGTTCATAATCGTCACATCATCAATTCCAAGTGCCGCACCATACGCCACCAGACGGCGGTTGATTTTTTTATCCAGATTGTGGACCATAAAAGCAATACTGCGGCAGTCTCTCATAGTCCTTTTGGAATCCCTCCTTTGTTCGTCTCCGAATTGTTTTGTTACGAACATTCTACTTGAAACCATTTCAAATGTCAATTATTTTTTTGATTGATATGCCTGGCAAAAAAAGCAGTGATTCTATGTTTCCATAAAACCACTGCCTCGCACAACTTCATTTTATTTCTTTCTGTTTTATTCCTGATTCTTTAATGCTTCATCCATGGGCACCCGGCGGATTCTCCGGTATTCCAGCAGCGCCACTACTGTATAAGTCAGCACACCTGCCACGAACATTTCCACATAAATCATGGGATCTACCCACATGGTAATCCATCCGGACATGCTGGAAAGCATCATTTCTCTAAACAGTATTTCCATCACGCCCCGTTCAATGGGCAGACTGATAAGAATGCACAGTACCACCACAATGCTGGTAGACAGAATATACAGGCAGCTGATCTCTGCGTTGCTGTATCCCAGAATCTTGGTCATGGAAATGGACTGGGCGTTTTTCTCAATGATCAGCTTGGAAAGCAGATAGATCAATACTGCAAAAATCATCTCCGAAAATACATTGAAGATTCCCATCATACTTCCCATGGAAACATCCAGCTGTCTGGAAATCTTGGTCAGCGCATCAATGTCAATTACAGACCACACATATTTTTCATTGAGATCTGTAAGAGGAGTTTCTGAAAAATATCCGCTGAAATAATCTTCTCCCAGATCAAAGATCTCATTGAGTTTCTGCTGATCCATAAATACACACAGCGCTGCGCTGTATTCATAAATGCCAGCTACCCTGAAAGAATATTCGCCCTTTTCATACTTTTCTTTCAGAGTAATAGTGTCTCCTGTATGAAGCCGGAATTTTTCCGCATAAGCAGAAGAAATGTAAACGCCGTCTGCTGTCGTAAAATCTGCATCAACATATCTGCTGTCCGGCTGGACTCCGTACAGAAGTACTTCTTCACTCTTATATTTCTCCGCCAGCGTATCTAGGGAATATGCAGAAAATTTTTCCGCATCCGGATTATCTGTCTGGGTTCCTCCGGCAAAGGCCAGCATTTCTATGGCAGTCTGCAGGCTGTTTCCTCCTGCCATACTCACAGGCACGGAAAGAATATACTGATAATCAGCCAGCAGATTGTCCTGAATTTCCTCCTGATAATGGGAGAGCACCGACGGCAGCAGAAGTCCGAAAAACAGAAGCAGGTTTGCAAACAAAATTCCCAGGAACAGCACAACATAACTGCTCATGTTCTGGAAAATCACCCGGAGGCGAAATCTGGTAAAGATGGTCATTTTCTGACTTAAGTGTATAGCTTTTTTCTGTTTCTTTCCGGATAAGTCTCTGCGCAGGAATTTCAACGGTGACAGACGCAGGCTGCGGTACAGCACCGCAGAATTGACAATCAGCATAATCAGCGCCGGAACCAGGGTGGTCAGCCAGAAGGCCTCCAAGTTCCAGACCGTCACATACGTTGGAAGACTGTAGCTTCCATAATACATTGCCGCACACACATCTTTAAACACCGTATAGCCCAGAATGTTTCCCACAAGGGCTCCGACAATCGTCACCAGAACCGGCATGGTCATATAATGCAGCATCAGTTCCCATCTGGTATACCCGGAAGCCCGAAGCGTACCGATGACACCGGCTTCTTTTCGTATGGTATTGCTGATGGTAATTCCAAAGACAAACGCCATGATCGCAATGACAATATACAGAAGCGTCATCGTCATAGCCCGGTCTCCGCCCATATCATCTCCGGTAAAGATAATGGCCTGGTTTACGTACCGGGGGATAAAAGCTTCCAGATGCGCTGTCTTTCCGATCTTTTCCATCAGCGTCTCCGAAACTTCTTTCTCCTCTTTTTCCGTTTCCGGCTGGATATTGTAAGTCCATGCATAATTGTAATGCAGTTTCTCTTTTCCAAAGACTGCAAATCCTTCTTCGGATACCACGGAAACGCCGAATTTTACAGAGTCAAACATGGAATCGCTATTGTTCTGGAAAAGAGCGCTGTAGTCAGACAATGCCACAAGACCGGTAATTTTCCAGGTATGATCCCCACTTTCTATAACGTCCCCGGTGTGCAGCCCGTTGTTGTCCGCATACATCCGGTCCACGCCGATCTCATCCGCCCTCTGTGGGAATGCTCCCTCCATCAGGCACACCTGGTCCACGTCCGTCCGGTTCTGAAAAATCCGCATGGTGTTTCCATTGCTCAGAGCCTCTTCCACATAAAACAGGTCATAAAGCTGGACGCCTTCCTGCTCAATGGTCTCTTTCTGACGTTCTCCCAGTGCAGAAGATGTGCGGAAGTTTCCATTTTCCACATGATATTTTTCAAAACTTTCGTTGTAGGCCAGGAGCATACTATTGTCTGCTACCAGAAATCCGGAAACCAGTCCGATAGTGGATGTCAGCAGCAGAAAAATCACCAGATATTTTCCAAATTCACTTTTCAGCTCCCTTGGCAGCCTTTTGAACAATGGATTTTTCATCAGACTGCCTCCTTACCATTCCAGGCTGGCAGCTGGAATCTTCTGCTCATTTTTATAATTTTTCCGAATCATGCCATCACGAAGCTTCACCACTCTGTCCGCCATATCTTTGATGGCATCATTGTGGGTCACCATGACAATGGTATTTCCATATTTTTGATTGACTGTTTCAATCAGTTTTAAAATTTCTTTTGATGTCTGATAGTCCAGGGCTCCTGTTGGCTCATCGCACAGCAGAATATCCGGATTTTTTACAATGGCACGTCCAATGGCAGTGCGCTGCTGCTGTCCTCCGGAAAGCTGGTTGGGCAGTTTTCTCTGATGCTCAGTAATGCCCAGTGTTTCCATCAATTCATCCACATCCAGGGGACTGTCGCTTAAATATGCCCCCACTTCAATATTTTCCCGCAAAGTCAGGTTCGGAATTAGATTGTACATCTGAAAAATATAACCCAGATGTTTCCGACGGTACAAAGACAGCCTTTTTTCATTCATATCTTCCAGACGTTCTCCGTCAATGGTAATACTTCCCGCATCTGCTGCGTCAATGCCTCCGATGATGTTTAACAATGTAGATTTCCCGGAACCGGAAGGCCCTAAAAGCACGCAAAATTCTCCTCGTTCAATTTGCAGATCCAGGCCCTTTAAAACATCAACTTTACTGTCTCCTGTTCCAAAAGATTTCCGGATCCCCTGTACTTCCAAAAACATAACTCGTCTCCTCTCCCAGAGCGTGTTTGAAAAATGCTTTCTGTAAGATGTACGTCACAATTTGTGGAAGATTTTGTCTGAATGAGGGCGGCGCAGCGGGCTGCGTTAACCGAATCAGGGCAAAATCTCACGCAAAGTGAGGCGTACAGATTGCAGGAATGATTTTTCAAACACGCTCTAACATAAATTCTGTCAAATCCGATGTCCGTCCATGCATTCTATTTAGTTTTATCTAACCTTTTTTGACAGTTTCTATGTTAGTCGAGGCTTACTCATTTGTCAACTCTTTTCTGAGTCATCTCTCATACTTTTTGCAGACTCTGCACCTCAAAAAGCTGTTTGCCTTCTGCATTTTTCTATCTCCGGATATACCACATTGCTGAGTACATACCATCCATCGTTTACAAAAATTTCAATCAGCTGAGGTTCTACAAAAATATCCAGCCTGGCCTCTCCTGAAATTTCCGGTGTCCGGCTGACTGCATGATAATGTTTGGTATCCTGAAAATCTGCCATTTCTTCATCCCAGATCACCGGAATCACCTGCTGCTTCCCGTTCCAATTTTCAAAGGTTTCCCCGTCTTAAGAGGTCATCAGTGCCTGGCTGGTCTCCATATGGCCGTTTTTCGTCACATGAATGTTTTCCGGATCTGGTTCCAAGCAGCGCACGGCGGAATAATACAGATACAGGTTTCCAGGTGCTTTTACGTGCAGAATATCCTTTCTTTTTAATCCAGTCTGTTCCTTTCTCTGTCTACAGGTTCATGATGCCAAGAAGAATGCTGACCTGCATCACCAGCATCAACGGTACACCCACAGTAAAATAGTTTTTCTTTGTCTTATGGTGCAGCAGATACATGCCAAGAAGTGCCCCGATGCTTCCGCCAAGAAACGCCAGCCCAAGAAGGACCACGATCCGGATACGAGGGCCTTTTTTTACTGCTTTTCTTTTATCTGCCGCAAATACCAGAAAAGTCAGCACATTCATTCCTGCCAGATACCAGAAAAGCCACGGATGCTCTTGGAAAAAATCCCAGAATACGAAGGTAAGTCCATGATTCTGATATTCTTTGAACAACAGCAGAACCATTATCTGAATCACCAGCAGGCAGAGGTTCCACACTTTCAGCAGCACATTTTCTTTCTGCACTTTTCGGTCAAAGAAAAGCATGGATAAAAGAATCCCCCCTGAACCGCCAGCCAGAGACAGGCACATAAGCGGAATGTCCACCTGCCCTTCCACTCTTTGTCTGAACAATTTTAAATGAATCCCATACAGCAGAAATCCGATAACATTAACTGCTCCAAGGTAATAAACTGACATACTTACCTCCATGGCAAAACCTCTCCTCTCTTTTTACCACATGCTTTTGCCGCTCATTTCTTTTCTGTTCAAAAGGCAGATATTTTTCTACTTTTATATCCATTTGTCACTGTTCAATAACCTGCGTTTCGGTACCCCCCCCCCGCCGTTTTTTATGCTTCTTATCGTCTTTT
>CAJMON010000066.1 GCA_905214955.1 uncultured bacterium
TGCTTCAAAAATATTTATCATGTCCGCAGTCCCCTTTGCTGGCCTATTTTCAGATTCTGTGCATTTTGTTGAAGATGTCTTCGTGCTGGCAGCGGATGTCCACGCCAATGGTGCCGCCAAGCTGCTCCAAGCCTCTGGCAAGGTCTTCAAATTCTTTTGTACTGTTGTTTGCGTCCACAACCATCATCATATTGAAAAATCCCTGGACAATGGTCTGAGTGATGTCCAGAACATTTACATTATTTTCTGCCAGATATGTACAAACCCGGGCAATGATTCCTACGGTGTCTTTTCCTACAACAGTGATAATTGTTTTTTTCATGATCTGTGATCCTCCTCATAATTGTTCCCATTTTATCTATCCTGCAAAGTTTTCCGGCTTTTTCTGCCTTTTCTTTACAGTACAATAAGATCAGACGGCACATCCCTGTGTGCCACTTTGATAGGGAAATCCGATGCCTTGTAAGGATTGTCCCCCAGAGTCACTTCCGCGCACACGGTCTCATAGGCCAGTGCTTCGTAGTTGTTTTCCCTGCTTAAGTGGCCCAGAAAAACCGCCTGAAGCTTATCATTCAGGATCTCACACAGCAGACGGCCGGCATTTTCGTTGGATAAATGTCCCCGGTTTCCCAAAATCCGCTGTTTTAAATAGTAGGGGTATGACCCCACCTGAAGCATATTGACATCGTGGTTTGCTTCCAGAAGCACCGCATCCAATCCTTTTAAGTGTTCAATGGTATACTCCGTGTAAACACCCAGGTCCGTAGCCACTCCCACGGTCTTTTTCCCATCTGTGATCCGGTAAGCCACTGGTTCTGCTGCATCGTGGGAAATGTCAAAGGCCTGGATGGTCAGATCTCCAATGGAAAATGCTTCGTCTGTGTGAATCTCCTGATAAAGCTCTTCATCAATCTTTCCAAGGCCGCTTTTTTTGATCTCCCGGATAGTTCCTGGAGTGGCATAAATCGGAACGTGGTGCTTTCTTGCCAAAACACCCAAGCCCTTAATGTGATCAGAATGTTCGTGGGTTACCAGAATGCCGTTTAATTCTTTTCCGGTACGGCCGATGCCGTTTAATCCCTGTTCCACCCGTTTTCCGCTGATGCCTGCGTCAATTAAGATCCCCGTATCTGAGGTTCCCGCAAAAATGCAGTTTCCGCTGCTTCCGCTTGCAATACTACAAAAATCCATGTTCTACCAGTCCTCTGTCAATCTGTTCATATGTATTTTCTACGATTGTGCTGCTGTTGTCAACCACAAATTGACAGGCCATGCGAAAACGCTTGTCTGAAAGCTGGCTGCGCAGAATGGATTTTGTCTTTTCTTCCGAGTAGCCCCTGGAAGATGCCAGGCGCTTTTCACGGGTCTTTTCATCCACATAAATATACCAGATCTCATCACAGATCACATCGTAGTGATCTTCAATGAGAAGGGCTGCCTCCACTGCCACAAAGGGAACCTTTCCGTTTTTCCGTTCCTTCTCAATCTCCTCTGCAATATAAGCTTTTACTGCAGGGTGGATGATGCCGTTTAACTTTTCAAGCTTTTCTTTGTCCGCAAATACCAGTTTTCCCAGCTTTTCCCGGTCAATGGTCTGATCGCCTTTTAGCATTCCGCTTCCAAATATTTCCACAATCTGATAATAGCAGCGCTGTCCAGGCTCCATCAGATGGTGTCCCACCTGGTCTGCCTGGATCACTCTGGCACCGTAAGCTCTGGTGAGATATTCCAGAATCGTGCTCTTTCCGGCGCCTACGCCTCCTGTAATTCCAAGTACCTTCATTTCGTTCTCCTGCCCGGCCCTTTATTTTGCCTCGTACCAGTTTTTTCCGGTGTGCATGTCAATTTCCAGGCGCACGGCCAAATGGGCGGCACCTGTCATTTCTTCTTCCAGAATCTTCTGAACCTGTGCGGTTTCCCGTTCATCGGTCTCCACCAGCAGTTCATCGTGGATCTGCAGCACCAGCCTGGAATTCGCTGTCTCCTCTTTCAGACGCTTATTCACACGGATCATGGCAATCTTAATAATATCTGCTGCGGTTCCCTGTACCGGCGCATTCATGGCCACTCGTTCCCCAAAGGAGCGCTGCATGAAATTGGAAGACTTTAATTCCGGCACCGGCCGTCTTCTGCCAAACAAAGTGGACACATAGCCTTCTGTCTTTGCCTTTTCCACTTCCCCGTCTAAGAATGCCTTGATTCCCGGATAGGTTTCAAAATACCGCTCAATGTACTCTCCGGCTTCTTTTCGGGTAATGCTTAATCCCTGGCTTAAGCCAAAAGAGCTGATGCCATATACAATTCCAAAATTCACGGCTTTGGCATTACGTCTCTGTAAGTCAGTCACTTCTTCAAAAGGAATATGGAAGACCTGGGAAGCCGTAATCCGATGAATGTCCGCCGCCTCCTGATATGCCTTAATCAAATGCTCATCTCCGGAAAAATGCGCCAGCACCCGCAGCTCAATCTGGGAATAGTCCGCATCCACAAAAACGCTGTCTTTTTTAGGAATAAAGACCTTCCGAAGGAGCCGCCCAAGCTCTGTCCGCACCGGAATGTTCTGCAGGTTTGGTTCCGTGCTGCTGATCCGTCCGGTGGCCGTAATGGTCTGATGAAATTTCCCGTGGATTCTTCCATCTTCTCCGATGTAGCCTGCCAGTCCGTCCGCATAGGTGGATTTTAATTTGGACAGGGTCCGGTATTCCAGAATATCCGTTACCAGCTGGCTTTCCGGCGCCAGTTTTTCCAATACATCCGCTGCGGTAGAATATCCGGTTTTGGTCTTCTTGCCATAGGGGAGCTTCAGTTTTTCAAAAAGCAGAACCCCTAACTGTTTGGGGGAATTGATGTTAAAGGCCTCTCCAGCCTCCTCATAGATCTGCTGCTCCAGCTGAGTAATACGCACAGAAAGCTGTTCTCCATAGGCCTTTAATTCTTCTGCATTCACCTGAATACCTGCCTCTTCCATATCACACAGAGTGTAGACCAGAGGCATTTCAACATCCCGGTAAAGGTCCATCATCCCGTAGTCTTCCACTTTTTTAAGAACTGGTTCTTTTGCTTCATAGGCTGTCAGTGCCATACGGCAGGCACATTCTGTCATTTTTTCCGGCATGGTCTCTTCTGCCTTTGCAAAGCCGGTCTTTCCAAGAAGCTCTTCTTTGGATGGAATCATCCGGCCCAGATATTCGTTGGAAATGTCATCATAGGTATAGCCGTTCTTTAATGGATTGATCAGATAAGCTCCCACGGAGAGATCCCAAATGTTTTTCTGTTCTGGAAGCTGCAGCACATGGAGTTGTTCCTTCAGGTCAAAGGAAGCTGCCTGGCAGTCTTTCAGCAAAACCTCACGAATGGCATCTGTCAAATATCCTTCTGTAATAAAGCCTCCCGCCGCAATCCAGTAGGCGGTTCCTTTTTCAAAGGCCAGCGCCAGTCCCACCATCTGTTTTCCTTCCAGAATGCACTGAAATCCCAGATTCTCTGCCTGTTCTGCTTTTGCAAAAATTTCGGCTGCATCTGAAAATTCTGTAATCCGTACATAAGTTTCTGCCTGCTCCAGTGGAAGTTCCTCTGTCTGAAATCTGGACAGCATATTTTTAAACTCCAGCCGCTTAAACCAGGCAAAGGCTTCCTTTGTATACAGATTCTTAATTTCCGCCTGTTCCAGATCCAACGACACAGGACTTTCTTTGTTGATAGCTGCCAGAGCCTTGGACAGCTGTGCCAGATCATAATGCTCTTTTAAGGATTCTTTTGCTTTGTTTGGCTTGATCTCTTCCACATGGGCATAAGCATTTTCAATACTTCCATACTGGGCTATGATCTTAGTGGCCGTCTTTTCTCCCACTCCCGGAATGCCCGGAATGTTATCGGAGGTATCTCCCATTAAGGCCTTCACATCAATAAACTCCGCAGGGGTTACCAGATACCGCTCTTTTACATCGGCAGCATAATAATTCTCCACTTCCGTTCCGGTCCGTTTGGTTTTTGGAATCCGAATCTGAATGTGGTCCGTGGCCAGCTGCAGAAGATCCCGATCTCCGGAGAGAATGGTCACTTCCATGCCTTCTTTTTCTGCTTTGACGCTTAAGGTGCCAAGAATATCATCCGCTTCATAGCCCTCTTTTGTGATAATAGGAATTCCCATAGCCTGAAGCACTTCTTTTATCACCGGAACCTGCTCCCGCAGTTCTTCCGGCATGGGTTTTCTGGTTCCCTTGTAAGCTTCATACATTTTGTGGCGGAAGGTGGGGGCTTTTAGGTCAAAAGCCACAGCCAGGTATCCAGCCTGCTCCTCCTCCAGAATTTTAAACAGGATATTCAAAAATCCGTACACTGCATTGGTATGAAGCCCCTCTGCGTTAGTCAGATCCGGAATTCCATAAAATGCCCGGTTTAAAATGCTGTGTCCGTCAATCAGAACAATTTTTTCACTCATGGCTGCCCTCTGTTTTTCTTTCTATTTTTGTATCCGTTTTGGCCTGCGTCTGTGCAGCAGTTTCTTTTGGTACTGCTTTTTCTGTTTCTGCTTTCTGTGTTTCAGAAGCTTTCACGGTCTCTGTTTCTGTCTCAATGATCTGCCTGGTTTCCGCTTTCCCGGAAAAATGAATCTCTACCTGTCCTCCGATGAGCATACACGCAAGCACGGCCTCCGCCGCAATCATCAGGGCATAGCTGAAATAGTGCACCAGTTTGTGCCAGATAATCTTACGTTGTGCCATCCGCAGACTTACCGACAGCAATTCTTGCATATTGTAGGAAACATGGTCTTCCTCATCCAGCTTCTGAAGCGCTTCATAAAACGTATAGAAAATCTCCAGTTCTTCAAAACATTCTCTACATTCAAACACATGGCACAAAAACGCCTCTTCCTGCTCTTCTGTCAGTTCTCCTTTGATATAGGGAATCACCAGACTCTGCGTGGTCTTACAATCCATTTTCATGTCTGTCTCCTGCACTTTCTGCTGCCAAGCGCGCGTTTTCCTGCGGGTTCATTCTGCCGTTCATTATAGCACATCCCTTACTGGCCGGCAAGGCACTCCCCTAACATCTGGCTAAAGGCCTTCGCGGTCTTGCCATACATGTGGCCTTCACTGTCCGCATATCCCGAAATGGAGCGTTCAAAGCCATAGGATGCTTCATTAAAGTTCCAGAATGGAATGGAAAGTTCTCCGGTAAGCTCTTCAAAATACGTATAGGCCTTTTCATACTCTTCTGCAAACCGGGTTTCGGTTTCTTCCGGCACCGGCGTCATTACTGCAATAAGTTCGATGCCTTTTTCTTTGCAGCAGGCTGCCAGTTTCTGAAAATCTTTTTCTGCATCTTCGGAAAACGTATCTTCATTCCACAAAAACGGTGCTTCCGGCTCTGTTTCCTCCCAGGGCACTTCTTTTCGCTCAATAAATCCATTGGCGTGGTATGTCTGGGCCTCGGTGGCATACCGGGAAGGATCACAGGTTTTGTAGCTTTCGGTTGTTTTTTCTTTTAAGCTTTCCCCAATGGAAAACAGATTCTTTCTCCATAAATACCAGGGAAATAAGGTGCTTCGAAAATCCCCGTCCAGCATCTTGGCGCAGAAATATTCTGCTTTTACCTTGGAGGCCGGAAATTCCCGGTAAAGAATGGAAAAGTCCGGTCCTTCGTTTGGCTCGGTGGTAAAATACCCTGGATCAAGCTCGTAAATCACCCGCTCCGGAACATGTTTCCGGCAGGCCTCTTTCACCAGATAAAGAGCATCTACCGGGTACTCTCCTCCCAGACACTGGTTGGTGCTTCTCCGTCCTGTCTTTTCAAAGAGGACTTCCGGATCTATGCCGCATTTTCCATGGGAAGATCCTACAATGAGATCCTGAAAATCTCCTTCTTCTAAGGAGGAAATGTCCGCCCTGGTATAGGTGTCCGGACACAAAGCTGCATTTAGCACGCTGTTGATTCCCAGTGCCAGGATGATAAACCCGCACACAGCTCCTGCCATTTTCCAGTTAAAACTGCGCATAGATAAATCCTCCTGTCAATGCAGGCGGCTGTCCAAACATAGGAATGGAAAACAGCAGCGCCAGATAAATCCCATACCGTACCACAAGGGGCAGCGTATGGATGGTTTCCCTTATCTTGACTCCCCGTTCTTTGAGCACACTTACCACAAACAGCACCACGCAGCCTGCACTGATAATCATCAGGGAAAAGGCCGTATAGGCAGTACCGCTGTGCCCTACGGAAATGGTCAGAAGTGCCGCCGGGTCCCAATACACCACCGCATTTTTCATCATCGTAAGGGCATCTTTTACTGTGTCTGCCCGGTCAAAAAACCAGCTGATGTTTACCAGCAGAAAGGTGCGGAGAATCTGAAAGCAGATCCATCCCCGGCTTTTATCGGAAATATGCAGCTTTTTCTTCCACTCCCGGTAGGGCTTTGCAAGAAGACCGCTGACTGCAATGATCACACCATTATACATGCCATATACAATGTATTTCCACGCTGCACCGTGCCAGATACCCACCACCAGAAAGACGATGAGATTTGCCAGGCAGATGGGGAGTGCCCGGCCAATGGTTTTTCCAAACCGTTTTTTGGCCATTTTCCCAAACCGGCCCATCCATTTGGAAAGACTCACCGGATAAAACACATAATCTTTCATCCAAGTGCCCAGGGTAATGTGCCAGCGGTGCCAGAAGTCTGTGATGGACCTGGCAAAAAAGGGCTGTTTAAAATTTTCGTCCAGTTCAATGCCGAACATGGAAGCAATGCCGATAACCACGTCCATTCCTCCGGAAAAATCTCCGTAAAGCTGGACGGTATAGGCCAGAACTCCTGCAATGGCAAGGCCTTTGTAGGTCTGCAGATCCCCGAAAATGGCATCCACAAAAATGCCGGCATTGTCCGCCAGTACCATTTTCTTAAAATATCCCCACAGAATCCGCTGTACTCCCCGTTCAATCTTCTCCCAGGAAAAGGCATGTTCTTCATAAAGCTGGCATGCCAGACGGGAAAACCGTCCGATGGGCCCCTGCAGAAGCTGGGGAAAGAAAGAAACAAACAGGGCATACCGGAAAGGATTGTGTTCTGCCTCCTGACGTTCCCAGTACACATCCAGCACATATCCTACAGACTGAAAGGTATAAAAAGAGATTCCCAGAGGCAGAATCAGATTCTGACCAGGGATCTGAAGTCCAAACACCAGATTGATGTTTTCAATTGCAAAATTGGTATATTTCAAAACTCCAAGCATTCCAAAATTGAAAAGAAGAGCCAGGATCAGCACCCGGCGCTTCTTTTTTCGGATTACCGTTTTTTTCTCATTCGTTTTTGACAGGCTTTCCATCCACAGCGCTGCCAGGAAGGAAACTGCTGTGGAAAACAGCAGAAATCCAGCAACGCCTGCCCCTGCAGACAGGTAATATACGTAACTGGCCACAAGGAGCCAGACCCATTGTGCTTTCTTTGGAATCAGATAATATCCCCCCACAGCAATGCCGGTGAAAAGCACAAATTTCATTGAAATCAGTGACATACCTGTTCTCCGCTTTTATGCCTCTCCCTGCAGGCGCTGTACCATTGCCCAGATTGCCTGTGCAGAGTTAAAGTTTTCCGGAATAATGTCTGCCGGACTGACGGAAATTTCAAACTGGTCCTCCAGCTCACTGACAATGGAAAGAATTGCAAAAGAATCTAACATTCCATCGTCAATCAGTGTATCGCAGCTCTCAAAATCCACATCCGGCTGCACATCCTCTAAGATCTCCATTAATGTATCCATTTTTTCATCCTCCTGTTATGTATGTCTTATACTATTTCTTAATGTTTTCCATCAGCCTGCCAGGTATTCATCCGAAAGCTTTCGATTCGGTTTCTGACTTTTTCAAGGCCTTTTTTCCCGGACCAGAAATACACTTCTGGAAGATCCCTGCTTAAAAACAGGGCAATGCCTTCTGTCACGGAATACGCTCCTGTCCGTTCAAATACCAGGCGGTCTCCCACCTTTAATCCCTGAAGGGGAAGCTGTTTTACCAGCACATCGGAAACCGTACATAAGGAACCACACACATTCCATTTCTCTTCCGGCCCGTCCAGCCTTTCCGGGATCTGACGGTAATAAGGCAGTTTCATAGCCATGGTCTGGCCATAATAGTTTACCTGATGGATGCCTCCATCTGTAATGCAGTAGTTTACGTCAAGGTTCTTCTTGCAGTCCACCACTTCTGTAACGTAGCTTCCACAGGCGGCGGCTATGCACCGGCCCATCTCCAGGGTCACCGTTCCCTCAAAGGAAAGTCCTTTTAGTCCCTCTTTCAGGCTCTCCAGAATTTCCTCCATGGGCTTTTCTGACTGAAAATAACAAACCGGAAGTCCTGGACCGTATTCCAGTTCTTTCAGCTCGATGCCATACACTTCTGTAAGACGTCTGGCAAGCCCATCTAACCGCTCCAGTTCTCTTTGAATCTGGGCCGGATGTTTTTTCTGGGTTCCGGAATAATACTGAATTCCAAGAATCGTTACCCAGGGATTCTCCGCTGCTTTTTTCACAGCCTCTTCCAAGTCTGCTTCATCCAGCCCAAACTGGTTGCCGCTGGTAAGCCGGAGCAGCAGGGAGAACTTTTCTTTTCTCTCTTTCGCCAGCCTGGTCAAAAGTTCCAACTGGGCCATGGATTCCACCGTAAAGCTGTGGGGCATCCCATAAGACAGAACCTTCCGGATGTCTTCTTCCTTTTTGGAAACCCCGGATATTACCAGACACTCTGGCGGGATTTTCTGCAGCTCACAGATTCTCTCTTCCCCCGGGGAACAGACTTCCAGAAGATCGGTGCAGTTTAACAGCTTTCCGGCAAGAAATGGATTGGCTTTCATGGCGTAGCACAAGCGCAGCCTGCCCTTGCCGGAACCTGAAAGAGCCGTTTTCAGCTCCTCTGCCGTTTTTCTGGCAAGATCCAGATCAAAGACATAAGCCGGCGTGGAAATTTGGGAAAATACTTCTTCTTTTCGTCTCATCGTTGTTCTGCCAGCGCCTTTCTGTCAATCTTTCCGTTTTTGTTTAAGGGAAATGTCTCCATCTGACAGAACCGGTTGGGAATCATGTAGGCCGGAAGCCATTTTTTCAGTTTTGCTGCAATCTCTTTTTTCTCCAGATCTCCCTGATAGTAAGCAGTGATCCGCTTTTTTTCTTCCTGGAACAGACAGCAGCACCGGCGGATACCCGGGATCCGCTCCATGGCTGTCTCAATCTCTCCAAGCTCAATCCGGTGTCCCATGTGCTTGATCTGAAAATCCTTCCGGGAAGCAAACACCATCTCCCCTTGTTCATTGAACATTGCCAGATCTCCGGTACGGTAAATCTGCTCCGGATACCGTTTGTTTAAGGGATTCTGCACAAATGCCCGCTTTTCTGCTTCCGGATTGTGACAGTACCCAAGAGCCAGGGCCGTTCCTGCCACGCAGATCTCCCCTTCTTTTCCAGGTTCTGTCACCAGATGGTCTTCTTCATCCAGGAGAAACACCCGTTCATTGGGGAAAGGTTTTCCAAGGGGCAGCGTCTCCCCTGGGGAAAACTCCCGGTCCACTTCATAATACATGCAGTTGCAGGTAATTTCTGTAGGGCCGTACAGATTCACATATTTTGCTTCTGGCAGATATTCCCGCCAGATATTTAACTGTTTCACCGGCATCACTTCCCCGCTGAAGAGAACCAGCCGGACGGTTTCCGGAATCTTGTAAGTAAATCCTTTCAAAGCAGAAATCATACACAGAGCAGATACCGCCCACACCAGCACGGTCACCTTTCTTTCACACAGAAAATCCAAAAGCTGTACCGGGAACGAAAACATCTGCCTTGGAATAATTTCCATGGTGGCTCCCGTTTTTAAGGTACTGTAAATGTCTTTCACGGAAACATCAAAATCCCAGGGTGCCTGATTTCCAATCACATCTTCTCTGCAGATGCCAAAAAGATCCGTAAAGCAATCCATAAAATCAATCACACTTCTGTGCCCTACCAGAACTCCTTTGGGCACTCCGGTAGAACCGGATGTGAAAATGCCATACAGCGGATCTGTATCCACCATCTCTATCCGGCGTCTGGCCAAAAGCTGCTCATCGGTATCTAATGCATCCATCTCTTCCAGATGATAAACGGGGATATTCAGAGCTCCGCCCTCTTCCTGGACCCGTGCAAGTTCACTTTCAAATGCTTTTGATGTTACCAGGCATCCGGCATCCAAGGTTTTTAAAATCTGACCAATCCGTACCCCTGGCTGTCTGGTATCCACCACTACATAAAAGCACCCGGCGTAGACCGCTCCCAGCAAAACGGCAATGGCATCCACACTTTTTTCCATAAATACCGGCACAGGTTCCCTCTCAGGAAGCCTGCAGGCAAGAAAGGTACCGATTCTTTTTGCACGCATCAGAAGCTCCTGATAGGTGCAGCTTTTTTCCAGATCTGCAAACGCACATTTTTCCGGAACCTGTCTGGCACTTTCTTCCAGGTATTCCAATATATTCTTTTTCATATTCTTACCTCGCAGACCCATGATACCATTCTCTCCTGGCAAAATCAACCTGTTTCTCCATGGGAAAATATTTATTTTCTTTCTTCCCCTGTCGTGGTATAATTCTACTTATATTTTTCAGAAAGGTGATTTTGAAATGGCAGTACATAAAAACGGAATTATTGTGATTGGCGCAGTTTTCGTGGATATCAAGGGCTTTCCAGATGATGTCTACATCCCGGACGGCAGAAATGCCGGAAGAGTGGAATATGTCCACGGCGGTGTCAGCCGAAATGTAGTAGAGGACATTGCCAACATTGAGCTGCGCCCCACATTCTTAGGCATTGTGGATGACTCTGCCTTAGGACAGGATGTCATGCACAAATTAGGAAACCACAAAGTAAATACCTCCTATATGCGGACGGTAAAAGGCGGCATGGGTACTTGGCTGGCTGTTTTTGACCACAACGGGGACGTGGCAGGTTCTGTTTCCCAGCGTCCGGACCTCTCTCCCATCCTGGATATCCTGGAGGAAAACGGGGACGAGATTTTTGCGGAAGCGGATTCTGTTGTTGTAGAAGTGGATGTGGATAAAGAAATCATCAAAAAGGTGATTCAACTGTGTGAAAAATATGACAAAAAACTTTACGGCGTGGTCAGCAACATGAGCATTGCCATGAACCGCAGAGATTTTCTTCAGAAATTTGACTGCTTCATCTGCAACCAGCAGGAGGCAGGCATGTTCTTCTCCGAAGATTACAGTGAAAAAACTCCGGAAAAGCTGCAGACCATTCTTGCCAAATCTTTAAGTCTGGCAAACGTTCCTTCCATGATCGTCACCATGGGCGGGGCAGGTTCCGTCTATGCAGACAATCAGGGACACAGCGGGTTCTGTCCTGCAAGAAAAGTCCATGTAAAAGATACCACAGGAGCCTGGGATTCCTTCTGCGCAGGCGTGGTCAGCGGACTGACCTATGGATGCAGCCTGGCAAAAGCTGCAGAAATCGGAACCCGCCTGGCAGCTTCTGTCATTACCTCTTCTGAGAACGTATGCCCCAGATTTCTCCCTGCAGAACTTGGAATTGAAGTGAATGCTTAATACAGCTCTCTCTTACAAGTATATAAAAAAGTGTCTTCGACACTTCAACTCCCCTGCCCCTCAATCTTGAGGGGATAGGGGGTTTCTTTTTGCTTCAAAGAATGTGCCTTGGCACATTCTCTCGCCGAGCACGGCCGCTTACGGCATGTTTTTTCTTCGCGCAAGTGTCCATCCCGCGTAGCGTTTTTTGTGTCACGCAATGAAGTTTCCTATGACAATCATCCATTAGCGACGTGTGCCGCCAGGCAAACCAACAAAAAACCGTCTGGATTTCCAAATCGGAAAACCAGACGGTTTTTTATGCCGGTGGCCGGACTCGAACCGGCACGGATCGCTCCGCATGATTTTGAGTCATGTGCGTCTGCCAATTCCGCCACACCGGCGCTGACTAAATTAGCATAGCACATCATTTCTTATTTTTCAAGCACTTTTTTATAAAAATCAAAGCAATCAAAGGTGGCAAAGTAATCTGCCGGAGTCTCAGCTCTTCGAATCAGCTGGGTAGTGCCATCCTCTTTTAAAAGCACTTCTGCAGATTTTAACTTACCGTTGTAGTTGTAACCCATTGCAAAACCATGGGCTCCGGTATCATGAATTACCAGAATATCTCCCATGTCAATCTTTGGCAGCATCCGGTCAATGGCAAATTTATCGTTGTTTTCACACAGAGATCCGGTTACATCGTATTTGTGGTCGCAGGGAGCATCCTCTTTGCCCATGACGGTAATGTGATGATAAGCGCCGTACATCGCCGGGCGCATCAGGTTGACTGCACACGCATCCACACCGATGTACTCTTTGTGGGTATGTTTTTCGTGGATGGCTTTTGTTACCAGGCAGCCATAGGGACCCATCATGAAACGGCCAAGTTCGGTGTAAATGGCCACATCCCCCATTCCTGCCGGTACCAGAACTTCTTCATAAACCTTGCGCACGCCCTCGCCGATCTTGCGGATATCGTTTGGCTCCTGATCCGGACGGTAAGGAATGCCGATTCCACCGGAAAGATTGATAAAGGAAATATGAGCGCCAGTCTCTTTTTCCAGCTTCACAGCCAGCTCAAAGAGTACCTTTGCCAGCATAGGATAATAGTCGTTGGTAACGGTATTGCTTGCCAGGAATGCATGGATTCCAAACTCTTCCACGCCTTTGCTCTTTAAGATCCGGTAAGCTTCAAAGATCTGCTCGGTGGTCATGCCATATTTGGCATCTCCCGGATTGTCCATAATGTCATTGCTGATTTTGAACAGTCCGCCTGGATTGTAACGGCAGCTCATCTTTTTCGGCAGCTTTCCAATGGCATTTTCTAGAAATTCAATATGGGTAATATCATCCAGGTTGATGATGGCGTTCAGTTCATTTGCCAGTTTGAATTCCTCTGCCGGAGTATCGTTGGAAGAGAACATGATATCGTCTCCTTTTGCTCCGATGGCTTTGGAAAACATCAGCTCTGTCAGAGAGGAGCAGTCACAGCCGCAGCCATACTCCCGCAGAATATTTACCAGAAACGGGTTGGGAGTTGCTTTTACCGCGAAATACTCTCGGTATCCTTTGTTCCAGGAAAAGGCTTCTTTTAATGCTTTGGCATTTTCACGGATGCCTTTTTCATCATACAGATGAAAGGGCGTGGGATATTTTTTTACAATTTCCTGAATCTGTTCGTTGGTTACGAAAGGTCTTTTTTCCATTTTGTGTCTCTCCTCATTTGCTTTTTTCTCAGTTGGTCACTGATACTGCATTTATGTCATCCTCAAAGAATCCCGAAATCCTGTGTTTGCTGTCGCACAGATTATTGTAAGCCAGGATCTGGTAATCCTTCAAAGAGGAATCCTCTGTTTCGTCGCTCCATTCGTGGAAGGCAACGGAGCCGTCGTCTTCTGCGGAAGCAAAGAAATGCTGCGTTACTACGGGATACTCTTCGGAAAGAGTCTCCAGATAAGACTGGTATCCCGTCTGGGGAAGTCCTGCCTTTTCCATCAGATAGCCGCTTAAATAATTGGCGCTGATGGCTTCTACTTCTTCATCTCCAATATCATAATTGGCCCAAAGAATAAAGGGCACAGTATATCCTTTGCGCATTTCATCCACGGATGTTTCACGAATGCTGCTGTCCTGTCCAAACAGACGCATCACCGGATTGCAGATATAATCGCTGGGCTGATGGTCACCGAACATCAAAATAATCGTCTTCTCTTTCTGATTTTGAAAATACTCAATCAGATTTTCGAATGCACTATCGGTCTTTTTGATCAGGGTCAGATATTTTTCTGTGGCCTGTACCTGGGTGCTCTGCTGGGCATCGGAATCGTATCCGTTGATTTTGATGTCCGGGAACAGGTCTTTATATTCTTTGCTGTAGCCGCCGTGGTTCTGCATGGTCACTTCAAAGGCAAACAGTGGCTGTCCATCTTCTTTGTTTTCATATAGCTCAATCAGCTTGTTAAAGGCAGACTGGTCATCCACATAGCCTCTGCAGGTGGTGGCATTTTGGAAATCTTCCTGAAAATACATGGCGTCAAATCCCAGCTTCGGGTACACAATATTTCGGTTCCAGCCAGATGCCCGGTAGGGATGCAGTGCTGCCGTGGTATATCCCAGATCTCCCAGGTGGCTTGCAAGGGATGGCAGGTCACTTTTTACAAACTGCTGGTATGCCACACTTCCCGCCGGAAGAAATGCCAGGCTGTTTCCTGTGAGAAATTCAAATTCTGTATTGGCGGTATTTCCCCCTTTTACGGAAACGTACAGATTTCCTTTTACAGTATTTTCTTTCATGGAGTCAATAAAGGGCATAAAATCTTCGCTGGTTTCAAAATCTCCATACACTCTCAGGTCGGAAAATGCCTCATTCATAATCACAAAGATGTTGGGCTGTTCCTCTGTGGAAGCTGCCGCGGTCTGCCCAGTCGTTGTTTCTTTCGTCTCCTCTGTTTTCTGAAGGGACTCATCTGCAATGGCCTGGGCTGCCTTTTCGCTGTAGCCTTCCGGCTTCTCCACATCAATGTACTTCAAATTGGAAAGAAATGCGCCTGCAATGCCGTTGTTGCGGTACAGGACATTGGGTGTAAAGAGGATGGTATCCAGTCCTGCCGCTTCCGTTACCCAATCGGTTTTGATCTCCGTCACATACGTAACCATCAGCACCACAGCCAGGGCAAGTCCGGTAAGGCGCACAGGGCGTTTTTTCACTGTCAGGCTGGTCTTTCCGCACAGAAGCAGCAAAAACACAAATACTTCCAGAACAAAGACCACCCTCCAGGTGAAGGTAAAGGTATAGCCTCCTGCCACGCTGGACGCCACTCCGATGGAGAGGAAATCCCAGGGGACGATGGGGGAAGAACGGAACTGAACCACAAAATAATTGGCCACTCCAAACAGCATGGGCACCAGAGTTGCCAGCTGTCCTCCTCTGCGGCTGCTTCCGGTTACAAAGATCATTAAGATCAGCAGCACCAGATAAAACAGATAATTCAGGAAAAAGATGGGAGCTGTCAAATCTCCCGGTACATGGGTATAAAACTCAATGCTGCACAGCTGAAATGCCGGAAGTGCCACACACCATACCAGGCTTATGATCTTTCCCACTTTGAAATCTGCCAGGAGAAGAATTCCTGCCAGAAACGACAAAAACAGTGCCAGAACCAGATTACCCATTTGTAATCCATCTCCCTGCACTGCCAGCACACTTAATACAAGCAGAACTGCTGTCACAATTCCTGCTGCTGCCATTCTGCCTTTTGATTTTAAGATTTTTTTCTTCATGCTTCTTTCAATTCCTTACCTTTTCTTTCCCTCTGCTGCAGGGCAGAGGGAAACCATTCTTTTTATTTTGCTACAACCACATGCATCATGTTGGTCATGGCTTTTCCTTTCACATCATTGGTGGCTGGATCCCCTGCTGTAAAGACTACCAGGTCTCCTTTACGCACCAGTTTTCTTCTGCGCACCAGACGCATGGAATTTTCAATCATGTTTGCAGTACTGGTTTCTTCATTTCCCTGAAGGGGATATACACCCCAGTACAGCTGCATCTTCCGCACAGAGGTCTCTCTTGGGGAAATGGCATAGATCGGCACATCCGGACGGAAATGGGAAATCAGTCTGGCAGTCTGTCCACTAATGGTAGGTGTAATGATTGCAGTGGCATCCATGCTCATGGCTGTAGTTACGGAAGCAAATCCAACCGCACCGGAAATGTCTTTCTTTCTCCGGTTCTTGTTTTTCTTCATCTGATGTTTCTGATCCAAATGGGCTTCTGTGGTCTCTGCGATCTTGGCCATCATTTTCACTGCTTCTACCGGATACTTACCCATGGCAGTCTCACCGGATAACATAATGGCATCCGTACCGTCATAAATGGCATTTGCCACATCGCCTGCTTCTGCTCTGGTAGGACGTGGATTTCTCATCATGGAATCCAGCATCTGGGTCGCTGTGATAACTGGCTTGGATTTATCGTTGCACTTACGGATGATACGCTTCTGAATATAAGGCACTTCATCTGCCGGGATCTCCACACCCAGATCGCCTCTGGCTACCATGATGCCGTCTGCCGCATCGATGATCTCATCAATGTTTTCCACACCTTCGGAGTTTTCAATCTTGGCAATGACATCAATGTGTTCTCCGCCGTGGCGTGCCAGAAAATCCTTAATCTGGTAAATGCAATCTGCACTTCTGACAAAGGAAGCTGCAACAAAATCAATCCCCTGCCCAATGCCGAACCGGATATCTGCCCAGTCTTTGTCAGTCACATCCGGAAGCATGACTTTCACATTGGGAACATTGACACCTTTTTTCTCACCCAGCTCGCCACCGTTTTCCACAATGCACAAAATCTCCGTATCGTTGACTTTTTTCACACGCAGACCAATGAGACCATCATCAATCAGAATCGTGTCTCCAGGAGCCACATCTTCTACCAGTTCCGGATAGGTGATGGAGGTATGGGTCTCATCTCCAATGATTTCTTCTGTACATAGAGTAAACTCCTGTCCCTTCTGGAGAAAGACTTTTTTCCCCTCCTGAAGGACTCCTGTACGGATCTCCGGACCTTTTGTGTCTAACAGAATAGCCACCGGAATTCCCAGTTCTTCCCGCAGTTCTTTGATGTGGTCCAGACGTCCTTTATGCTCTTCATGGCTTCCATGAGAAAAATTCAGACGCGCCACGTCCATTCCTGCAAGCATTACATCTCTTAAGGTATCACCGGTGTCCATGTTCGGGCCCATTGTACAGATAATCTTAGTTTTTTTCATGGCTCTTTCCTCTTCTTTTTTATTTCCGCAGCCATTTCAGACCAGCCAAAACTACGCCCTGTCTGTCATAGCCCGGAGTTTTCATGGGGCAGCCCTTTGATGGCTGTACGCTTCCTTGGACTGCCCGCATTTTCATTTACTCTGAAAGTCCTGGACAGCAGCCATGAAAGAGCCATGCTTGCATGGGCGAATTCATG
>CAJMON010000067.1 GCA_905214955.1 uncultured bacterium
CGCCACACCGACGAAATGCGTAGCATTTTGGAGGTTGGCTCTGAACAGTTACGTTGATTTTAAATTATATGCTATCTTTTCATTGACTTTTCAAAGTTCACACGGTAAAATTTATATAATATATTTATTTCAAAGGGGGATTTTGTTATGAAACTTACCAAGAAACTTACCATCTTCCTGGCATCCCTGTTTCTGTGCATGGGATTATTCATTGCCACCGGAACCACCTCACAGGCAGCGTCCAGCATTCCTTCTAAGGCGCGTGTCTATCCGAAGAATATTTCCGATGTTACATTCACACTTCCAAAGTACAACATGGAAGTCCGCAATGTAAAATCCAACAACAAAAACATGATCGCCAAGTACACCTACGGTTATTCCCACAAGGATTCCAGTGAGGAAAGAGGCAATGCTACCATCTCTGTTTACACCAAGAAAGAAGGAAGCTACAAGCTTTCCTTTGACCTGTATTTAAACGGAAAGAAAAAAAGCAGCCATACCATTACCATTTATTCCAAGAGTGATTCTCCCATTAAAAAGATCACCTTCAATGGAAAGCCCTGGTACGAAGCCAAGACTTCCTACACCAATGCAAAAAGCGGTACTGTAAAAGTTGTCCTGAACAAAGGTTACAAGCTGAAAAAGCTGGAAGTAGAGACCTCCAAAGTTGTAAAAGACAGCAACAGCACTTCCTACCACACTGAATCCGTTATAAAATCTTTTAAAAACGGCTCAAAGATTACACTGAACACGGTTCCATACAAATCTTTCAATGAATATGGGAATACAGAGATGGGTTATTACAACAGATATTACAATAACAATATGGCCGCTTATACCCATATCAACATCACTTACCTTGACAAATATTCCAAGGAAGAGATCACTACCACCTATATGATCTCCAAGCTTGTAAAATAACTTCCAGCATTGCATAGAGGGTGCAAAACATCATGTTTTGCACCCTCTTTTTTCTATGCAAAATCAAATAAGGACAGCTGGTTGGACTCCGGCAGGTCTCCCAGGATTCCCAAATCATCCATCAAATCCACGACTTTTCTGGAGGCTTTGGTACGCTGGCGCAGGTCGTCCTTGGACAGGAAGGGACCATTCTTGGCTGCCTCCACCACAGTATCCGCCGCACCGTCTCCCATGCCTTCAATGGTACTCAAAGCCGGCATCAGCTTGCCGTCTACGATCTGGAACCGGTTTGCTTCCACTTTGTAAAGATCGACCGGCGTAAAATCATAGCCTCTGGCGTACATTTCCCGGACAATCTTCATATCCTTGTAGGTATCCTGCTCTTTCTTGGAAAGTGTATCCATGCGCTTTTCGTATTCATGCATATAGTACAGAAGTTTTTCCTGTCCCTGACACATCAGCTCATAGCTGAAGGCGGACGCACGGATGCTGAAATACGCTGCATAATAGGCCAGGGGATAAAAAACTTTGCAGTAAGCGATCCGGTATGCCATCATAACGTAAGCTGCCGCATGGGCTTTCGGGAACATGTACTTGATCTTCTTACAGGACCACACATACCAGTCCGGCACATTGTGCTTTGCCATCTCCGCAATCCAGGGATCTTTTAAACCTTTTCCTTTTCGAACACTCTCCATGATGGTAAAGGACTCCTCACTGTCCAGCCCCATGCCGATCAGATAGGTCATAATATCATCGCGGGTACAGATGGCTGTGGAAATGGTGGCTTTCCCTTCCTGAATCAGTGTCTGGGCATTTCCAAGCCACACATCGGTTCCGTGGGAAAGTCCGGAAATCCGCACCAGATCGGAAAAACTCTGGGGTTTGGTATCCATCAACATCTGAATAACGAAATCCGTACCAAATTCTGGAATTCCAAGAGCGCCTAATGGACAGCCGATTTCTTCCGGTGTCACCCCCAGAGCCTCGGTACTGGTAAACAGGGACATCACTGCCTTGTCATCCAGAGGAATTTTTTTCGCATCCAGACCAGTAAGATCTTCCAGCATACGAATCATAGTAGGATCATCGTGTCCCAGAATGTCCAGCTTCAGCAGGTTGTGGTCAATAGAGTGGTAATCAAAATGGGTGGTAATAATGTCCGTTGTCATATCATTGGCGGGATGCTGCACTGGGGTAAAGGAATGAATCTCCTCTCCCAGAGGAAGCACGATGATACCGCCTGGATGCTGGCCGGTGGTACGCCGCACGCCTACGCATCCCTGGACAATCCGGTTGATTTCGCAGACTCTCTTGCGTTCTCCCCGCTCTTCATAATAATTTTTCACATACCCAAAGGCGGTCTTTTCTGCCAGAGTACCGATGGTTCCTGCACGGAAGGTCTGGCCTTTTCCAAAAATAACCTCGGTATAGCGGTGGGCATTTCCCTGGTAGTCCCCAGAGAAATTCAGATCGATATCCGGCTCTTTGTTTCCCTTAAATCCCAGGAAGGTTTCAAATGGAATATCAAACCCTTCTTTTCGCAGGGCAGCGCCGCACACCGGGCACACCTTATCCGGCATGTCACATCCTGCCCGGCCTGCATAGGCCCTTACATCTTCCGAATCAAAGTCGCTGTAGTGACACTTTTCACAGTAATAGTGAGGCCGCAGAGGATTGACCTCTGTAATACCGGCCATAGTAGCTACAAAGGAAGATCCGACAGAACCACGGGAACCTACCAGATAGCCGTCTTCATTGGACTTCCACACCAGCTTCTGGGCAATGATGTACATAACCGCAAAGCCGTTGGAAATGATGGAGTTTAATTCCCTCTCCAGACGCTCCGTTACCACTTCCGGAAGGTTTTCTCCATATATTTCATGGGCACGGTCGTAGCAGATCCGGCGCAGGGTCTTGTCGGAATCTGGAATCACCGGTGGACATTTATCCGGGCGCACCGGGGAAATCCGCTCACACATGTCTGCAATCCGGCGGGTGTTGGTAATCACCACTTCTTCTGCCTTTTCACTTCCCAGATACTCAAATTCTTTCAGCATCTCTCCGGTAGTACGCAGATACAGCGGCGCCTGTTCATCGCTGTCTTTAAAACCTTTTCCGGCCATAATAATCCGTCTGTAAACTTCATCTTCCGGATTCATGAAATGCACATCGCAGGTAGCCACCACCGGCTTTCCAAACTGTTCTCCTAGTTTGACAATCCGTTTGTTGATGTCAATCAACTCCTGCTCACTGCTAAGAAGGGGATCATCTCCCCGAAGCATAAAGGCATTGTTTCCAAGAGGCTGAATTTCCAGATAATCGTAAAAATTCACCAGTCTGGCAATTTCCGTATCTGGCTGATTCCGCAGGATCGCCTGATACAGCTCTCCTGCCTCACAGGCAGATCCAAGCAGCAAACCTTCCCGGTATTTTAAGAACTCGCTTTTGGGAATTCTTGGCTGTTTCCGGTAATATTTCAAATGGGACATAGAAATCAGACGGTAAAGATTTACCCGGCCCACATCGTTTCTCGCCAGAATGATGGCGTGGTGGGTAGGCAGTTTTTTCACCTGCTCCTCGGAAGACTGTCCCAAGGCATTGACTGCATCCATGGTAAAAGCATCCCGCTCTTTTAACATCTGGACAAATTTTACAAAAATCTCTGCAGTACATCCCGCATCATCCACTGCCCTGTGGTGATTTTCCAGAGAAACATTCAGGGCTTTTGCCACCGTATCCAGCTTGTAGCGGTTTAACTGGGGCAGCAGGAATCTGGCCAGAGAAACCGTATCCATCACCGTAAAGTCGCTGGAAATTCCCATGCGTTCACAGTTGGCTTCAATAAAGCTTACATCAAAAGAAGCATTGTGGGCCACCAGCACAGCGTCCTCACAGAATTTCAGAAATTCCGGCAAAATCTTTTCGATCACCGGCGCATCCAATACCATGTTGTCGTTGATACTGGTGAGTTCCTCAATCTTGTAGGGAATGGGCACCTCTGGATTGACAAAGGTACTGAATTTTTCGGTAATAGCTCCATTTTCCACTTTTACTGCACCGATTTCGATGATCCGGTTGTGGATAGGGCTGAATCCCGTGGTCTCCAAATCAAAAACGACAAATGTGCCGTCCAGACTCTGGTTTTTAGAATTCAACACCAAATCCTGAAGGTCATCCACCAGATAGGCTTCCGTTCCGTAGATGACTTTGAATGGAGCGTGCATGGACTTCAGCACGTCTTTTGGTGTGTCTGGATGTTCCTTTGCGTAAGCATCCCGGAATTTGTCATCAATGTCATCCAAGGCATGATTGGCATCCGGGAAGGACTGGACAACGCCGTGGTCGGTAATAGCCAATGCCGGCTGTCCCCAGGCATATGCCCGCTTTACCAGATCTTTCACATCGGTAACCCCGTCCATATCGCTCATTTTGGTATGACAGTGAAGCTCCACACGCTTCTCCGGGCTGGTATCCACACGGCTGGAGCGGAAATCCGGAATCTTTTTGATGCCCGCAACCGATCCAATGGTCAGCTGGCCGTCAAATTTGTCGATGGTGGTGACGCCTTTCATTTTGTAAAAACCACCTTTTTTTACTCCTTCCAGAATCTCCGCCACCTGGTCGTTTCTGGCAAACATTTTCACCCCAATAGTGTCGGTAAAATCGGTGATCTCAATCATGATAATGGTCTTTTCATTCCGGATTTCCCGCTTGTCAAGAGCTGTGATCTGTCCCCGGATCACCACTTCTCCCATCTCGCCTGCAATCTGCTCAATGGCCATGGCATCCTCTTCAAAATCCCGTCCATACACCACTTCCGGGTTATCGGAACGTTTCACTGCCTTGTTAAATCCACCGCCAAAAGATCTGCCGCCGATTCCATTTCCGTTATTTCCGTTTCCTCCACTACCGCCAAATCCGCCGGTTTTTCCACCGGAAGCACCTGTTTTTGCCGGTGCTCCGGACTTTGCTGTCTCTTTTTCTTGTTTGACTTCCTGAGGTGTTTCTGCCGGTTCTCCGTGCTCTTTTTTTGCCATGGAAACCCGTTTTAAAATCTCTTCCACTTCCTGCTGGATACGGATTTCCCCGTTTCGTCTGGCCTTGCTCTCTTCATGATCTTTCATCTGTACATGAATCTTTAAGGACATGCCGCAGCGCTCACAGAAAATTTTTTCCAGAACCCGCACCAGCTCTTCGGATTTTCCTTCTGCCACCACAGAATCTTCCATGGTCATTTCCATGACGTCTTCTTCTGGAAATACACAGTCTGCCTGGCGGAAAAGATTGTATTCAAAAATATTGTAATGCTTCAGCTCATCCAGAATGCTGTCCCGGTACACATCCATGAGTTTTTCCGGAGTGTACTGCCTGGACAACATAAATTTTTCCAGAATCTGCACCCGTACCGGCGCAGTGGAAAAGATCTGGGTTTTAATTGCTTTTTCTGCTTCATAAATGTGTTTTTTGCTGATGAGTTTTTCACTGGAAATGTAAACTCTCAGCAAATCTTTGGCTCTGGTCATGGCTACTTTCGTAACCTTCACCTGACCAAACAGTCCCTGGAGGCTTTCGCCTAACTCCAGGGACGGAAATACTTCAAAAAAACTTTTTTCAGTCATTCCAGTGCAGCAGCTCCTCACGCAGTACATTCAACAGCTGGTCTTCCGGCACTTTGCGGACGGTCTCTCCTTTTTTAATGAGAAGACCCTCTCCTTTTCCTCCTGCAATACCGATATCTGCTTCTTTTGCTTCTCCCGGTCCATTTACCACGCAGCCCATTACGGCCACTTTGATATCCAGCGGGATGTCTGCCACCATGTTTTCCACCTGGTTTGCCAGGCCGATAAGGTCAATCTGAGTACGGCCGCAGGTAGGACAGGACACCACTTCAATACCGCCTTTTCGAAGACCAAGAGTGCGCAGAATCAGTTTGGCAGATTTGATCTCCTCTAAAGGATCTCCTGTTAAGGATACCCGTATGGTATCCCCGATGCCTTTGGAAAGAATCAGCGCAAGGCCGATGGAAGATTTGATATTTCCAGAAAGCAGAGTGCCCGCCTCTGTAATGCCCACATGAAGGGGGTGGTCCGTTTTTTCTGCAATCAGCTCGTGAGCTTTGGCGCACATCAAAACATCGGAAGATTTGATGCTGATCACCAGGTTGTCATAGCCCATATCTTCAATCAGATGAACCTTGTCCAGGGCACTCTCCACAATTCCTTCCGCCGTCACGCCATGGTATTTTTCCACCAGATTTTTCTCCAGGGAGCCGCTGTTGACCCCTACCCGGATGGGAATGTTCCGCTCTTTCGCTGCAGAGACCACAGCCTGCACCCGCTCTTTGTTTCCGATATTTCCCGGATTGATGCGGATTTTGTCTGCTCCATTTTCGATGGCAGCAAGGGCCAGCTTGTAATCAAAATGGATGTCTGCCACCAGAGGAATCCGGATCTCTTTTTTGATCTCTTTTAATGCTTTTGCGGCTTCCATGGTGGGCACAGCGCACCGGATAATATCGCATCCGGCGGCTGTCAGACGCTGAATCTGATTCACGGTTTCTCTCACATCTTCCGTTTTGGTATTGGTCATGGACTGAATGAGAATGGGGTTTCCCCCGCCAATCACCCGTTTTCCGATCTGCACTGTCTTTGTATGGTCACGATACATGGTTCTTCTCCTTTCTTCAGGCATTTTTTACACGTTCATATTTTAAGAAGACATATTCCAGGTCGAAATAGGTCTGCTCATCGCTGTCTGCGGTGATTTTCCACTCCGGCATTTCATCCAGGTTGACAAAAAAGGTGTCTGCCTCATACGCATGGTCGATTTTAGTCACATGGATGGTATCGCAGTAGGGAAGCATCATTTTATAAATGGTGGCACCTCCGATGACATAGATGCTGTCGCTGTCATATTTTTCCAGTTCTTTTAAAAGTTCTTCTTTGCTGTGTACCACAATGGCGCCTTTTACCTGGTAATCCGGATTGGTACTTAAGACAATGTTTGTCCGGTTCTTTAACGGCTGTCCCCCCGGAAAGCTCTCCAGGGTCTTTCTTCCCATGACCACCACATTTCCGGTGGTTGTCTGGCGGAAAAATTTCATATCTGCGGGAATGCTTACCAGCAGTTTGTTATTCAGGCCGATGGCCCAGTTGTTGTCTGCAGAAAGTATCATATTCATAAAGCGTCTTTCTCCTCTCGTTTATACCGCTACCGGGATGTTTTTGATCTGCGGCCCGGTGATATAATCTTCCACATGAAGATCGTCCACGGTAAACTTATAAAAATCTTTTACTTCCGGATTCAGCCATACTTTCGGTGCCGGGTGCTGTTCTCTTGCAATCAGCTCCTCCACCAGGGGCACGTGGCGGTCGTAAATGTGGGCATCTGCGATGACATGCAGAAGCTCTCCTGCTTCCATGCCGCTTACCTGGGCAATCATCATCAGAAGCATGGAATACTGGGCCACATTCCAGTTGTTGGCTGTCAGCACATCCTGGGAACGCTGGTTTAACACCGCATTTAACACCAGTTTGTCTTTTCCAGGTTCTTTTGTCACATTAAAAGTCATGCTGTAGGCACAGGGATACAGGTTCATCTCATGAAGATCTGCATGGACGTAAATGTTGGTCATGATCCGTCTGCTGTAAGGATTGTTTTTCAGATCAAACAGCACACGATCCACCTGATCCATTTCTCCTTCCCGGTACTGATGCTTTACACCCAGCTGGTAGCCATAGGCTTTTCCGATGGAACCCTCCTCATCTGCCCAGGAATCCCAGATCCGGCTGCCAAGTTCGTGAATGTTGTTGGATTTTTTCTGCCAGATCCACAGGATCTCATCCATGGCGCTTTTCAGTGCCGTTCTGCGCAGGGTCAAGGCTGGAAATTCCTTTCTCAAATCATAGCGGTTTACCACCCCAAAACGCTTGATGGTGTAGGCCGATGTCCCGTCCTCCCACTTTGGACGCACCTTTTCTCCTTCTGTGCTCACTCCATTGTCCAGGATATCCCTGCACATATTTACAAAAATCTGATCTGCGTAACTCATCTATCCGATCCTCCGATGTCTTGTCATGGTTTTGTACATTTACTGCCTCGCAGTTTCTTTACTCATTATACCTGTTCACCGCCGCCATGGCAAGTGGGCCTCTGAAGAATCCCCTGCTTATGAATGCTGTTTAAATTTATGCTTTCCTTTTCCATGACCAGGCACTGGCATACTATATTCTGTTGTCTCATGAATGTCTCTTTACAAATTTGTTACAAACATTCACCTAATAAATATGGTACATAAAAATTCCTTTTTTTTCAAGCCGTCAATCAAAATTGGTTCACTGGACCAATTGTTGATATGCTTGGCAAAAAAGGACTCCGCCACCCGGCAGAGCCCTTCTCTTTTCTTTTTCTTTATTATGTTTCTTTTAACCTTTTACTCCGCCGAGTGCCACACCCGCTACGATGTACTTGGACAAGATCAGATAGACGATTACCAGCGGAATGATGGTAACAAACAAACCTACATAAACCACACCGTAGTCTGTACGGAACTGGTTGGAACTTAACAGCTGTACAAACATGGGCAGCGTCTTTTTAGAGTCCGAAGTCAGTAAGATAGTCGGTGTAAACAGGTTGTTCCACTGCGCGATAAACTGGAAGATCGCCTGGGTTGCAATGGCCGGCTTTAAGATGGGAGCCACAATCCGGTTGAAAGTGTGGAACTCACCGGAGCCGTCGATTCTGGCTGCTTCAATCATCTCAAGAGAAAGACTGCTTTCCATGTACTGCTTCATAAAGAATACAACGGTAGGACATGCAATGGTAGGAATGATCAGCGGAATGTAGGTATCCACCAGTTTCAGGTCCAGCATAAAACGGTAGAAACCGATGATGGTGATCTGTCCGGGGATCATCATAACTGCCATAATAAATGCCCATGCAAACTTCTTTAACTTAAAATCATAAACCTGAATGCCATAAGCTGTCAGACTGGAGAAATACACTGCGCAGAAGGTACCAGGGACAGTAATGATCAAAGAGTTTAAGGCTGCTCTCTGCAGAGTGATCTGCATGCCGTTCTGTTTGATCAGAAGGTTTTTCCAGTTTTCAATCAGATGCGTGGAGGGAATCAGGGAAATTCCTGATTTGATGGCATCGGAACTTCTGGTCGCGTTCATGACCAGTAAAATAAAGGGTGTCAGAGCAATGACGCAGAAGAACAGACACACCAGACCGCGCAGAACCCGCTGACGCAGAAGGTAACCGGAATAGCTTTTCGTCTTTTCCATGATCAATGTCCTCCTTTCGCTCTCTTATGTTTCTTATCTCCTTTATCCCGCATGCTGCCAAACAGGATCAGGCTGATCACCAAGGTTACAAAGAACAGCAGAACAGAAACAGTTGCTGCTTTTCCTACATCGCTGTTGTACAGACGCATGATGTACATGGTCATGGTAGTGGTCGTGTCGTTTGGCAGACCTACCAGTCCGGTTTCCGGTACGTTGAACAGTGCCGGGATATCGTACATCTGCAGACCGCCGATAGCGGATGTTACAAGTACATACAGCAAAATGGGTTTTAACAGAGGAAGGGTGATATAGCGGAACTGTTTCCATCCGGTGGCTCCGTCAATATCCGCTGCTTCAAACAATCCCGGATCAATGCCAAGGACACCGGAGATTAAAAGCAGGGTGGTATTCCCAAACCACATCCAGAACAGGATGAGAGAAATCAGGCCTCTGGTTCCTCCCACACTTGCCATAAAATCAAAATTCTGACTGATCACGCCCAAATCTCTCAAAGATTTCGTCACAGGTCCATACTGGGTAAACAATGCTTTGAACAGGACGGAAACCGAAGCTGCCGTAATGATGCTTGGCAGATAAACGATAACTTTAATTGCTCCGGTGCCTTTGACTTTTACCTTTGTATCTGTCAGCCACGCTGCTAAAAGCAGGGAAACCAGGATCTGAGGAATGAAGTTTCCAAGCCACATGATGACCGTATTTTTCAGATAGAGAAGTGCGTAGGGACGCTCGCCTGCGGAAAGTCCCAGCACATTCAGGAAGTTCTGAATACCTGCAAAGCTTACGATTTCACGGCCGTTTCGCTTATAGTAAGAAAGTGTGCTGTAATAAAAGGTGTTGATCAGCGGCCAGAACTGGAACAACAGGTAGGTGATAAAAAACGGTGCGATAAAAATATAACCGTATCTCCCATAAGTTACCTTTTTCTTTTTTTTCTTCATGGTCTGCCTCCTGTTTAAAACATATGTGCGCTGCTTCTCCCCTTCGGAAAAAGCAGCGCACATCACGTACTGATTATTCGGTCTTCAGGTAAGAGAATGTGTCGTGGATAGAAGCTTTCAGGTCAGCAATTGCGGTATCCAGATCTTTTTCGCCTGTAGCGTAAGCCTTGGTCTGGGTATCTAACAGAGAAAGGATCTGCTGATCTTCTGCAGTTACAGTAGAAGCGTCCAGTCCGTCTGCCAGCGGCAGGAAGAATTCCATGAAGTTCTGTCCAGCATCTGCATACAGATAACCATTGCCATCTGCAGAAGCTCCGCTTTCGATGATCTTGTTGATTGCTTCGGTGTTGTTTACAAAGTCAGAGTTCAGAGTGTTGATTGCTACCATGCCATCGGTATCGCAGGTGATATATTTCATGATCTTAGCTGCCAGTTCAGTGTCAGAGCAGGCTGCAGTTGCTGCAAGGCCGGTTCCGCCCCAGTAGCACTTGGAAGGAGAAGCTACCAGAATGGTGTTGCTCTTCCATGTATCACTTAAGCACCAGTAAGTAAACCACGGGCATCCAAAGTATGCGATTGCTGCATTGCTGCTTTCGCCGTCGCCGTCCATGTTTGCATACCAGTCAGCGCTCCACTGATCGGTGTTGAAGGTCAGCTCTTCATCATACATCTTCTTTGCAAGCTCCAGATACTGAGTTACATGGTCATCCAGAGTAATGGTATCATTTTCATCATAGAATCCAACGGTTCTGGAGTTTAAGAGAGCTCTCTTTAACTCATCATAACCAGAGAAGAGTTTGCAGGTGCCGCCGGAAGCTTCTTTTACTTCTTCAGCAGTTGCTACGATGGTATCATAATCTGCAAATTTCTTTGCCAGTTCTTCCGGATCGGTGGTTCCCAGATATTTTTCTGCAAGATCTGCACGAACCTGGATGCATCCCGGAGTTGCCTGCCAGAACAGTGCGCGTACGTTTCCGTCCGTATCGCTTCCCAGGTCTACATTGTACTGATACATATTCTTATAATCATCAGCAGTAATGCCCAGGCTGTCAGCGGTTACTACCCAATCGCTGTTTACATATTTCTGTACGTAGTCTACTTCCAGTCCCATCAGGTCCGGATACAGTTCGTTGGAAGTATCATCCAGCATGGGATCCAGTTTGTTCTGGTAATAATCAGATCCGCCGGTATTTACAAATACGATTCTCTCATAATCTTCCGGATAAGCATCCTTGAACGGACCATCCAGAATTTTTTTGATATCGTCATTCCATCCCCAGACAACGAATGAACCTTCTGCGGAAGCATCACCGGTAACGGTGTTTTCCGGCTCTGTCTCTTCTGCAAATACCGGAGCTGCGATAGTAGGAACTACCATAGTTGCTGCAATTAAAGCTGCTAATAATTTTTTCTTCATAAAACGTTCCTCCTTATTGGAATATATGAATTTTCTATTGCTTTTGTTTTCATGTTCCGTGGCTTTCAAAGAGCTTTTACGGAACGCCCTTCCCGGATATTTCCGGTGATCTGTTCAATGTCCCGGTTTGTCACTCTTGGCCGTTCAATCAGGTCAATGAGTTTTGCCGCCGCACGTTTTCCAATGCGTCCGGTATCCTGGCTGTAGGTCGTCAGAGGCGGCTCCAAAATCTCTGTCACCGGAATCCCGTCAAATCCTGCTATGGAAATGTCATCCGGTACCGACATTCCTGTTTCCCGGATCGCTGAGATCCCGCCGAATGCAGCGTAATCATCCGGATAGAGAATACAGGTGGGCGTTTTTTTCAGCTTCAGCAATTCTTTTGTCTCCTCCGCTGCTGCTTTCGGATCGTTGTACACTCCTTCCCGCACATATTCGTCGGGGACTTCAATTCCATGCTCTTCTAAAGTTCTGTAAAAGCTCACCAGACGTTCTCTGGTTACCGCAGAATCTTTTCCATGGATGTAAGCAATCTGCCTGTGTCCTTTTGAAAGAATGTACTCCATCAGCTGCTGCATTCCGTCTGCATTGTTGGAAACAATGGCTGCTGTGCTATTGAACACGTGGTCAATGGTCACGGTAGGAATGGTGCTTTCTACCAGCTCTGATACCTCCGGATTGTTAAAATCAATGCAGGCAATCACGACTCCGTCCACGCCCCGATATCTGCAGTGTTCCAGATAAGACATCTTTCTTTTTCCAAGACCGTGATTGATAAATGTCACATCATAGCCCCTGTGTTCTGCTTCTGCCTTCACTGCTTCCAGAACTCTGGAAAAATGTGGATGTGTCAGCCCGCTGTTCTTATCATCTGCAAAAAGGATCCCGATGTTGTAACTGTGGTTCGTCTTCAATGCTCTTGCCGCCAAGTTCGGGAGGTATCCCATCTCTTTCGCCTTTTCCCTGATAAGCTCTTTGCGCTCCTGGCTGATATCCGGCAGGTCATTTAATGCCTTGCTTACCGTTGCCGTGGATACTCCGCAGGTTGCTGCAATATCTTTCAGGGATACCATTCATTTCTCACCTCTTCTCTTTTTTTTCGTATTCATCTCGTCTGGTCTTCTCTCTTTTTCACTTAATCGTTTTCGTAATTTCAATATACATCACACTCGTCATTTTGTCAAATATAATTTTGATTATTTTTCTGTTTTCGTCGTTTTTAATAGTTTTGGCTTTTGGGTTCTGTGCAAAGTGCTTCTGTAATGTCGTATTTTGTCTATTATGTTCATATTTACAACGAATACGTTTACTTATTTTCGTCCATTTAATAGAATCCCCTTATTTTTTCAAATATCCGTTGAATTTACCGTATTTTTGCCGTATACTTTCTATAGAAACCAAGGAAGCCCGGATGGTCGGTATTGCTTCTTAAACGTTTTCGCAAATAATTACAGAAAAAGGAGATATTTTATATGAAATTTGGACATTTTGATGATATTCGCAAAGAATATGTCATTACCACTCCCCAGACTCCTCTTCCATGGATCAACTACCTGGGCTGTGAAAACTTCTTTTCCCTGATCTCCAATACCTGCGGCGGCTACAGTTTTTATAAGGATGCAAAGCTTCTCCGCCTGACCCGCTACCGCTACAACAACGTTCCTTATGACAGCAACGGCCATTACTTCTATATCAATGAAGGCGGTACTGTCTGGAACCCTGCCTGGCAGCCCACCAGAACGCCGCTGGATTCCTATACCTGCCGCCACGGCCTTGGCTACAGTATTTTTGAATCTTCCAAAAATGGGTTAAATGCCCAGGCAGTGGTCTTTGTTCCCTTAAAAGATACCTGTGAAGTCACCAAGCTGACCCTTACCAACACCACCGATGCTCCCAAGACTTTTTCTCTTTTTTCCTATGTGGAGTTCTGTCTGTGGAATGCCATGGATGACATGACCAACTTCCAGCGAAATTTAAGCATCGGCGAAGTAGAAATTCATGGTTCTACTATTTATCATAAAACAGAATACCGGGAACGCAGAAACCATTACGCCATTTATCACGTAAATGCCCCTATTGACGGTTTTGATACCGACCGTGATACCTTCCTTGGCGCTTACCAGGGTGCGGATACCCCTGCTGTGGTTCTCTCTGAAAAATCCGGCAATTCCGTTGCCAGCGGCTGGGCTCCCATTGCATCCCACCACATCCGCCTTACCCTGGCCCCCGGTGAATCCCGTTCTCTGATATTTGTCCTTGGTTATGTGGAAAATCCGGTGGATCAGAAATGGGATGCGCCCCACGTGGTGCGCAAAGCCCCTGCCGAAGCTATGATCGCCCGGTATGCAGACGTTTCCCAGGTAGACGCTGCTTTAGAGACCCTGAAAGCTTACTGGAATGACCTTCTTTCCAGATTTACCGTCCATACTCCAGAGGAAAAGTTAGACCGCATGGTTAATATCTGGCATCAGTACCAGTGCATGGTGACCTTCAACATGTCCCGTTCTGCTTCCTACTATGAATCCGGTATCGGCCGGGGCATGGGATTTCGGGATTCCTGCCAGGATCTGCTTGGCTTCCTTCATCTGATTCCAGACAAGGCAAGAGAGCGTATCCTAGATATTGCAGCTACCCAGTTTGAGGATGGCAGTGCTTATCACCAGTACCAGCCTCTAACCAAGAAAGGAAATATGGATATCGGAAGCGGATTCAACGATGACCCGCTGTGGCTCATTGCCGCCACCAGCGCTTATATCAAAGAAACTGGCGACACCACCATTCTGGAAGAATCGGTTCCTTTTGACAACGATGAATCCAAGGCACAGCCCCTTATGGAACACCTGCGCCGCTCTTTCCAGTTTACCCTCTCCCACTTAGGCCCCCACAAGCTGCCTCTCATCGGACGCGCAGACTGGAATGACTGTCTGAACTTAAACTGCTTCTCTGAGACTCCAGGCGAATCTTTCCAGACCTGTGCAAACTTCGAAAGTGACAAGCCGGAATCTATTTTCATCGCTGCCATGTTTGTGAAATACGGCCAGGAATATGCGGATCTGTGCGATCTTTCCGGTAAAGCTGAAGACGCTTCCAGAGCAAGAAACGCTGTTTCTGATATGTACGATGCGGTTTTAAAGGACGGCTGGGACGGAGAATGGTTCTTACGTGCCTATGATGCTTTCGGCGACAAAATTGGTTCCAAAGAATGCCAGGAAGGCCAGATCTACATTGAGCCTCAGGGCTTCTGTGTGCTGGCAGGTATCGGTGTGAAAGAAGGCCTGGCAGAAAAAGCCCTGGCTTCCGTAGAAGAACGCCTGGATACCAAATACGGCGTTGTCCTTCTGCAGCCCGCTTACCAAACCTACCATACCAACCTTGGTGAAGTTTCCTCTTATCCGCCTGGATACAAGGAGAATGCCGGTATCTTCTGCCACAACAACCCCTGGATCTCTATCGCTGAAACCGTTGTGGGACACGGAAAGCGTGCCTTTGAAGCTTACCGGAAGATCTGTCCCGCTTATATTGAAGATATCAGTGAAATCCACCGGACAGAGCCTTATGTGTACTCTCAGATGGTTGCCGGAAAAGACGCCAAAAACTTCGGTGAGGCCAAGAACAGCTGGCTGACCGGAACCGCCGCCTGGACCTTTGTCAATGCTTCCCAGTATATTTTAGGCATTGCGCCGACCCTCACCGGCCTTAGCGTAGACCCCTGCGTGCCGGCAGAATTTGACGGATTTGAAGTCAGCCGTCTCTACCGCGGCGTAACATACCATATCACTGTAAAGAATCCGGATCACGTACAGAAAGGTATCAAAGAAATGATCGTAGATGGCCAGAGCGTTTCCGGAAATGTAATTCCTCCTGCAAAAGGAAAAGAAACCTGTGAAGTAACCGTTCTTATGGGATAATGTTCTGTATAAAAACGCGGCGCACCGCTTAGAAAGGCGGCCGCCGCATTTTTTAGTTCAAAAGTTTCATCAAACTAGTGTCCTCCGCAAATCCGGAGGCATTATAGAGGAACAGTAGGTCCGTATAGTCACCGTTTTGAATAAATTTTTCCAGGCTGCTGTTGAAATACCGGATATCCACCATGTCTACCTGGGAAAATTCATGGAACGCAAAGGGAGCAAAGCAGTTGGCATAAGAATCTTTGATAATCAACAGCTTCCGGCTGCTGCTATTTTCCACCTTTGCCTGAATCACCGGCTGGTTTCCTCCAAAAAAGACTGCGTACTTATCTTTTGTATCCAGCACTTCGGTGTGATACAGATCGTCCGATGTCTCACTTCCCTGATTGTAAATCAGCTGATATGCATAATTCTGAGGCTCTTCTTTAGGTACAAAGCGCTCAATCGCATCTGCATCTGTCTTTCCTCCCACCTTGGATTCTATGGTTCCCCGGAATGCAGTGGTCATGGCATCTCTGGTATAAGCACTTAAAGAAAGCGGAGACAATCCCCTGCTTTTTGCCCAGGCCTGATATACATAATAAGCTCCAAGGGTAGTCCAGTGATGGTCTGTTTTATAGAACATCTGCTGATCCGGATGTCTGCGCAGCACTCTTCCGGCATCAAACCACGCACCTTCCGGTACAATTTCCTTTATTCTGGAAAGATACTCTTCTTCTCCTGCATCCGGCGCATAAAACGGAAGTTTATAGTCTAGAATGTCCACTGCATTTGGAACAATCATCACAGACAGATGATTTCCAGAAAACTGTTCCTGGTATTTTTCCAGAAAAGACTGCAGCAGCGTAATATTCGCCGATGCCTGGGCGCTGGTAAAACTGCCTTCGTGGGCTTCAATAAGATAGCCATCCTCTGCAAAATAAACTCCGTTGATTTCCTGCTTTCCCAGGGCACGTTCTGTATCCGTTTTCAAACCGATCCAGGTATCCCTTTCTACAAACTGATCGCTTAAATAACTTTCATAATCTTTCTCAAAACTTCCGTCAAACACGGTTTTGAAACTTGGAGATGGCATCTGTGCCAGCGCCCGGTTTTCTCTTTCCGAAAAATCTTTTTTCCCGCTGACCAGGGTCCATCCTGTAAATCCAAAGATCACGCCCACAAACAGCAGAATCAGGATCCAGTTTTGTACTTTTTTCATTGCTTCGCTGCCACTCAAAATGTGATTAAATATACTCACATCGAGATAATGTAGACCCTCAC
>CAJMON010000068.1 GCA_905214955.1 uncultured bacterium
ATTGCTTTCAGCCGCATCCGGGGTATTGTGCATGTATATTGATTCCGGGATGAATACATTTAGCTTTCACATATGAGGGAGACTTTGGGCTGTACATAAAGCCCCGTATCCCACCTGCTCATTGGGCCACATGGTAAACCCTGGCAGTTTCCTGGCGCCTTTTCGGAGATACGCTTTTACTTTTTCGCCATATAGATATTGGTCATGGCCCTGCACAATGCCCCACTCCATGAGAAGCGCAGCAGCTCCGGTGACAAAGGGGGCTGCAAAGGACGTGCCAGTCACGCTGCGGTAGCCGCCGCCCACATCCGTGGTGGTGATCCCCACTCCCGGTGCCACAAGGTCCGGGCGGATGCACGTAGAGTGTTCTTTAGAAAGAATGCTGCCTCTTCCGGAAAACGGCGCATAGGACATACGCCTGGAATCGTAGGCACCTGCTGCAATGAGTTTTCGGGCGGTGGAGGGAATGGTCAGAGTTTTTTCCGGCACAGGACGGTAAAAACGAGTCTGGGGATTCTGAGATTTTCCTCCTGGAAGCCACAGGTCATACACACCTGTCACCAGTTTTTCCGGAACTAGGCGTATCTTCCAAAGCCCCTCATCCAGATATTCCCCTGCAGGCAGAAATTCCAGATAAATTTCCTGAGATGTACTGTAAGGTGATGGCTCCCCGTAGTACACAAGGATTTCTGTTCCGCCGTTTTGAAGCCTCTGAGCACCGGGATTGGATGACAATACGCCAAGACTTTCTCCCCCCGGAGAAAGCAATTCTATAGCAAACTGATCTTCATAAGCTTTCCACATCTGAATGTTGAGACTAGTTTCATAGGCTCCAATACTGAATTCGATTTCTTCTGTCTGATTTTCCCTTAAAAATCCCGCAGTATGGCTGGCTGTATTTCCTTCATTTCCTGTTCCTGCCACAATGGAAATCCTTCCCAGACCAGCCACATCATCCAGATAGGTTTCCAGAAGAGACGTTCCATTATGTGCCCCATAATTGTTTCCAAAGCTCAAATTTATGGCTGCCGGAATTCCCCACTCCAGGGATTTTTTCACTGTATAATCTACCGCCTGCATCAGCTCTGTGGTTCTTGGAAAGCCATCCGGTCTCGGTGTTCCAAGCTTTACCACCAGAATGGGGCTCTTTGGCGCCATTCCCTGGTAGACGCCTCCGGATGCCTTTCCATTTCCCGCAGCGATTCCAAGCACCTGGGTACCATGTCCGGAAACATCTCTGGACGGCTTCCGCCGAAATTCTCCACTCTGTTGTCCTTCCCCCAAAAGCTCATTCAATTCCTCTTCCGTAAATTCCGTTCCAATACGGTAACCCACAGGCGGGCGGCCTTCCACTGTCTGGTCCCAGTATGCCAGAATCCGGGTGGTTCCGTCCGGATTTCGAAAATCCGGGTGGGTATAATCCACCCCGGAATCAATCACCGCCACCAGAATTCCTTTCCCTGAAAGCCCATATGGCACTTCTCTTACTGCACTGACACAAGAGACTGCTTTTCCCTGATTCACAGAGAAAAACAGCCTCTTTGGTTTTTCGATGTATTCAATTTCCGGTCTGGACGCCAGCGCTTTGATTTCACTTTCTTTCACCTGCACAATGGCATACTGGCCATACAACGGTGTCATCACCCATTCATTTTCCAGATTTCCATTGTAACGGATGATCAAATCCCAGGTGTCGTCCTCCGGCTGGTAACCTGTCTCCAGGTTCGGAGAATCCCGCCGCTCCTCAGGCGATGCTTCCAGCGCAAGATTCAGCAGGTTTTCCAGTTTCTGGCTATTCGCTTCAGCCATACAGCTCTCCACGTTCTCTTTTCTTACCAATATACGCTGCTCTCTGGCTTCAGGTGCTTTTTCCGGAATTTTTCAGCCCTTTACACCTCCAAGGGTAATTTCTTTCACGAAATTGCTCTGAATAAACGGATACAACAGAACAATGGGCAGAACTCCCACCACTGCCATGGCCATACGAATGGAAACACTGGGCACTGCATCTTTTCTAGGCTTCCATCTCATCTAACACTTCCTCAAACTCCGTCTCCGGCAGAGGTTTGTAGAAATAATAACCCTGAATGTAATCACACCGGTGTTCCCGCAGGAAGCCCACCTGCTCTTTGCTCTCCGCGCCTTCTGCCACAAGCTTTAATCCAATGCTGTGTGCCATATGGATGATGGAATGCAGAATGCTGTCCGTCTTTTTGTTCTTTCCAATCTGGCGTACAAAGCTCATGTCGATTTTCAGAATATCAAAATCGTAATTCTGGAGCATTCCGAAAGAAGAATAGCCTGTTCCGAAATCATCCAGAAGGATCCGGGCACCTGCCTGGCGTATGGTTTCCAGCACTTTATAGCGGTCTTCTCCCATAGCCGCATAGGAAGTTTCTGTGATTTCAAAGCGCTCTCCTTCATCCTGATTTTCATTCTTCGAAAGCTCTTTCTGGATCCATTCCATAATCTTTTCATCATAAAAATCCATCCAGGAAAGATTCACTGAAATAGGAACCACTGTCTTCCCTGCCGCTCTCCGGTTCTTTCGAAACTCCCGTACATGTCTGGCCACATGCAGATCCAGCTCGGAAATATGTCCGTTTTCTTCCAGCGCCGGAATAAAAATATCCGGTCTTAAAAATCCTTTTTGGGGATGCTCCCACCTGATCAGTGCCTCTGCAGAAACAATCTTTTCTGTCTGTGCATCCACAATAGGCTGATAATAGACTTTCAGATGGCCGTCCTGGATTCCTTTTTCCAGCTCACCGGAGATCTTAGCCTTGTCTACATAAGCACTCTGCATAGAATCATTGTAGATCATGTAAGGTTTGACATACTCATCCGTAATATAACGTTTTGCCAGTCTCGCACGGTTCAGCATCCCGGAAACTCGCATAGGCTTTTCTTCTACGAAGAAGATTCCGCATTTTCCAGAAAGGCTCATACTCTTTCCATCCTTGAAAAAACGCTTTTCACTCATGTCAGTCAGTACTTCATAATCCAGATCCTTTTTCCGAATCAGGCAGGCAAAATGATCCGCTTCCACTCTGGCTGTCAACAGCGGATACAGCTTGGAATGCGCCAGCATGTCATAAGTTTTCTTCAAAATATAATCTCCGTTTTCTATTCCAAACAGTTCGTTTACTGCCTTAAAATTTTTGATATTAAAAAACAGAATTGCATACTCGGTCTTATCCGGACAGTTTTTCAGGATTTTTTCTGCCTTTGTGATAAATCCCTGACGGTTAAAGCCTCCTGTCAGCACATCTTTTCCGGACATTTCTGTAATGTCTTCAGAATATCCCACAACAATTCCAAGTCTCTTATTCAGATACATGCAGGTATAATTTTTCAGACGCTTCTCCCCATCTGCACAGATCCGCTGAAAAGAAAACGTATAGCGTTCCCGTTCCTGCAGTTCTTTCTGCAAAATGTTCAAATCTGTAGTTTTCTGAAAAGTTTCCCATTCCTCTTTGGGAACTGAAGTGTTCATGACATGTTTTACATAGGTCAAATAGTCATATTCATGCCGAATGCAGTCTGCAATATTTTCTGATGCAGAATCTGAAATGGCAATTTTTTTATTTATCAGATCCACCACAGCAATGTTTTCGTATTTTTTCTGATATATCAGCTGAGGGATCCGTTCCTCCAGATAAACTTCCGTCACGTCATTAAAATACAGTGTCGCTTCTACCTTTTCGCTGAAAGAGTTCCATATCATCTCTGCTGTCGTGCGGAACAGACGGCACTGCTTTTTCTCAGAAGAATAGATCACACACTCCATGGTCACTACCATCTGGCCAAGTTCAAAGCACTCTAAAAGATGCTGCCTTGAAAAAATTCTACTAAATTCTTCCCTTTTTGGTTTTTCCGGAATCTTTTCACTGAGCTGTTGCACATAGTTCTTCAGGCTCCGAGTCTGTTCCTTAAGTTGGAACATTTTCATTTTTCCGGTGCTTCCGGTACACAGATCTCCTGTCACATCCAGTGTCGCTACTCCGTCTGAATCCTTGCTGTACTTCAAAGCCGCATCCATATTTTTGAGGTGATTGTCATTGATATCCCGTACATACATCATCACCACCTGATGCTCCTGCCGATACTCACTGCTGCGCAGAAGTTCCATGGATACCCAGCGGAATTCTCCTTCTACAATGCAGCGGTACTGATGACTGATATAATGAGCACCTCCCGCAAACCTGGCACGCAGGTTCTTCAGTTTGCAAAACCTCCGATAAGACTCTTTATCTTCCTCATGAATGTAACCTCTTCTGGCCACTTCCTCCATCCGTCTGGAAATACTTGGGATCTCCCGCAGCTGTTTCTGTCTATTTCCTTTTCCATCCCGGATCGTCTGGTAGGTATCTTCTGTCAGATCTATTTTCAGAATCCGGTAAAAAATAGCGGAAAGCATATCCACAACATCTCTTAAATTACTGGAAATTTTTTCATAGAGCTCTACTGTATTTTCTACCCGGCACAGCACGACATTCCTGTCAAACGGGCGCGTAAAATAATCAGCTGCTCCCAGCTCATACATCTGCTGAATCGCTTCCGGGGAATTTTCCGCTGAAATCGCAATCACCGGCAGTCTGTCCAGCCATCCCTGCTCTCTCATAAGAAAAAGAAGCTGATCTCCGTTCATTACCGGCATATGCAGGTCAAGAAGCACCAGACAGAAGCTTTCTCTTTCTTCTTCCAGAATCTGCATGGCTTCCTGTCCGTTTTCTGCTTCGCAGATATCGTAGCGCTCTTCTAACATTCCCCGTAAAATCTCTCTGTTCATCGGAGAATCATCTACGATCAATATTCGTTTTCTGTACTCAGTTTCCTTTTCCACACTGCTCATCCTTTACTGCCTTTTTACTCTATAATCTGTCTGATTTTGTTTCTTAACCTAAGTATACTAAAATCAAAGCGAGAGTCAATCCGTTTCTCCCTCATTTGCCTGTTCGAAAACCACAGATTCCTTCATATTTTCCACTGTGAATTCCTCTGTATATATTGCCTGAAACACCGCCTGGGATACGTTGATTCCTACCCGTACGCTGCGCTGTTTTTCTTTTCCTGCCTCTGAAAGAAGCCTTAGAATTTCCTTTCCGGTTTCTCTATTCAGACTGCCGCCTCTCCAGTGAAATACCAGGGGCTTCTTCTTTTTTGCAGCCTGAAGCGCCCGTTTGGAAACTTCTTCCAGTTTGGTAAACGAAAGCTTTTTTTCTCTGTAATAAAAATGATCTCCATCCCCACAAACCGGTGCAGATGCCAGAAGAGGTTCGTGATCCCGGAAAACCTTTTTGTCATCCAGATTAAAATAATCATACCGGTATTCTGCCTCTTCCTGTTCTTTTCCAAGGGTATTGTCAAAGGTAACATCCAGATGATAATACGTTTTCCCGATTTTGACCACATTCCAGGTATGCCGGTAGCGGATGCCTTTTTCCGGATTGTTTCCGCAGATCACAACGATGCACCACACTCCCAGGGCATCCAAAAGCACCTTCACTGCCTTGGCAATCCCTTCACAGACTCCCACTCCCTGCCCAAGAGGCCCGATGATCTCATGGGAATAGGCTTTCTTTAACTTGTCATACCGGACGTTTTCACAGATAAAGTCATGCACATATTTTTCTTTTTCCCATTCAGAAAGACTCTTCGCAGGGCGTACCAGTTTTTCGATCCGTGCCGTAAGCGCTTTCTGATGTTCCTTGATTTTTCCTTTTTCAAACAGGTATTCTGGCAGGATGATGATGTTGCCAGAATCCTTGTACCAGCGCATTTTGAAGCCGGACACCCAGAAAATTTCCGGGTGGTCCAGCCTGAGTTTTAAAAAAATATCGGAAAGTTCTGCTCTCTCCAGTGCCGGCACCAAAAACTCTGGCGACAGGTTCTGAAATCCTGTCAGCATTCCATGGTAGGCTGTACGCTGAAGTTTGCTCATCTGGTTGTAATAGTAAGGTTCCATAAACTCTCTCTGGTTTTCGTTATACTCTCTTTAAAATATAATCTCTGGTTCCCAGACCGATTTTTTCTCCCTGGTCCAGAGTGGCCTGCCATTCAATATTGGGATTGGAGTCCTTAAAATGGTCATGGTAACATTTCCAGTCCGGACGCGCCAGATGTTCTCCTAACTGGCTGTTTGCAATAGGCACTGCTTCCAGACAGGCATCCGCACAGGCCTGATCCAGCGCAATGGGATCAAAACTGGCAAACATTCCCACATCTGGAAGAATCGGGGCATCGTTTTCTCCGTGGCAGTCACAGTTCGGGCTGATATCCTGTACCAGTGAAATATGGAAACAGGGTCTTCCATGACAGACTGCCTGTGCATATTCTGCCATTTTCCGGTCCAGAAGTTCGTTTGCACTGTCATTTGGATTGTAGACTGCATCGAAATTGCAGGCTCCGATACAACGGCCGCAGCCTTTGCACTTGTCGTAATCAATCACTGCTTTTTTCTCCAGATAAGTGATGGCATCACTGCCGCACTCATGGGCACAGCGGCCGCAGCCACGGCACCGTTCTTCCCGGATGGCAGGCTTTCCGCTCTTGTGCTGATCCATTTTTCCTGCACGGCTTCCGCATCCCATACCGATATTTTTGATGGCTCCGCCAAAACCGGTTGCTTCATGGCCTTTAAAATGAGTCAGACTGATAAAAATATCCGCATCCATCACTGCGCGTCCAATTTTCGCTGTTTTGCAGTATTCTCCGTTGACTACCGGCACTTCCACATCATCCGTTCCACGAAGTCCGTCTCCGATAATGATCTGACAGCCTGTGGTCACCGTGTTAAATCCATTAAGATTCGCACAGTCCATGTGTTCCAGTGCATTTTTCCGGCTGCCAGCATACAAAGTATTGCAGTCTGTTAAAAATGGCATTCCTCCCAATTCCTTGCACAGGTCTGCAACCGTTTTTGCATAATTGGGGCGCAGAAATGCCAGGTTTCCAAGCTCTCCAAAATGCATTTTAATGGCGACAAATTTTCCATCCATATCAATGTTTTTGATACCCGCCGCAATACACAGTTTCCGCAGCTTGTCTAACTGGCTGGTTCCTACCTTGCATCGAAAATCTGTAAAATACACAACTGCTTTTTCTTTTTCCATTCTTCTTCTCCTCTCATGTCTGTTTCCATTTACTTTTTATGGAAGAATGTTTCCGGCTGCCAGATACAGCCCGTACCATTCTTCTTTTGTCAGGCGTATTTCACATGCCCGGCATACCTCTTTTAACCGTTCTGCTTTCATGCTTCCAGAAAGGATCTGGATATCTGCCGGATGGCGTAAAATCCAGGCAGCCGCAATGGTCATGGGCGTTTCCCCGTATTTTTCTGCCAGCTCTTCCAGCTTTGCATTGATCTCCGGATAGGTCTCATTTCCTATAAAAGAACGGCGCTGGTCAAGGGAACGGAAAGGAGACCATGCCTGGATGGTGATATCATGAAGTCTGCAGTAATCCATCAGGCTGCCGTCCCTGTCAAAAGCTCCCGGCGTAGTCATATTGACTTCCAGCTGCTGGTTCAGCATTCCCGTATGTACCAGGCCAAACTGGAGCTGGTTGGCACACAGCGGCTGTTTCACATATTTTTTCAGAAGCTCCATCTCCATGGGATTTTCGTTGGAAACGCCGAAATACCGCACTTTTCCGGATGTTTCCAGTTTATCAAAAGCTTCCGCCACTTCTTCCGGCTCTACCAGAAGATCCGGCCGGTAGATCAGCAGGGAATCCAGATATTCCACATCCAGACGTTTCAAAATGCCGTCCACCGCTTCCAGAATATGCTCTTTGGAACTGTCAAACATCACTCCTGGAACAATGCCGCATTTAGACTGGATAAACAGCGTTTCCCTGTCCGCTTTCAATTCTTTTACAGTATCTCATTTTGTTATTTCATACACAAATAGCTCGTGGAGCGCTCTGGTGGCCGCAATGTACCTTGCCTGGCTAAGGAGCGGCCGCCGGTCATTCTTCTGAAATACTGCAAATACCTGATCAAACTCCAGTCCTTTTGCCAGATAAAACGTGGTCACCGTCAGGCCCTTCTGGAAACTGACACTTTCTTTGTGCAGAAGAGAAAGTACGTTTTCGGTCTCCATACCAATGGCTTCCATCCGCTCTTTCAGGTAATCATATCCCTGTTCTGCCTCTTTGGCACTGGCAAAGATCACAGCTGCCGTCTCATACTGGCCTGACCCAATGTTCAGATTCTGCAGTGCCTGATCCAGCGCTTCCTTCCAGTCAGGAACTTCTGTTTCTTCCACCGGTTTTCCGTGGCGCTGGTACACTTCGATATCCCGGATATTTCCCAGTGCATTGGCATATTCTGAAATTTCCACCGTATTGCGGTAGCTCTTTTTCATCACAATTTTCCGGATGTCCCTGCCGAAAATTTTCGGAAGAAATTTTAAAACATCTCTGGGTTCTTCATCCATGGTCTGCGCCCGGTCTCCCAAAATGGTCATCCTGCAGGAAAACATCTGACGCAGGATTCGGTACTGGAGCACGGAATAGTCCTGCATTTCATCTACCACCACATGACGGATCCCGCTGCGCTCCTGCTGACGGTAAAGGCGGTATTTCAGATACAGCATGGGATACACATCTTCGTATTTCAGGCACCGCTGCTCCGGTGGAACATCTGGAAGCAATGGATAACCGTTCTGTTTTAAATACCGGTTGTACAGCACATACAGATCCGTGGTCTCATACATCATCCGGAAACGGAATTTTAATTCCTCCTTTTCTTCCGGGGAAAGATCCTTGTTTCTGACAGTCTCCACTTCATCAATAAAGCTCTCTGCCACGCTGTCCATTCGGGAAAGCAGGGGAATCTCCCCAAGTTTTTCATAAAACAGGCGCCAGATCTCCTTGGAAGACCAGCTGACATTCTTATAATTCATGTCTTTAAAATTCATCAGTTCATCTTCCAGCTCCAGCACAAAGCCTTCCATCTGATCCAGAAAAGCCTTGGATTCCTTCACCTTCCACAGTGGATCTTCTTCTGTAAAAGAAAGCATCCGCTCCATCTGGTCGCACCGATCCTCACAGTCTGCCACAATACCCTGCAGTTTTCGGTAGGCAAACAGGTCGAAGCTCATTTCCTGGATATTTTCTTCCCCAAGCTCCGGCAGAATATGGGAAATATAGTCTGAAAAGACACCGTTTGGAGAAAGAATCAGAATGTTGGAAGATTTCAGGTTTTGACGGTCGTGATACAACAGATAGGCAATTCTGTGAAGCGCCACAGATGTTTTCCCGGATCCTGCCGCTCCCTGAATCACCAGAACCTTATCTTTGGTATTCCGGATAATGGCATTCTGCTCTTTCTGGATGGTCCGGATGATGTTTTTCAACTGGACTTCTCCGTTAGCTCCCAGCTCTGCCTTTAAAATCTCATCATCAATCTTCACATCGCTCTCAAATCCATAGACCATTTCCCCATCCCGGATCTTGTACTGCCACTTGGCACAGATTTCTCCGGACAGAGTGCCCATGGGTGCCTCATAAGAAGCCTGCCCTTTGTCATAATCGTAAAACAGACTGCTTACCGGAGAACGCCAGTCGTAGATCAGGGGCAGTGCCCCGGAACGCTCCGCAAAATTGCCGATTCCAATGTAAAAGATTTCTGGCTCCTTATCTCCCTCATAGCAGAAATCCACTCTTCCGAAAAACGGCGAATCCAGCATTTTCCGGAAACGGTGACGCAGCTTTCTCTGCTCTTCATTGGCATTGATCTGATGCAGCAGTGCCTGCTGATTGTCATAGTTTTCATAGCCGTATTCATCCATCTCTGTATAATTTTCCCAGTAATAATCATGCATGTCCTCGATTTCTTTCTGGCCTTTTACCAGAGATTCATCAATGGACGCAAGCCGGGATTCTATCTTTTCCAGCACATAGCTTAGATACGCTCTGCCGTCTGTCTGATCTATCATAAGAAAAACCTCCTGCCATCTGTCTTTCCATTATAGCGGACATACTGACAGAGGGCAAGGAGGTTTTTCTTAATCTTCCCAGGGACGAACGCGGTAGGTAACTCCCAGATCTTTACAGATCTTCCGGCACTGTTCCTCTTCTTCTTTCGTGATCGTAGTGTCTACGGTGGTCATCACCACATGGGGGACATATTGGGTACATTCTCTTGCAAAATCCAGCATGGCATCAAAGGATTTTTCTCCGAAACGGCTGCGCACCAGTCTGTGGTACTCTTCCGCATTGGGGGTATTCAGGCTGATGGACACGGTATCCACAAGTCCTGCAAGCTTCGGCGCAATATCGGTTCCGTTTACCAGGCTTCCAAGGCCGTTGGTGTTGATGCGCACCGGCAGATGCCAGTGCTCTTTGATGTAAGCTGCCCCTGCAAGAAGCACGCCAAGGTTCTCTGTGGGCTCTCCAAATCCGCAGAAAACCACCTCGCTGTAGTGGCCAGGATCTGTATTTTTCAGCGCTTCTAGAAGTTCTTCTTCTGTCACATCATGCTCCAGCCACAGGCTGTCAGATTCCTCCATATGGTCTCTTGTCTGACGCAGACAGAAAGTACAGGCGCATGGACATTTGTTTGTCAGATTCACATACAGATTTCCGTGTACTTCATATAAAATCGTCATTGCTTTTTTCATGTTTCATTCACCATTCTTTCTTCTTACTTTTCCAACAGATATGCTGTCTGGTGGTCATTTACGCTTTCAAAGTGTACAGGACTTCTTCAAAACACACCCCGTCTGTCAGAGGAATCTCAAGCTCCACAGAGCGTTCAATGCATTTCTTGATAAAGTGGGACGCCTTTTTCACGGACTGTGGGAAAGGCACTCCATTCACAGCATCTGCCGCAATGATGGCTGTAAAAATGTCTCCCGTGCCAGAGCGCTGGGTGCCTACTTTGTGGGAGCGCTGGACTTTTGGCTCTTCGTCCTTTTCATAGCAGTAATTGGCAACAAACTCTCCCTGCATAATGCCGGTAATAACAATCTTTTTCGGACCTTTTTCGCTTAACTGCTCTGCCATGCGTCTGTAATCCTTCATATGGAAATCTTCCCGGTAGGGTGTATCCGTGAGAATACAGGCTTCTGTCACATTGGGTGTCAGAATGTCCGCATAGGAGACCAGCTTTTTCATCTCCTCGCACATTTCCGGAGTATAGGTAGAATAGGGCTTTCCGTAGTCTCCCATCACCGGGTCCACAATAATCAGGGTCTGCTCGGTGCCAAAATCCCGGAAAAATTCTGCAACAATGCGGATCTGTTCTTTGGAGCCTAAAAAGCCGGAGCAGATGCCGTTAAATTCCAGTCCCAGTTTTTTCCACTGCGCAATGTACGGTTCCATTTTTTCGGTATAGTCGTCAAAAAAGAAACTTGGAAATCCTGTATGATTGGAAAATACCGAAGTAGGAAGAGGACAGCACTGAATTTTCATCATAGAAATCACAGGAAGGGCGACTGCTATCGAGCAGCGCCCAAACCCTGTGAAATCATTGATCAGTGCAATTTTTTTCTGATGATTATGTTCTGATTTCTGAGACATTCAAAAAATCCTTTCTCATGCATTTCTCTGAAACAGTCTTGGCAGCTTTGCAGCCTCAAAAGCAAAGCCAATGATATAAAACAGGATCATTCCGATGACACCTTCCATAGTCAGCCCCGGGATTTGTGCCAGTCCGGAAGCCACGCTTCCATACAGGAAGATGCCTGCCACGGTGTAACCCACAATCATAATGATGATTCCTGCAGCAGAAGCTGCTAAGGTACGCCAGGATGCCATTTTTACCTGTCCGTCTTTGTCTTTGGAAATCGCTGCAATGGCATATCCCATAATGCCTTTGATGATTAAGGTAGGCAAAATCCACTGAGGATAACCGCTTAATAAGTCTGCCATGCAGGAGCCAACGCCCCCTGCCAGGGTGCCGATTGTTTTACTGAAAAAGACTCCGAACAGCAGGATACAACAGTTTCCAAGGTGCATGTAGCCCAAAGGAATCGGGATCTGAATCATCATGGTGGAAACACATACCAGTGCCATAGCAAGTGCCGCAAGTGTGATCTGTTTTGCGTTCATCTGTTTCATAATTTTTCCATCTCCAGCTCTTTTATATTTCATGCTGGATGTATTATAGCGCCAAACTGTCGTGTGTTAAATAGCCATTTTCGTTTCATTTAACCAGTCCAGTTTACTATGAAAGTCCTGGACGGCAGCCAGGAAAGAGTCATGCCTGCATAGCGAATTCATGGATATCAGACAGGCTGGACCGCATGAGTAAGCAGGGCGATAACCTCCATTGAAATTCTTTTTCTTCCGGCGTATAATAGAAAGCCGGACGCTTGGACGTTACTTTTTCTATATTTTAAGAGGTTTCCCATGCACAAAGAAAAACACATCAACGATTTCGGAAAAGACAAGATTTCTTCTCTGGTTCTGCGGGTTTCCATTCCCTTTATGATCGCGCAGTTTGTCAATGTTTTTTACAGCATTGCAGACCGGATCTACATTGGCAATCTTCCGGACATTGGCAAAACTGCCCTGGCCGGAGCAGGCGTGTGCGCTCCCATTGTCACACTGCTTTCTTCCTTTGGCACACTGATCGGCATCGGAGGTTCTATTTTATTTTCCCTGCGCCTTGGGCAGAAAAACAAAGAGCAGGCAAAGCAGATCTTGGGCTCCTGCTTTACTCTGCTTGTTGGATTTTCCGCAGTCCTGACAATCCTTGCCCTGCTTTTCAAAAACCAGCTTCTGTGGTGGTTTGGCGCCAGTGTGGACACTTTCTCCTGTGCAGATACCTATCTTACCATCTATACCTTTGGCACCTTTTTTGCCCTCATGGCCACTGGCATGAATTATTTCATCACTGCCCAGGGATTTCCAGGCCTTGGCATGACCACCACCTTAATCGGCGCTATTTTAAATATTTTCCTGGATCCGCTGTTTATGTTTGGGTTCCACATGGGCATTGCAGGTGCTGCCATCGCCACCGTGCTTTCCCAGATGGCCTCCTGCGCCTTCGTCCTTCTGGTGCTGTTCCGCAAAAACATGCCCGTGCTGTTAAAGCCCTGTGCCCCTCAAAAAAAACTGACTCGCTCCATTCTTTCCCTGGGCTTTTCTCCCTTTTTGATTCTGGCTACTGACAGCCTTCTGCTCATTGCCTTAAACGCTGCCCTTCAGTACCACGGAGGTCCTGGGCTGGGAGACACTCTCATCACCTGCGCCACCATTGCCCAGAGCTTTCTCATGCTGATCACTTCCCCCATGATCGGAATTACCGGTGGCTGCCAGTCTTTAATCAGCTTTAACAATGGGGCAAAACGGCCGGACCGCATCCGGCGCATTGTCTTTTGCGTACTGATCCTATGTGTCTGCTTTACCAGCTTTATGTTTGTGATGTCCCGGATCTTTTCTGTGCCTTTTTCCAGGATTTTTACCTCGGATGCTTCCCAGGTATCCTTAGCTTCCTGGACTGTCCGGGTCTACACTATGATGATCGTTCCCCTTGCGTTCCAGTACACCTTTGTGGACTCTCTCACCGCCCTTGGGCGTCCCGGCACAGCCCTGACGTTGTCCCTGTTCCGGAAAAGCCTTTACTTTCTCTCAGCCTGCCTGCTGCCCTTTGTATTTCAGGCCACAAGCTCTTTTTACGCAGAGCCGATCTCGGATGGCGTCAGCGCTGTCATCTCAACTGCCGTATTTCTCTTTATTGACCTGCACACATTAAAACCGCAGGCAGCAAAAGAATTACCAGGAACACCAGATTCGCTGCCGTAAATTCTGCCAGGTAAGCCCCTTTCTTTTCACCGCACTCTTTTGCAGCGTATTTAAAACTGATCAGGCTGGCCATGGACGCGATCAGCGTTCCAAGGCCTCCCATATTGGTTCCTACAATCAGCGCTTTGTAATTTTCTGTAAATCCGGACAGAAGGATTGCTGCCGGAACATTGCTCATCACCTGGCTGGCAAGGACAGCTGTTATCATTTCTCTTTTTTCTATCGCCATGCTTAAAAATTTTGCAAATGCAGGGATTCTCCCAAGATTACCAATAAAAATAAACAGCGCTGCAAATGTTCCCAGGAGACAATAGTCCACCTTTTTCAGAATTTTCTGATTTTTTACTGTTAAATACACCAGTACCATTCCAAAAAGCAGCCATACTGGAAGCAGATGTGCAACTGTAAGAAGACTGACCGCAAACAATCCTAAATAAACTGCCAGTTTTCCTTTTTCCATAGGATTGCTCTGTACGTTTCCAAACTCTTCGGAAACATTGCCGTTTTCCATACGCAGGTTTCTTTTTCTCCTGCCTTCTATAACAATCCATATCACCAGCAGAAGCATGGAAAGCAGGGTATATGGAAACATCAGTTTCAGAAAAGCCAGAATTCCCATTTCTGATTTTCCATACAGGTACAGATTCTGAGGGTTCCCCACCGGTGTCAGCATACTTCCCAGATTTGCTGCGATTGTCTGCATCACAATGATCTTCAGCATCCACTTTTCCCGGATCTCTTTTTCCATTTTATTCAATACCGTTATCGTAAGCGGCACAAATGTAAGCAATGATACATCATTGGTAACCAGCATGGAAAGAAAAAAACACAGAAAAACCAAAAGCATTACAATGCCAGTCATACTCTTCGCTCTGTTTAACAATTTTTCTGCCATTTGGTCAAACAGCCCTGTTTCCGTAAGGCCAGCTACAATCGCCATCAGGCTGAATAAAATCCCAAGAGTGCGAAAATCAATGTACGAGAAATATTCCCTGTCCGGAGCAACCACAAAAGCAGATCCTGCTGCCAGAACGATGGATATAAAAAGTACCGGTTCTTTTTTCAGAAACATTATTTTTTTCCTCATCTTTTTCTCCTTTCACTGTGGAGTCTTATAACAAATTCCATCTCAAAAGTCAAGAACGACACGGTTGAAATTCCGAAAATTTTTCAGTATAATGGAGATAGAACACTGTGGACAACAGACACAGTTATTTAAAGGAGGAACTTTATTATGGCAACATGGAAAAATCTGGATACCCTTGCTTCTTATAAAGAGCTTTCCAGTCTGAAGAATCATGTAAAGATTGCTGAAGAAATGTCCGGTGAGAAAGGAGCTGTGCGCGCTGCGAATTACAGCACTCCCATGGCTGCCGGTCTTACTTACAATTATGCTTCCAAGGAAGTAGACGAGACCGTTCTGGCAGCTCTGGCCAAACTGGCTGATGAAGCAGAACTGATTGATAAATTCGAAGAACTCTACAACGGCGCTGTGATCAATACCGGTGAGAAACGAATGGTTCTCCATCACCTTGCACGCAGACAGCTGGGCAAAGATGTTGTGGCAGACGGTGTCAACAAGCGTGAATTTTACGTTGCACAGCAGCAGAAAGCTGCCGACTTTGCCAACAAAGTACATGCCGGTGAAATCACCAATGAAGCCGGTGAGAAATTTACCACTGTTGTCCAGATCGGTATCGGCGGAAGCGATTTAGGCCCCCGCGCCCTGTACATCGCCTTGGAAAACTGGGCAAAAGCCAACAACACTTTCAAAATGGAAGCCAAATTCATCAGCAACGTAGACCCGGATGATGCCGCAGCCGTCTTAGCATCTACTGATCTGGCTCATGCACTCTTCATCGTTGTTTCAAAATCCGGAACCACCCTGGAGACTCTGACCAACGAAGCTTTCGTAAAAGATGCTCTTACCCGCGCCGGACTGGACCCGAAGAAGCATATGCTGGCCGTTACCAGTGAGACCTCTCCTCTGGCCAGCAGCGAAGATTACCTCACCGCCATTTTCATGGATGACTATATCGGCGGCCGTTACTCCTCTGTTTCCGCAGTAGGCGGCGCAATTCTGTCTCTGGCATTTGGTCCGGAAGTATTCGCAAAACTTCTGGATGGCGCTGCCGCAGAAGATGCCCTCGCCACCAACCGCGACCTTCTGAAGAACCCGGATATGCTGGACGCTCTGATTGGTGTGTATGAGCGTAATGTCCAGAGCTATCCTGCCACAGCCGTACTGCCCTACTCTCAGGCTCTGAGCCGTTTCCCAGCACACTTACAGCAGTGCGACATGGAGTCCAATGGCAAGACCGTTAACCGTTTCGGTGAACCTGTACACTATGCAACCGGCCCTGTGATCTTCGGCGAACCTGGTACCAATGGACAGCATTCCTTCTATCAGCTCCTCCATCAGGGATCTGACATTGTTCCTCTGCAGTTTATCGGCTTTAAAAAGAGCCAGCTGGGCGTTGACGTAGACATCGAAGCTACCACCAGCCAGCAGAAACTGTGTGCAAACGTAGCTGCACAGATCGTTGCTTTTGCATGTGGAAAGGACGATGAAAATCTCAATAAGAAATTCAACGGCGGCCGTCCCTCCAGCATCATCATTGGTGAACAGCTGAATCCAGAATCTCTTGGTGCACTCCTTGCCCACTTTGAAAACAAGATCATGTTCCAGGGCTTTGTATGGAACTTAAACAGCTTCGACCAGGAAGGTGTACAGCTCGGCAAAGTACTGGCAAAACGTGTTCTTGCACACAATACTGACGGTGCTTTAAAAGTTTACAGTGACCTGCTTGGCATCTGACCTTTCTTTTCTTAAAGTAAATAGAAAGACTGCCTTCCCCCCGTCTGGCTTCCGTGCCAGCGGGGGGTCTCTTATCAATTATATTTTGTAACTGTTCAGAGCCAAGCAAAATTTCATAAAACAGGTGTAAAATGCT
>CAJMON010000069.1 GCA_905214955.1 uncultured bacterium
AAATAAAAATTTAATGTATAAAATGCACAAAAATAAGTTGCACAGATGAGAAAATTCCGCTATAATGAGTGATATGACAATTTATTAGGAGGAGGTATGAGAATGTTAGATCAGTCCTACTATGAAAAAGCGGATGAGATCATTGAACACTATGGGAAAAAGCCCAGTTCTCTGATTCCCATTATGCAGGATATCCAGGGAGAGTACCGGTATCTTCCAGGAGAACTGCTCACCTATGTGGCTGGAAAAATTGGGGTAACGGAAGCAAAAGCCTACAGCGTTGCGACCTTTTACGAGAATTTTTCCTTTGAGGCAAAGGGAAAGTACATTATTAAAGTGTGTGACGGAACGGCCTGTCATGTGCGGAAATCCACACCGATTCTGGAAGCCCTGCAGAAAGAACTTGGGCTTAGCAAAAAGAAACACACCACCGATGATATGCTTTTTACTGTGGAAACCGTGTCCTGTCTGGGAGCCTGTGGACTTGCACCGACCATGACGGTGAATGACGAAGTCCATCCCAATATGACTCCGGAAAAGGCACTGGCACTGTTGGAGGAGCTGAGAGGAGGCACAGCATGAGAATTGCAAACAGAGAAGACCTGAAAAAAGTCTGTCAGGCGGAGCTGGAAGAGATCCGTTCTTACAAATGCAGAGTGCTGGTGTGTGCAGGTACTGGATGTATCGCCACCGGATCTCAGAAAATTTACGAACAGTTCCTGGAATTGTGCCGGGACATGGAAGGTGTATCGGTAGAGTTTCAGAAAGACGTGCCTCATCTGGGTGTGGTAAAGACCGGATGTCAGGGTATCTGTGAACTGGGGCCGTTAGTCCGCATAGAACCGGCTCACTTTCAGTATGTGAAAGTACAGCCGGAAGACTGCCGGGAGATTTTTGAAAAATCTGTTCTGGCAGGAGAACCGGTAGAGCGGCTTTTCTACCACAAGGGAGAAGAAAGCTTTGCAAAACCGGAAGATATTCCGTTTATTGCAAAGCAGACTAGAATTGTTCTGGAAAATTGCGGAAAGATTGATGCAGAATCCATTGAAGAATACATAGCGGCCGGTGGATTTTCCGCTTTGTCAAAAGCATTGTTTGATATGACACCGGAGCAGGTGGTAGACGAAGTAGACCGTTCCGGACTGCGTGGAAGAGGCGGCGGCGGATTTCCGGCAGGAAGAAAATGGAAGCAGGTAGCCAGACAGCCGGAAAAAGTCCGGTACGTTGTCTGTAATGGAGACGAGGGAGATCCGGGAGCATTTATGGATGGCAGTGTCATGGAAGGAGATCCATACAAGCTTCTGGAGGGCATGGTGATCGCAGCATACGCAGTGGCAGCCCATGACGGCTACATTTACGTGCGTGCAGAGTATCCCTTGTCGGTAGCCAGACTGCGCCATGCTATCAGCGAGATGGAAAGCCACGGACTTTTGGGAGAGGATATCTTAGGAAGCGGCTTTTCTTTCTATATGCATATCAACCGGGGAGCCGGAGCGTTTGTCTGCGGCGAAGGAAGTGCCCTGACAGCCTCCATTGAAGGAAACCGGGGAATGCCCCGTGTGAAACCGCCCCGTACCGTAGAAAAAGGACTCTGGGAGAAACCCACGGTATTAAATAATGTAGAAACCTTTGCAAATGTGCCAAGAATCGTTCTGGAGGGAGCTGACTGGTTCCGCACCATCGGAACCGAAGGCAGCCCAGGAACCAAGACCTTTTCCATTACCGGCGTTATTCAGAACACCGGCCTGATTGAGGTGCCCATGGGAACTACCCTGCGGGAAATCATTTATGACATTGGCGGCGGTATCAAGGACGGCGGAAAATTCAAAGCCGTTCAGATCGGAGGACCTTCCGGCGGATGCCTGACGGAAGAACATCTGGATGTGGGACTGGATTTTGATTCTGTGAAAAAATATGGAGCCATTGTAGGGTCCGGTGGTCTGGTAGTCATGGACGAGCATACCTGTATGGTGGAAGTGGCCCGTTTCTTCATGAGCTTTACCCAGCGGGAATCCTGTGGAAAATGCGTTCCCTGCCGGGAGGGTACCAAGCGGATGCTGGAGATTTTGGAGCGGATCGTTGCCGGACAGGGAAAACTTTCCGATCTGGATGAGCTTCAGGAAATTGCAGAAATGGTAAAGAATATGGCGCTGTGCGGTCTTGGAAAGAGCGCACCCCTTCCGGTTTTGAGTACCTTAAAGACTTTCCGGGATGAATATGTGGAGCATATCGTGGATAAGAAATGCCGGGCAAAGACCTGCCAGGCTCTGCGCCAGTATAAGATCAATCCGGAATTCTGCAAGGGCTGCAGCAAGTGTGCCAGAAACTGTCCGGTGGGAGCCATCACAGGCCAGATCAAGAAATGTTACCATATTGACCCGAATATCTGTATCAAGTGCGGTGCCTGCAAGGACAACTGTGCGTTTGATGCAATTTATGTAGAAGCGTAGGAGGGAAAGCATATGGGAACGATGACGATTGACGGAAGAAAAGTCGAATTTACAGATGAAAGAAATGTGCTTTCCGTGATCCGGAAAGCGGGAATCAACCTGCCCACATTGTGTTACCACTCTGAGGTATCCACATTTGGAGCCTGTCGTCTGTGTACCGTAGAAGATGACAAAGGAAAGACGTTTGCATCCTGCTCTGAAGAACCCAGAGATGGCATGGTGATCTATACCAATACAGGAAGAATCAAAAAATACCGGAAGCTGATCGTAGAGCTTCTTCTGGCAGCCCACTGCAGAGACTGCACCACCTGTGTAAAGAGCAGCGAGTGCGTGCTCCAGGATCTGGCACACCGGATGAACATTACCAATGTACGTTTTCAGAATACCAGAGAACAGCGGCCTCTGGATGAAAGTTCCCCGTCTCTGGTGCGGGATCCCAACAAGTGCATTCTCTGCGGAGACTGTGTACGTGCCTGCGAGGAGATTCAGGGCATTGGAGCTCTTGGGTTTGCATTTCGAGGAACGGATGCCATGGTCATGCCTGCATTTAATAAGAAGATTGCGGAAACCAACTGTGTCAACTGCGGCCAGTGCCGGGTGTTCTGTCCCACAGGCGCCATCTCCATCAAGACTCATATGGAGCAGGTATGGGATGCCCTGACAGATCCTAATGTCCGCGTGATTGCCCAGATCGCACCGGCTGTCCGTGTGGCAGTGGGAGATGCCTTCGGGCTTCCCAAAGGCAGAAGTGTCATGGGCAAGATCGTGGCAGTGCTGCATCGGATGGGATTTGATGAAGTCTATGATACCACGTTCAGCGCCGACCTGACTATTATGGAAGAAACCAAGGAATTTCTGGAACGGATCGGAAGAGGTGAGCGGCTTCCGCTGCTGACTTCCTGCTGTCCTGCCTGGGTGAAATTTGTCCATGACCAGTATCCGGAGTTTGTGCCCAATATTTCCACATGCCGTTCTCCACAGGAAATGTTCTCCGCAGTTATCAAGGAACATTACCGCGGCTATGAGAAGAATCAGGGAAAGAAGACCGTTATTGTCTCCATCATGCCCTGTACCGCAAAGAAGATGGAAATTCTCCGTCCGGACAGCGTAAACCACGGGGAGCGAAATACCGACTGGGTTATCACTACCACAGAGCTGATCCGCATGATCAAGAATTCCGGTATCGACTTTGCCAGCCTGGATTCCGAAGCCTGTGATATGCCTTTCGGTTTCGGAAGCGGCGGCGGTGTCATCTTTGGTGTGACCGGCGGTGTGACAGAAGCGGTACTGCGCCGTCTGGTGGACGGACATGACAAAGTTTCCATGGATGCCATTGCAGAATGTGGTGTCCGGGGAGACGAAGGAATTAAGGAGTTTACCGTTCAGTACAAGGGTATTCCCATCAATGTCTGTGTGGCCAGCGGTCTGGCCAATGCACGCACCGTCATGGAGCGGGTGAAGAACAAAGAAGCCAACTATCAGATCATTGAGATCATGGCCTGCAGAAGAGGCTGTATCATGGGAGGCGGCCAGCCGGTAAGAGCAGGAGATCGAACAAAGGCAGCCAGAGCGAAAGGCCTGTACAATGCAGACAACATTATGATTATTAAGAAGTCTGACGAGAATCCGTTGGTGAAGACTTTGTACGAAGGTCTGTTAAAGGGAAAAGAACATGAACTTCTCCACAATGAAATTCCTTGGTAAGTGGTTTTTAGTGCATGAATAACCTGTTATATGTCACGAAAAAGCATAATACGAAAAAGTATTATGCTTTTTCTTCGTGACAGAAATTGCAGAAAAATGCAAAAAATATGGAGAGAGGGTAATCGGGAATGTGTCAAAATGGCTGAAAAATGCACAGAAAATGTCAGATCCATTGACAGAAGGCGCCTTCTGCTCTATAATAGAAGCGCTTTTAAACTTTGAAATTTACTGAATAACGGACACAGAACAGAAAGAGTTTGAGGTTTGATAGATGCCGGTAATTGATTTTCATTCACATATCCTGCCAGGAATTGATGATGGCAGCAAGGATTTGGAAACCTCACTGGAAATGCTGCGGATGTCGACCGCACAGGGGGTTACAGATATGGTTGCAACTCCCCATTTTTATGCGTCTAAAGAAGGGTTTGAGACCTATCTGGAAAAACGGATCCATGCATTTGAAACGCTGTGTGCCAGCCGGACACCGGATATGCCGCAGATCCGTCTGGGAGCAGAAGTGGCGTTTTTCAAGGGAATCAGTCAGGCAGAGAAGATCGAGGAGCTTGCGGAGCAGACAGGCAGGATTCTTCTTCTGGAAATGCCCTTTATGGAGTGGACAGACCGGGATATTCAAGAAGTAGAACGGATGGCATCCTGCGGTAGATACACTCTGATGCTGGCTCATCTGGAACGTTACATGGGAATGTCAGAGAACAAAAAGAAACTGAAAGAGCTTCTGGAATTCCCAGCAGTGGTGCAGATCAATGCGGAGAGCCTGCTGGACTGGAAAAAAAGCGGAAAATTAGTCCGAATGTTCCGCAAAGGCCAGGCAGAGGTGCTGGGGAGCGACTGCCATGGAATCCACCACAGACAGCCCAACCTGTCAAAAGGCCGGGAAGTGCTGGAGAAGAAGCTGGGACACGAATTCCTTGAACAGATGGATGCACAGGGAAGCAGACTGCTTCGCATAGAAGGAGAGTAAGATGTCAAAAAAAGAGATTGCAGTAATCATTGCAAGTGTTGTTTTATTTGTAATCCTGGCCGCGCTGGTCGTGTTTGAAAGACAGAATCCGGAAGGTGGTACCGTGATACTTCAGAACCTGCTTGGCAGCGCCGGAAAGTAAGTGGAGATAAAAATGACAGCAGAGTTTTTTAAAAAGACGAAAAAGATAAAAAAAGCCGTACAGGCAGCAGCTCTTGCAGCAGTTCTTGCCGCTAGCAGTTCCAGCGCCCTTGCCGATGCCGCCAGCGTGGAAAAGCAGGGAAGCAGGGAAGGTATCAATGTCACAGAGATCAACGGAGTGAAGTGCCGTCCAAAGACCCGGATGAAAACCTACCTGTTTATGGGGGTGGACAACAAAGGGGATGTAACTGCTGTGGAAAGTGAAGAAGACAGCAGCGGACAGTGTGATGTGCTGCAGCTTCTGGTGATTGACCAGAATGCAAATACCTATGCCATTGTGCCTATTAACCGGAATACTATCACTGCAGTAAAGAGCCTGGAGGATGATGGAACCTACATTGCCACATCTGATGTGCAGATCGCCCTTGCTCATGCCAATGGAGACGGTCTGGAGATCAGCTGTGAAAATACAGTGGATGCGGTGTCCAACCTGTTTTATGGAGTGCAGATCGATGGATATATGGCACTGAACATGGATGCCATTGCTACCATCAACCACCTGGCAGGAGGTGTGACTGTGACCATTGAAGACGACTTTTCAGAGTCGGATCCGTCCCTTCAGATGGGTGATACAGTGACCCTGACAGATGAACAGGCCGTGCATTATGTGCATGACCGGATGAATGTAGGAGATGGCACAAACGAATGCCGGATGCGCCGCCAGGATGCCTACATGGCAGGACTTCAGGAAATTTTCATGCAGAAAGCTTCTGAAAATGATTCTTTCGTAATGGACGCATACAGTGCCCTTGGAGAATATATGGTGACAGACCTTTCGAAAAAGGACTGCAGCAAGATTGCCAAGGCAATTCTGAAAAATGAGTCCCTTGGAAAGTTTACCATAGATGGAACCACTTCGCTGGATTATCTTGGATTTGATGAGTTTTATCCATACCAGGACAGCCTGGCAGATGTGGTGCTCCAGCTTTTTTATGAAAAACTGTAACAGCTTGTAAAAGCTGCAAGAACATGAAGAAAGAAACAGGAGAAAAACAATGAGGAATGCTGAAAACGTGAAAATGGAAAAAGCGGAAGCAGGATTTGAAGTGGTAAACGGCAGAAGAGGAATGGCTGCCGGAAACGACGAGGAGATGGAAATCGATCTCCTGGATCTTGGCAATATGCTGCTGGATAAGATCAAGTACATCATTCTGTGCCTGTTAATAGGAGCAGTTCTGATGAATCTGTATTCTTATTTCCGTATTGCCCCCACTTATACTTCCGTGGCAAAGATGTATATTGTGTCAGCCTCTGATGACAGTGTGGTGGATCTGACAGACTTAAACATTGGAAAAGCGCTGACATCGGACTATGAAGACCTGATGCTCAGCTATCCGGTACTGGATCAGGTGATCGAACAGCTGGACCTGGATATGACTTCCGAATCTCTGGCCGGCCTGATTTCCATTACCAACCCGACAGATACCCGTATTTTAAAGATTACAGTGACGACCACAGATGCAGAGCTTTCCAGAGATATTGCCAATACTCTGGTGAGTGTATCACTGGAGTATCTGCCCAAGACCATGGGAACGGAACAGCCAAACGTTGCTCAGGAAGCCCGCGTGGCAGTTCACAAAAGCGGTCCAAGCTATCTGAAATACACCGTGATCGGTGCATTATTAGGAGCAATTTTGTGCTGTGGGTTCTTTACCGTGAGATATCTTATGGATGACACCATCCATAATGGAGAAGATCTGGAAAAATATTTTGGAATCGTTCCCCTTACGGTGATTCCGGATATTGATTCCATAGATGAGAAAAAAAGCAGAAAGTATTCGAAAAGGGGGAGAAAATAAGCGATGGGATCCATTCAGATTGAATTTCCACAGCTTCCCTACGAGGTAGAAGAAGCATTAAACAGACTGCGTGTAAATGTGAAGTTTTGTGGAAAAAACACCAGAAAGATTCTGATTGACAGCAGTGTACCAGATGAGGGAAAAAGCTTTGTTTCCGTGCAGCTGTGGCGGATGCTGGCAGAAGCAGGATTGCAGACAGTCCTGGTGGATGCAGATCTGCGTAAGTCTGTAATGAAAGAACGCTATTATTTCCAGTATTCGGAAAAAGAGCCCAAAGGACTGGATTATTATCTGTCTGGTTTGGCAGAGTATTCGGATATTGTGTATCATACCAATGTCAAAAATGGTGATATTGTTCCGTGTACCAATCTTTTGGAGAATCCTTCCACACTTCTGGAAGATCCAAGAATGGAAGAGCTGCTGGATAAACTGGCAGAAGATTACCGCTATGTGATCGTAGATGCACCGCCGCTGGTGAATGTGGCAGACGGCGTGCAGATGGCACATATGTGTGACGGTGCGATCCTGGTGGTGAATAGTGGAGAGACTTCCAAAACTCTGGTAAAGCAGTCTTTAAATCAGCTGGAAAGAGCAGACTGCAGACTGCTTGGTGTGATCCTGAATAAAGCACAGACTGCCACCAGGGCTTACTATAAGTATTATGGAAAATACGGAAGTTATTATTACGGAAAAGACCATAACAGTGAAAATTGACAACAGTTGTCAATGCCGCCGGAAGGCGGGATATTCGTTTTAGTTTGGGATGAAAGGTGATTGCGTGGCAGATTTGCCTTTTGTCATAGATTGTTTTTAAGCATATGGAAGGAGAAGAGTTCAATGAAATCAATGAAAAAAGTTATCGTTGCTCTGGTAGTGGCTCTGTCTGTAATGATGGGCATGTCCATGCTTTCCTTCGCTGCTGGATCAGTTACCAGAACCAGCATTTCCACAGGAAAAGCTACCGCTAAGACGGTAGGTTACACTGGCAAGAACCAGAAGCCGAAGATCAGAGTAAAAAATGCAGATGGTAAAACCCTGAAAGAAGGAAGAGACTATAAGGTTACTTATGGTACCTACAAAAAACAGGGTGTTTACACCGTTAAGATTACAGGTATCGGCGCTTACAAAGGCACCATCAAAACTACCTACACCATCAAGAAAACTGCAAAAGCTACTGTAAAAGCTACCAACAAGATTGTTAAGAGCACCAAGAAGAATAACACCATCAAGCTGACTGTAAAGAAAGAATCCGGTAACAAGGGTACTGTAAATTACAGCATCGCAAAAGCTCCGAAGGGTGCAGCTAAGTACATCTCCGTAAGCAAGAAGGGTGTTATCACCGTTAAGAAGGGTGCTCCGAAGGGTACTTACACTGTTAAAGTTCGTGTAGAGAGCTACAAACAGTTCGCTCACGCAACCAAGACTGTAAAGATCAAAGTAAAATAATCAGTCTGGAAACAGCCTGAAAAAAAGAAAAGACACCTTGGCCACGCAGGGTGTCTTTTTTTACAATTCTTTTTATACTTGTTCGCCATTGACAGAAAGCAGTGTCTGAGGTATACTAAACAGAAACAGCAGGGCAGCAAAACTGCCTGATGAATGGATGAGAATGGAGGATGAAAACATGGACGGAGACGGTGACGCAGACGATACGGATACTCACTGTTTTAGAATTGTGCGCTCCATGTGGGTCATATGAATAATTAAGGCGTAGTCTGTACCAGGAGAGATTCTGGTGCAGGCTAGGCCTTTTTATGATTTCACAGAAAAATAAGAAAAAAGAAAAGGAGCGTAAAGTTTTATGATAGGAGCAGTGGTACTGCAGGTGGTGCTGATTGCACTGAATGCAGTGTTCGCAAGTGCAGAGATTGCGGTGATTTCTTTAAATGGTACCAAGTTAGAAAAGATGTCGGAGGAGGGAGACAGGCGTGCCAGAAGGCTGGCGTCCCTGACAGAGAACCCGGCGAAATTTCTGGCCACCATCCAGGTGGCTATTACGCTGGCAGGATTTTTGGGAAGTGCTTACGCCGCAGACCATTTTGCGCAGCCGCTGGTAAAAGTGCTGGTGGATGCAGGCGTGAAAGTATCGGAAAGTGTGCTGGATTCTATTTGCGTCTTTTTGATTACTCTGGTGATTTCTTATTTCAGCATTGTATTTGGAGAACTGATTCCAAAGCGTATGGCTATGCAGAAAAAAGAGGCCGTCTCTCTGGGACTTTCCGGGGTGCTGACGGTTGTATCCAGGATTTTTGCCCCCCTTGTGTGGCTGCTAACCGTTTCCACCAACGGGATTTTAAGAGCCATGGGGCTGGACCCAGATCAGGAAGAAGAAGTCACAGAAGAAGAGATTCGGATGATGGTGGCGGCTGGCAGTGAAAAAGGAACCATTGACGAAGATGAGAATGAGATCATCCAGAATGTGTTTGAGTTTGACGACACCAGTGTAGAGGAAATCTGCACTCACCGGGTGGATCTGGAAATCCTGGAGATGGATGAGACACCGGAAGAATGGAACAAAAAGATTTATGAATCCAGGCACAATTATTATCCAGTGTGCGGCGAGAGCAGTGACGACATCATCGGCATTCTGGATGCCAAGGATTATCTGCGTATGGAAAACCGTTCCAGGGAGCAGGTATTAAAGCAGGCAGTGAAAAAGCCTTATTTTGTACCGGAAACTATGAAAGCGGATGTGCTGTTTAAAAATATGAAAAAGAGCGGCAATTATTTTGCGGTGGTCATTGATGAGTATGGCGGTATGAGCGGCATTGTGACGGTGCGTGATTTGATCGAAGCGCTGGTTGGAGATCTTTACGATGAGGGAGAGGAAATCACAGAAGATATCCAGAAGCTGGCAGGAAATGAATGGCTGATTCAGGGATGTGCCGCCCTGGATGATGTGGAAGAAGAGCTGAAAAAAGCATTTCCAACGGAAGATTATGACACTTTCAGTGGCTATATCTGTGGAAAATTGGAAGAAATTCCAGAAGACGGTACCACCTTCCAGCTGGATGCGGATGGTCTCCACATAGAAGTATGCAGAGTGAAAGACCGGAAGATTGAGGAAGCCAAAGTTTGGCTGATCCCGGAATAGTATGATAAAAGGAGAAAAATTATGGAACTTGCAATGAGAAAAGATGTGCCCGAAGAACTGACCTGGGACATCAGCGCAATTTATCCCACAGAGGAGGCACTTCTAGCAGATTCTAAGAAGATGAAAAATCTGGCGGAAGAGATTGAAAAGACTTACAAAGGAAAACTGGACACTCCGGAAAGAATCCATGACTGTATGGAGCAGTATCAGGAAGTGGTAAAGCTGGATGTTTTGACAGCAACGTATTGTGAACTGGCGGTGTCAGTGGATTATTACAATGCCCACAACCAGGAAATCAGTGACCGCATCGCGCAGACGACTGCCCAGGTGCTCAGCCGTTTAAGTTTTGTGGAAAGTGAACTCTCCAGACAGGAAGAAGAGGTGTTAAAGGCTGCTGTGGCTCTGGGAGGAGCAGGGAAACATTATCTGCTGGACGTGATCCGTCATAAACCCTATCAGCTGCAGCCGGAGACAGAAAAAGTGCTGGCTGCCCTGGCTCCGTCTTTTCAGGCACCCTATCAGATTTACAATATGGCAAAACTGGCAGATATGAAGTTTCCGTCCTTTATGGCAGAGGGAAAGGAATATCCGTTAGGCTATTCTCTGTTTGAAGATGATTATGAGTACGATTCCCGCACGTCCGTGCGCCGCAGCGCTTTCCAGGCGTTTTCTGCGAAACTTCGGGAATATGAAAATGTGACGGCAGCCGCTTATCAGGCCCAGGTGCAGAGAGAGAAGACCATTGCGGATTTAAGAGGATTTGATTCAGTGATTGACAGCCTGCTCTTTGACCAGAAAGTCACCAGAGAAATGTATGACCGCCAGATCGATATGATCATGGAAAAACTAGCGCCTCATATGAGAAAGTATGCAAAACTCCTTCAGAAAGTCCATGGACTGGAAAAAATGACCTATGCAGATCTGAAACTTTCGGTGGATCCGGAATATGACCCCAAAGTGACCATTGAAGAATCGAAAGCCTATGTGGAAAAAGGCTTATCTGTCATGGGAGAAGATTATGTGGAGATGATCCGGGAAGCATACCGTGACCGCTGGGTAGATTTTGCACAGAACCAGGGAAAATCCACAGGCGGTTTCTGCGCCAGTCCCTACGGCGTTCATTCGTACATTCTGTTAAGCTGGAACAACCGGATGTCAGATGTGTTTACCCTCGCTCATGAACTGGGACATGCAGGACATTTCAAGGCGTGCAATGCAGAACAGTCAATATTTGATACCGATGTTTCCTGCTATTTTGTGGAAGCACCTTCTACCACCAATGAACTTTTGATGGCTCATTATCTGTTAAAGACCAGTGAGGACAAACGTTTCAGACGCTGGGTATTGGACTGCATGATCGGTAAAACCTATTATCACAACTTTGTGACACACCTGCTGGAGGCAGCATACCAGAGAGAAGTCTATCGGATCGTTGATGCAGGGGGCAGCGTGCAGGCAGAGACACTGAACCGAATCATGAAAGAAACGCTGGAAAAATTCTGGGGAGATACAGTGGAACTGACAGAAGGGGCAGAACTGACCTGGATGCGCCAGCCACATTACTATATGGGTCTGTATTCCTACACCTACAGTGCAGGTCTGACCATTGGCACTCAGGTATGCCGCCGGATTGAAGAGGAAGGACAGAAAGCGGTGGAAGACTGGAAACAGGTTTTAAGAGCCGGCAGCACGGCCACACCTGTGGAACTGGCCAAGATGGCCGGTGTAGACATTTCCACAGATGCACCGCTGCTTGATACCATTGAGACCATCGGCGGGATGATCGATGAGGTGTGCCGACTGACAGAAGAACTGGAGGTTTAAAACTTATTTTTCAAGTTCCGAAAGATACTGGCCATACTGGGTACCGGAAACACCCTGGAATGCGGCAGCTTTCTGGTCTTTTCCTATAGCAGCTTTGGATTTTGCGATGGGCTGTAAGGTTCCGGCTCCGGCAATACAGCCGCCGGGGCAGGCCATGCCTTCCAGAAGATAGCCGTCTAGCTTTCCGGCTTTTGCCAGAGTCAGCATTTTCCGGCAGTTTTCCAGGCCTTCTGCGCTCATGACTTTGACTTCACGTTCAGGAGCCAGTTCTTTTGCACGATTGACGACTGCCTGGGCAACGCCGCCGCTGACGGCAAAACCGCGGCCGTCTGCGCTGGCCTCATTTAAGGCTTCTTCTGTGAGGGCTTTGAAATCAATGCCTTTTGCTTCAAACATACCCATGGTTTCTTCAAAAGTCAATACAAAATCCACATCACTCCGGATACTGGACCGCATAGCCTCCAGCTTTTTCGCTGCACAGGGGCCGATAAATGCAACCTTGCATCCGGGGTGTTCTTTTTTGGTCAGGCGGCCGGTAAGCACCATGGGAGTCAGAGCCATGGAAATGTAGGGAGCAAAATCCGGGAACAGCTTTTTTGCCATGGAAGACCAGGCAGGGCAGCAGGAAGTTGCCATAAAGGGCTGTTTTTCAGGGACATCTTCCAGAAATTCTTTTGCTTCCTCCAGAGTACACAGGTCAGCGCCCACAGCCACTTCGTGGACACCGGCAAATCCCAGCTGCCGGAAGGCATCCTGAAGTTTTCCAGAGGTCAGGAGTGCGCCGAACTGTCCGGCAACGGCAGGAGCCACGATGGCGTAAACCGGCACGTCACTTTTGATAGCCTGGATGGTCTGGAAGATCTGGCTCTTGTCTGCGATGGCACCGAAGGGACAGTTCACCAGACACATGCCGCAGGAAACGCATTTGTCATAATCAATGTCTGCACGTCCGAATTCATCGCTTTTGATGGCTTTCATGCCGCAGGCTTTTGCACAGGGGCGCTCCATTTTCAAAATGGCGTTGTAAGGACATTCTTTTACGCAGCGGCCGCATCCGATACATTTTTCCGGATCAATGACAGAACGTCCGTTTACTTCAGAAATAGCGCCCTTGGGACAGACTTCCCGGCAGGGGTGGGCAAGGCATCCCTGGCACTGATCAGTGACTTTGACCTGGTTGTCCGGGCAGGAGTGGCAGGCAAATTTGATCACATTGATCAGAGGTGGTTCATAATATTTTTCCGGTTTTGTGCATTCTTCTATGCCATCGGCAATGGGGGCGTGTTCGTTGGCTTTCCGGATGGGAAGGCCCATAGTCAGGCGGAGACGTTCACCGACAATGGCGCGCTCCAGAAAAACGCTGTCACGGTAGGAAGCAATTTCTCCGGGGATGATTTTGTAAGGAAGATCCTCAATTCTTTTATAATCACCGCCTTCGTAGGCGAGTTTGGCGACTTCGGTAAATACCTGGCGCCGAATTTTGTTTACAGATGTGTAAATGCCTCTCATAAAAATCCTTTCTTGTATCAGATATGTGAATAAGTTTTAGTTTCCGTTCCGCATCGGTGGGAGCAAAATCAATATCCGCAGAATGCCTTGCCGTGCAGGCACGGCTGGCTTTTCGACTTTGTATCCCGATATTAGTATAAAAAAGGAAAGAAATAGTAGTCAATGCTAACTGAAAGATGTTTAGAGAAAAATGCAAAAATAAGAAAAATTTGCAGATGCATGAAAATGGATTGCTTAGAACACAAAACAAAAGAAAGGATAAAGAAGAGTTTTTTGAAATTCATGTGGAAACCGTATCATCGCCATTTAGCAGCCAGGAAATTTCAACACCGAGAATCTGGGAGAACGCCCGCAGTTCATAGTCGGTGACAAACCGTTCCTGCTGCTCAATGCGGCTGATGGCTTTTTGAGAAAGAGCGACATTCTCGACCTGCATCTTTGCGGCCAGATTGTCCTGGGAGAGATCTTTCTTTTCTCTTGCCATTTTCAGACGTGGACCAATCAGGTTCGCCTTACCGCCATAATTGTATATTTTCATAAGTTTCACCTTACGCATTGCATCCAGAAGTTGGAATATGTAAAATTGATATATCTGACCTTAGCATGGAAAAAAGAAAGACTTACCCCAAAGATAACTAATATGAGAAAAATGTATAGAAAATAGAATTCCTGCACATAGTATCTTCGAGAGAATTCTCAGTGAAACAGTTGTCTAAAACAGCAGAAAAGGGGAGCGAAGGTGCTATGAGACGGAAGAAAACATTGTGGACGGCGATGGCCCTGTTTTTGTGTGCATTTGGTCTGACAGGATGCCAGAACGGAAACCAGAACGGAAATAAGATGGGAATCTCCACGGAGAAGGGGACGACAGGGCTGACGGAAACAGACCCGGTGAAGGAAAATACCGGGGATAACGGAAGTGTGAACAGTGTCACAAGCGGTTCCGAAGGAAGCAGTGAAGGTGTCTTAGACAAAATCGGAGACGATATCCGGGATGGCGCAGATCAGGCAGGCGATGATATTGGAGACAGTGTCCGGGAAGACGCAGCACAGATCAGCGAGGGCATGGACGGAGATACCGGCACACAGCCCTAAAAAGAATGCGAATGCGGCGCAGAGGCGGAAAGAAGTTGCACCTCTGTGCCGTTTCACGTATAATCGGGGCAGAGACAAAAGAAAAAGAAATGCAAAAAGGAGACAGACGGATGAAATTTCGGCCATGCATTGATATTCACAATGGAAAAGTAAAACAGATTGTAGGGGGAAGCCTAAAAGATGCCGGGGATACCGCTTCAGAGAATTTTGTTTCAGAAAAAGACGCTGCCTGGTATGCCAGATTCTATCAAAAAGACGGTATCCGGGGAGGACACGTGATTCTTTTAAACGGAGCAGACTCTCCTTATTATGAAGAAACCAAAAAACAGGCAAAACAGGCCCTTACAGCCTACCCAGGGGGCTTACAGATCGGCGGAGGAATCCGGGATACCAACGCCAAAGAGTACCTGGATGCAGGAGCGTCCCACGTGATTGTCACCAGTTTCGTGTTTAAAGATGGCAGATTTCACCCGGAAAACCTGGAAAAAATGGTAAAAGCCGTAGGAAGGGAACATCTGGTACTGGATGTCAGCTGCAGAAAAAAAGATGGAAATTATTATATTGTAACAGACCGGTGGCAGAAATTTACGGAAGTGGTCCTGACCCCCTGCATATTGGATGAATTGTCCGGCAGCTGCGCGGAATTTCTGGTCCATGCGGTGGATGTGGAGGGAAAAGCTTCCGGGATCGAAGAAGAACTGGCGGTTATGTTAGGAGACTGGCATAAAATCCCGGTCACCTATGCAGGAGGCGTGGGCAGCTATGCGGATCTGGAAAAACTGGAGCGCCTTGGAAAAGGCTATGTGGACGTGACCGTGGGAAGCGCTCTGGATCTGTTTGGCGGAACTCTTTCCTATGAAAAAATACGGGAACGTTTTTGACAGAAAGTCTTGTAAAATTGTCAGGATATGATATAATAATCTCACAGCATTCAGAACATTGTCAAAAAAACAAGACAAATCCCTGCACATTGTCGGAAAAAGACTTTTTGCAGGAACAATGCTGGAAATCCAGAAAAAGGAGTTGATCTTATGCGTTATACAATCAGCGGAAAAAACATAGAGGTGACAGAAGCCCTGAAAAACATTGTTATGGACAAGCTGGGCAAACTGGAAAGATATTTTACTCCTGAAACAGAGATTATCGTAACCATGAGTGTAGAAAAGGAACGTCAGAAAATCGAAGTGACGATCCCGGTAAAAGGAAACATCATCCGTTCCGAGCAGGTCAGCAATGACATGTATGTTTCCATTGATTTAGTAGAAGAAGTGATCGAGCGCCAGCTGCGCAAGTATAAAAATAAAATTATTCAGAAGCAGCAGGAAGGAAGCAACTTCCGCAAAGAATTCATCGAAAAAGAAACGGAAGATCCGGAAGAAGTAAAGATTATTCGTATCAAACAGTTCGGTATGAAGCCTATGTATCCAGAAGATGCCTGCATTCAGATGGAACTGCTGGGTCACAATTTCTTCGTATTCCGCAATGCAGAGACTGAAGAAGTCAATGTGGTTTATAAGAGAAAAGGAAATACCTACGGACTGATTGAACCGGAGTGCTGAATGAAAAAATCAACAAATTGTGAGTAAAAACAGGACGGCTGCCTGGGGCTGAGAAAAATCAGCAGACGGGCGGCCGTTTTTTGAACGCAGATAAGCATTCCCCCGCTTCAAGTGCGCGGAGCACTAAGCGG
>CAJMON010000070.1 GCA_905214955.1 uncultured bacterium
AAATTTTATTTGGCGGATACGCCACACCGACGAAATGCATAGCATTTTGGAGGTTGGCTCTGAACAGTTACGACTTTTTATAAGATAGTATAGCAGATTTGGAAAGTAAGGTAAAGCGGTGAAAAAAATGCTTTTCAAAGTATCGGGAATATGTTATGATAATGTAGTATTAAAAACTACGTCACAAATAGAAGAAAAAGAGATTACGTGGATTATATAGAAAGAAACAAAGCGGAGGAATTGCGGTATGAGCTATAAAATTATTATTGACAGCTGCGGAGAGCTGTCGGATGAGATGAAACAAAGCGGAGTATTTGAAAATGTACCTCTGACTCTGGTGGTGGATGAATATACGATTGTGGATGATGCGTCATTTGATCAGGCAGATTTCCTGAAAAAGGTAGCGGAGAGCGCAAACTGCCCCAAGTCTTCCTGCCCGTCACCAGGCACCTACAGCAATGCTTATGACTGCGATGCTGACCATGTGTATGCAGTGACTCTGTCAGCCAAGTTAAGCGGTTCTTACAACAGCGCGGTGCTTGGCAGAACCCTTTATATGGAAGAACATCCGGAAGCGAAGATTCATGTGTTCAATTCCCGCTCTGCTTCGGTGGGGGAGACCCTGATCGGCTTAAAGATCCAGGAATGCGAAGAAAAAGGAATGAGTTTCGAAGAAGTGATAGAGGCGGTAGACCGCTACATTGCCATGCAGAATACCTGGTTTGTACTGGAAAATCTGGAAACCCTGCGGAAAAACGGCAGATTAAGTACTGTGAAAGCATTTGTGGCCACTGCCCTGAAGATCAAACCGGTGATGGGTTCCAACAGCGAAGGTGAGATTGTCCAGCTGGATCAGGCCAGGGGTATGAATAAAGCTCTGATGAAGATGGTGGATTCTATCATTGAGCGGACAGAGAATCCCCAGGACCGGATTCTTGCCATTTCCCATTGCAATGCGCCAGAACATGCTCAGATGGTAAAAGAAGCCCTGTTAAAGAAAGCTGCTTTTAAAGATTCGGTGATCGTGGATACTGCAGGAGTCAGCTCCATGTATGCAAACGACGGCGGAATCATTGTGGTAGCGTAAGAGACGGAAAGATTTCAGGCGAATTGTATAATAATTTTTAAGAAATTCAAAAAGTACGTGAAATATTTCCTGAGATAGTGTATAATAGGCTTCATAGTTTGATACAAGGAGTGAAGCACATGAGCCAGAAAAAAGTAGACAGCTATAAGAAAGAAAAAGCAAGCCGTGGTTCCAGAAAGAAACCGGTTAACAAATACCTGCTTTTTCAGAAAACAGTCGTAGGACTGTTTGCACTTCTGGTAGTTGTATGGGTCGGCTACTCAGTGTATGACCTGGTACATGTAGATCAGGTAAATACCTACACGGTAGACAGTACCGCTCTGGATGATTACATCAGTGAGATGAATGCATCCATTACAGAGGCACCTGCTGAGGAATCTACAGATGCAGAAGCCGAGTCCGAGACTGCAGGGGAGACTGAGACTGCAGCTGAGACAGAGAGCGAAGCACAGTCCGAAACCGCAGAGGAAACTGAGACTGCGGCTGAGACAGAGACAACCGCCCAGACAGAAACCGCAGAAGAGACAGCATCCGAGACCGCCAAATAAGAGCCTGCTTTAAACGGAAAAAAGAGAACGATATGCCTTTTTGAAGAGGTAAGTCGTTCTTTTTTTTTGCTTCATTGGAAAGGATTGATTTCCTGTGTTCAACTGAGTATACTTGAGGAGAAAGAAAAGACACTCTGCAGAAAAAGAAGCAGGCAGATAAGAGAAAGGAAGAACAGCACGATGATCAGAGAATACAGATATGGAACGCCATTTGAGACAGAAGCACTGGTGGAAAAAGCAGAAGCAGCCACAGGAGCATTTCCTTACGGTACCGTGGATACAAAAAATGGATTTTCTTTTACTTATACCATGGGCAAAGATGACATTGTATATGGGCTGGGAGAGGCCAACCGGGGCATCAACAAAAGAGGATACTGTTACATCAGCTGGTGTAGCGATGATCCGGAACATACCGAAGACAAACGCTCTTTGTACGGTGCCCACAATTTTATTATTCTCAGCGGAAAGCAGACGTTTGGACTGTTTTTTGATTATCCGGGAAAACTGACCTTTGATATCGGATATACTTATGTGGATACGCTGCAGGTTTCCTGTGAGGACGCAGACTTGAAAGTGTACGTCATCGAAGGGGAATCCGTATATGACATTGTAAAGCAGTTCCGCCATGCCATTGGCAGAAGCTATATTCCGCCAAAGTTTGCTTTTGGGTTTGGCCAGAGCCGGTGGGGTTATACCACAAAAGAAGATTTTCGGGAAGTGGCAGAAGGCTATCGGAAAAATGGGATTCCCATTGACATGATCTACATGGACATTGATTATATGGAGCAGTATAAAGACTTTACCGTAAATAAAGAAAATTTCCCGGATTTCCCTGCATTTGTCCAGGAGATGAAAGACCAGAATATCCGCCTGATTCCCATCATTGACGCAGGGGTAAAAGTGGAGCCAGGCTATCCCGTTTATGAAGAAGGTGTGGAAAAACGGTATTTCTGCCAGAGGGAGGACGGCAGTGACTTTGTGGCAGCGGTATGGCCAGGAGATACCCATTTTCCGGATGTGCTGAATGCAGATGCCAGAAAATGGTTTGGAGAGAAGTATAAAGTGCTTATTGACCAGGGAATTGAAGGATTCTGGAATGATATGAATGAACCGGCGATTTTTTATACTACCGAAGGAAAAGAAGAGGCAAGAAAGCTGGCAAAAGAATTTGGGGCGGACACGGAAGGCGAAATCCCAGTGGGAACTCTGCAGCAGGCGTTTCAGAAACTGGGAAACAATCCGAAAGATTACCAGAGATTTTATCACAACGTAAATGGTGAGCGAATCCGCCACGATAAGGTTCACAACCTGTTTGGCTACAATATGACCAGAGCCGCCAGCGAGGGCTTTGACCAGATTGATCCGGACCGGAGATTTCTCATGTTCTCCAGATCGTCTTATGTTGGAATGCACCGCTATGGCGGCATCTGGACCGGCGATAACAAATCCTGGTGGTCTCACATTCTTTTGAACCTGAAAATGATGCCTTCTCTGAACATGTGTGGCTTTTTGTATACAGGAGCAGACCTTGGAGGTTTTGGTGCCGACACTACCAGAGACCTGCTGCTTCGTTTCCTGGCTCTTGGTGTATTTACACCGCTGATGCGGGATCATGCAGCCATCGGAACCAGACGGCAGGAGTGCTATCAGTTTGAGAATGTCCAGGATTTCCGTCATGTGATCGGGGTACGCTACCGCCTGATTCCCTATTTGTACAGTGAATATATGAAAGCAGCTCTGGAGGATGACTTGTATTTTAAACCTCTTGCCTTTGTGTATCCCAAAGACAAACATGCAGCACTGGTGGAAGATCAGCTGATGCTGGGAAATGAGATCATGATTGCGCCTGTTTATGAACAGAATGCAAAAGGCCGGTACGTCTACCTGCCGGAAGATATGAAGTTTGTAAAATTCCTGCCGGATGGGACGATCTCAGAAGAATTGCTGGAAAAAGGCGTACATTACGTGGAGATTGCGCTGAATGAAGTGGCATTGTTTATCCGCAGCGGCAAATGCATTCCTCTGGCAGAGACGGCGCCGTGTGTAGAGCAGCTGGATACTTCCCATTTGAAACTGATCGGTTTTGCGGGAAGCAGCTATACTCTGTACGAGGATGACGGCATTCACAGAGATTACGGAAAACCGGAAGATTACCGGGTTCTTACTATGGAGCCATAAAAAGAAGGAGAGCTTCCGCCAGATGATTTGACGGAAGCTCTTTTATGAGAAAATGAAAAGTAATTTAGGCAGATAAATTAAATCGTGTCGCCCCGGCGGATATAACCCGGTTTGTCAGGAGGAGCGATCAGCTCTTTGGCATGGATAATCTTACTGTTTTTGTCAATGACCTGATTTTCCATATGTACATCTGAACCGATCGTGGCATCCGGAAGGATAATACTGTTCCGAATGATGGCACCTTTTTTGATGATACAGCCACGTCCGATGATGGAATTTTCTACAGTACCTTCGATAAGACAGCCATTGGAAACCACAGAGTTAGTAGCGCTGGCAGTTTCAAAATACTGGGTCGGACAGGAGTCGTTAGTTCTGGTGTAAATGGGCCAGGACTCATCAAACAGATTCAGGGCCTCTTTGTAGTCTAACAGTGCCATATTGGCATTGTAATAGCTGTGGAAATCTGTGATGGAAGCGAAGAATCCTCTGTGGGCATAACCACGGATATCCAGCTCGGAGCACTCAATATTGATGATCTGAGGCAGAGTATAAATAGAAGAAAGCTTCTGTGCTTTTTTGATCAGTTCAATAAACAGATCTTTTTTCATGACATAAGTATCCATGAAGATGTTGCGATTTTTAGCAGTGCCACGGTTGCGCTCAATAGAGAGAACACCTTTCTGCTTGTTCAGGTTTAAAATATCGCAGTTGATGAAAGATTCTTTGGCATTGTCTACGGAATGGTAAGCCATGGTGATGTCGGCACCGGATTCAATGTGGCTTTCGATCATGGCATTGTAATCCATTTTGTAGATCATATAGCTGGGGGCAAGGACAACATACTCCATCTTCATCTTTTCGATGCTTTCCATGTTCTCAGCAAATCCTGCGATATCGGTATTGTAGATATCATTTTCAGAACTGTTCTTTGCAAAAAGAATCTGCAGTTTTCCACGTTTGGAGTTGATGTTGTAATGACGTCCAGTGCCCAGATGTTCGATGATGGAACGGGGGTTGTTGCGAACATATACCTGAATTCTGTCAATGTCGCTGTTGCTCATATTTGAGATTGGGAAGTCAATAACACGGTATCTTCCAAGAAAGGAAAAAGCACCAATGGGGCGGTACTGCTGAAGACCGTCTACCCAGATGTGATTTCCTGATGAAAAAATGATGCCGAATGCACTATACATATTATTCTGCCCCCTTTACGTTTTTCGCAACAAGCTCAATATTTTCGCTGTCTGTGTTTCCAACAACAGCACCTTTTTCAATGCGGACTCCGTCTGCAACAAGAGAGCGGATGACAACGGCGCCGTCTTCTACTTTTACTCCCGGCATCAGAACGCTGTCGATGATTTTTGCTCCGGTGCCTACGGAAGAACCGGTAAAGAGCACAGAGTTTTTCACTTCGCCGTCAATGACGCAGCCCTGGGTGATGAAAGCACGTTTGATGTCTGCATTGGCTCCGATATAATGGGGCAGTGTAGCAACGTCCTCGGTGTAGATTTTCCAGCTGGGATCGTTTAAATCCAATTCATTGTGAGCATCGAGAAGGTCCATGTTTGCTTCCCAGAGGGAGTCAATGGTACCTACATCTTTCCAATAGCCTTTGAACTTGTAAGCGTAAAGGCTCTTCTGGTCTTTTAACATGGTAGGAATAATATCTTTTCCGAAGTCGTGATTGGAATCCGGATTTTTGATGTCAGCTAACAGCATTTTGCGCAGAAGCTTCCATTCAAAAATATAAATACCCATGGAAGCCAAGTTGCTCTTCGGCTGGGCAGGTTTCTCTTCAAATTCAAGGATGCGGCCGTTTTCATCGGTGTTCATGATACCGAAACGGCTGGCTTCTTTGTAGGGAACTTCAATAACAGCGATGGTAGCATCTGCTTTGGAAGCTTTGTGGTAAGCCAACATTTTGGCATAATTCATCTTGTAAATGTGGTCACCGGAGAGGATGAGCACATGCTCCGGAGCGTAGGTATCAATGAAGTCAATGTTCTGGGAAATCGCATCTGCAGTTCCGCGGTATACATTCAGATCTGTGGTGGCTTTCTCACGGGGAGGAAGTACATAGACACCACTTTCCTTGGCATCCAAGCCCCAGCGTCCGCCGGCAGCCACATAACTGTTCAGAAGAATGGATTCATACTGAGTAAGTACGCCTACGACATCAATTCCGCTGTTTGCACAGTTGCTCAGTGGAAAATCGATGATGCGGTATTTACCGCCGTAGGAGACAGCAGGTTTTGCGACCTTGCTTGTAAGGTCATGAAGACGGGATCCACGGCCTCCAGCCAGGATCATTGCCAGCATATTATTTTGCTTCATATAATGACTCCTCACTTTTTATAGGATTATGTATGTTTTTATTATACAATAATATCTGAAAATCTTCCACAATTTTGTGTAAAAAATCCATATTTTTTTGAAAAAAGTTGAGCGATGGGAAAAGACGGATGAAATATAGGGAAAAAGATGGAGAAACATGACGCGTCAAGGGAGAAAAAGGGGGCTTGTGCCTGCAGGGAATATCTTCTATAATGGTGTTACAAGAAAAATTTTAGAGGGATTTGAAAAATAACAGAGAAAGGTCAGGAGAACGATGAAATACGATTTTACATCGATTATTGACAGACACGGAAAAGATGCCATTGCAGTGGACGGCCTTGGAAGCGGTGAAGCGCCTGGACTTCCAAAAGAAGGATTTGACGTGATCCCCATGTGGGTGGCAGATATGAACTTTCCAACTGTTCCCAGCATTCAGGAAGCAGTGATCGAAAGAGTGAAACACCCGGCATTTGGCTATTTTGTACCGTCAGAAGAGTATTTTGACTCCATTATCCGGTGGCAGAAGGACCGCAATGGTGTGACAGGGCTGAAGCCGGAGCATATCGGCTATGAAAACGGCGTGCTTGGCGGCGTGATTTCCACTCTGACAGCTTTTGCGGCACCAGGCGATCCGGTGCTGTTACATAAGCCGACGTATATTGGATTTACCAAGTCCATCGAAAACAACGGTTACAAGATCATTCACAGTGATCTGGTAAAAGATGAACAGGGCATCTGGCGCATGGATTATGAAGATATGGATCGGAAATTAAAGACCTACAACATTCATGTGGCAGTATTCTGCAGTCCACACAATCCCTGTGGTCGTGTCTGGGAGCGCTGGGAGATTGAAAAAGCCATGGAAGTGTATCGTGCCAACGACTGTGTGGTCATTTCTGATGAGATTTGGTCAGATCTGATTCTGGAAGGAAACCATCACATTCCTACTCAGTCTGTGAGTGAAGATGCAAAGAACCGGACTGTGGCCATGTATGCGCCGAGCAAGACCTTCAACCTGGCAGGTTTGGTTGGAAGCTACCATATTATTTATAAAAAATATTTAAGAGACCGGGTGGTGGCAAAGAGCACAAAGCCTCATTACAATGAAATGAATGTGCTGTCCATGCATGCTCTCATCGGGGCATACCGGCCGGAAGGGGAAGAATGGCTGAATGAACTGTGCCAGGTGCTGACAGAAAATGTAAAGTTTGCATGTGACCACGTTCAAACCCATTATAAAGGCGTGAAGATCAGCAGACCCCAGGGAACGTACATGCTGTTCTGGGACTGTACGCAGTGGTGTGAGGCCCATGGCAAGACCATTGATGAAGTGTTAAGAGCAGGATGGGATGTGGGAGTCGCATGGCAGGATGGAAGAATGTTTCACGGTGTCTGTGCCATCCGGATGAATCTGGCACTGCCGCTTAGCAGAGTGCAGGAGGCATTCAGGCGGCTGGATACCTACGTGTTTTGTGAAGATTAAAAAATAAAACTTTTCATATAAAAAGCAGGCCCTGCAAGAAGGACCTGCTTTTAAAAAGAACATTTTTAGTTACTCTACATCTTTTAAGGCATCGAAATCTTCCTCGCCGGTGCGGACTTTGATGACTTTTCTTACGTCGTAGACAAAGATCTTGCCATCTCCGATGTGGCCGGTGTAAAGAACACGTTTGGCAGTTTCGATGACTTTCTCCAGAGGAATGTTGCCGATGATGACTTCCAGTTTTACCTTGGGAAGCAGCGTGGCATCCATTTCAACACCACGGTACAGCTCTCCAGCGCCTTTCTGAATGCCGCAGCCCATAACCTGAGTGACGGTCATGCCGGTGACACCAAGGTCATTGAGGGCTTTCTTCAGAGATTCAAACTTGGCAAGTTTTACTAGGATGGAGACTTTGTACATGCCAGTGGCAGGAAGTGCAGAGAGAGTATCCGGAGCCACGAGGGGAACGGCTGCATCGATCTGTGCCTTGCTGGCCTTGCTGTATTCATCTTCGCCCAGATCAGTATTTTCATTTACATCCATGTTTGCAGAAAGATCGGTGATGTTGAAGCCTGAGTAAGCACTTACCAGACCATGTTCATGGAAGTCCAGACCTTCAATTTCTACATTTTCCGGAACCCGCAGGCCGACAAATTTGTCGATGAGACGGAAGATGATGTTCATGGTAACGGTTACCCACAGGATGACAGAAACAACACCCAGGGTCTGTACACCAAGAAAATGGAATCCGCCGCCGTAGAAAACGCCGCCGTCCACTGCGAAGAAACCGGTGAGAATAGTACCTAAGGCACCGCAGACACCGTGAACGGAAATAGCACCTACCGGGTCATCAATTTTTACAACTTTATCAAAGAATTCAACTGCAAGTACCAGAACGATACCGGCAATCAGGCCGATGAAGAAAGCACCCACAGGAGTGACTGCATCGCAGCCTGCAGTAATGGCCACCAGTCCGGCAAGAGCGCCGTTTAAGGACATGGAAACATCCGGTTTTTTGTAACGCAGCCAGGTGAAAATCATAACCGTACAGGTGGCAACGGCTGCGGACATGTTGGTGTTCATGAAAATTAAGCTTGCACTTACCATATCATCCTGGGAAGTCATGGCAACGGTGCTGCATCCGTTAAATCCAAACCAGCAGAACCAGAGGATGAAGACACCAAGAGCAGCAGCAGTCAGGTTGTGGCCTGGAATGGCACGGGGAGTTCCATCTTTGGTGTATTTTCCAATACGGGGACCAAGAATCTGTGCGCCGATGCAGGCAGCAGTTCCGCCAACCATGTGAACTGCGGTACTTCCTGCAAAATCATGGAAGCCAAGGTTTGCAAGCCAGCCGCCGCCCCAGATCCAGTGTCCGGAAATCGGATAAACGATCATGGAAATCAGGGCACTGTAGAGACAGTAGGCTTTGAAATTGGTGCGTTCTGCCATGGAACCAGATACGATGGTGGCAGCTGTGGCACAAAATACCGTCTGGAAGATAGCGTAGCAATAGGTAGGCAGAGTACCGAAATCATAGGCTCCGCGGATCAGAGGATCGAATCCTCCGATGATAGGACCGGTGCCGGCAAACATAATGCCGAAGCCAATCAGCCAGTAGATGGGGGTTCCGATACAGAAGTCCATCAGGTTTTTCATAATAATGTTTCCGGTGTTTTTTGCCCGGGTCATACCTGCTTCGCAGAGAGCAAAGCCAGCCTGCATGAAGAAAACCATGGCAGCGCCAAGAAGTGTCCATATGACATCAACAGATTGATACATAATAAATTCCTCCCTTTCCATAGTTACTCGTTTCGGACTGCAGTCAAAATGAGCAAAAAAAGACGCTGCGCACATGTGCACAACGTCTTTGTCATGGACAGAAGTATACGTTGAAGAAAGAAAAATGTCAATAGGAAAATGAGAAAAATTGACAGAATTTGTGTACGGAATTTTGTACAGTTTATTTTTCTGGACGGTGGATCTGAAGACAGCACATCAGAACCACACCCACAAAGGTGCCTGCAAAAAACGCAGAAACTGCCGCTGCAATGGCAGAAAACATGGCGATTCCTCCTTTCTGATACGAAAGTCAGTATATCCGTTTTTGGACGCAGATAAACATGCCCGGCTTCAAGTCTTAGAGCGGCTGCGCCATGATATCGTGTGTATTTGATAAAAATGGGGAATAAAAAAGATAATAAGAATGTTATCAAGTTTGAGTGATACAATGTGTGAAATACCTCTGTCTGAACCCAGTATAGACCCAAAAAAAGAAAAACGCAACGGGGAGAAAATGTCGAAAAAGAGGAAAGAAACAAATAAATCGTATATCACATATTTCACGGAATGGATTACTTTTTTGATTACTTATGTTTTTACAAAACGCCAAAAAGCCCGATAAATTCGGGCATAACAAAAAGCGGATAGCGGGAATCGAACCCGTCTCTCCAGCTTGGGAAGCTAGCGTTCTACCGATGAACTATATCCGCGCAGCCATAAAAGCTGTGATGCAGATTATTATACGCTGACGGGATGGAAAAAGCAAGTGTTTTTATTGTGCTTTATTCATCCCAGCCGTCTGTAAAGCGGATGTTGACAGAAATATTCCGTACGATGTCGCCTGGAAGAAGAGAGAGGTCTTCGGCCTCGGACACGGGAGGAAGGTCAGCATTTTCGGAAAGTTCCAGAGTGATCCAGTCATAGGCGGCTTCGTTTGCTTTTTCAATGGCATCGTCCAGGGTTTCGCCAATGGAAAGGCAGCCGTCTAAATCCGGGAAAAATCCTTGATAGGTGCCGGAGGTGTTTTTACGGAAAATAGCAGGATAAATAAATTTCATAATAAGTCAGAACTCCTTTCAAAAGATATTGCAGGAACTTGCATTTTGAAAAACAAGACAGAAACAAAAAAATGCCGACAGACTCAGGTAAGCCTGTGCAGCATCTTTTGTACAAAAAATGGAGCATACGGGACTTGAACCCGTGACCTCCACACTGCCAGTGTGGCGCGCTCCCAACTGCGCTAATGCCCCGCAACGAAAATTATTATACTGGAAAACTGAAAAAGAATCAAGGAAAATTTGAAAAAATTTTTGGCGAAAATCGAAATAAAAAAAACCAGCAGAAATAAGAGGCAATTTGGGAGGCAGAGTGTCCGGGGTTTTCGGGTTGAACTTTGCAGGCAGCTTTAGTATAATAAAAGAACAGGAGGAAGAAGTATACAAACCAAAGGAGGATGCTTATGGAACTTTTTAATAAGGTAAGTGCGTTTGCCAAAAGTGCAGCAAAAGATCTGACAGGAGCCACCAAGAGTTTGGGAGATGCAGCCAACGATACCATCGAAACCGCTAAATTGAATGCCAAACTGATCCCGGAGAAAAAAGGTCTGGATGCACAGCTGAAGAAGCTCGGTGAGTATTACTACGAGAAGCACAAAAACGGTGAAGAGTTAGAAGAAGGCGTGGCAGAGTTTTGCGCAGGTGCGGATGCTTACCAGAAGCGGATTGAAGAATTGGAAAAACTCATCGCAGAGATTGAAGAAGCCAAAAAGCTGCGGGAAGAACAGAAAGTAGTCGCAGAGGCAGAGGCTAAAGTCGTAGAAAGTGAGGAGGAAGCCGAAGCACAGACAGAGGAGACAGAAAAAACAGAAGGAGATTCGGTGATCTGTCCAGAGTGCGGAGCTGCCAATGAAGCAGAGATGAATTTCTGCTGCCAGTGCGGCGCAAAGCTTGAAAAAGAAGAAAAAGAGGAAGGACCAAAGTTCTGCCCGAACTGCGGAAAGGAGATTCCAGAAGGAACAAAGTTCTGCGGGGAGTGTGGAACCAAAGTGGAGTAAATCCAGATGGAGGAACCCATGGTACTAAGGAGCAATTATACAGATTTGATCAGGCTCTATATGGATAAGCCCTTCATAAAAGTGATCACAGGCGTCCACCGCTGCGGAAAATCTCACGTTCTGCAGTGGGTAAGCCGGGAACTGCGGGTACGGGGAGTGGATTATCAGAACATTCTGTATAGAGATTTTGAAGTGCATGGAAAAGAAAGTCTGGCGGATGGAAAAGAACTGGCAGCTGCGTTAAAGCAGCAGATGGCAGAAAGACCCGGCAGACGGTACCTGCTTCTGGATGAGATCCAGTATCTCCCAGGATGGGAACGATGCGTCAAAGAGCTCTATGAACGGGAAGACTGCGACATCTATCTGGCAGGCTCCAAAGCAGCACTGCTGGAGGGAAAAGATGCCGGATTGATTCTGCGAAACTGTGTCCAGATTCGGATGTATCCCTATTCCTTCTCGGAATTTCTGGAACAGGAGCGGGAGGAAGAACCAGGACTGTCAAGAGACGCGTGCTTTGAGCGCTTTTTCCGTCTGGGAAGTATGCCTGGCATCCGTCTGTTTCACCATGAAGAAGAGGCAGTGCACCAGTATCTTCTGGATGTATGCAAAGCAGCCATGCTCCAGGATGCGGTAAGAGAAAATAACCTGCGAGGAATCGGTCAGCTGTGGATGATGCTGGGGTATCTGGCAGAAACCTTGGGACAGCCGGTATCTGCCAAGACCATTTCCGATGGAATGAACCGGACAGGAAGGCAGATCAGCAAGGATACCGTGTATGGCATGTTAAAAGCACTGGAAAGCGGCCATATCATTTACCGGGCAAAGCGGTATGACTTAAAAGAGGGCCGTGCAGTGGAAGCCAGGGAAAAATACTACTTTTCAGACTGGGGCATATATCATGCCCTGCATGGCATTGAAGAGCATGGAACCCAGGGCGTGCTGGAAAACATGGTCTGCATGGAGCTTCTGGCAAGGGGATTTCGTGTATACAGAGGCAAAATCGGCAGAAGAGAATTTGACTTCTGGGCAGAGCGCGGAAAAGAACAGTACTGCATCCAGGTCCGGAAAAATCTGGAAGATGTCGAAGAGGCAAAAGAAGCAGCATCCGTTCTGGCCAGTGTAAAAAGGCAGTGCCGCAAGCTGTTTCTTCTAAAAGAAGGAGAAGCACCGGCAGGGCAGAAGGGCCGCCAAAAAGAGATTGTTTACCGGAATATCCTGGATTTTCTGGAAAATGCATAAAATACAAAAGAGAGTCTGCAAAGAATCCTGCTATGCGGGATTCTTTTTTTAAGGGAACGAAAGCCGGTTTTAAAAAGTTTTGGCGGATTCTGCGAAAAAATTTACTTGAATAATCTTCCCTCTATACTATAATGGTGTTGGGGTTAAAAGATGCCTTACGGATTGTTCTGTACCTCGTACTCCCACATCTCCGTTGCCATTACAGTCGGTGCTAAACGTGTGCCACTGGCCACAGCACCCCACAAGCCTGCCCAATATTCGCATAGCGTGAAGCTGACGCTCCACTTTTATGTTCATATCGTGGCAGGTCATAAAGCCATAAAACCACTCCTGTGCGAGCATATCGTGGTTTCAGGTTTTTGCCCCTGGCATCATAAATAAAATCAAAAGCGAAGCGGTGAAGACAATGAACTATACAGAAGCAGTGGAATACATCAATGAGATTCCGAAATTTACGACAAAGAATAAATTTGAACATACAAAAGAAATGATGCGAAGACTGGGAAATCCAGAAGCACATATGAAAATCATCCATGTGGCAGGCACCAATGGAAAAGGTTCTGTGTGTGCATTTCTTTCCTCCATGCTGGTGGAGGCAGGAAAGCGGACCGGCCTGTTTACCTCGCCCCATCTGGTAAAGATCAATGAACGGTTTCAGGTGAACCATGTAGAAGCCACCGATGAAGAATTCCTGGATGCATTTTTGACGGTTATGGAGACGGTGAAGCAGATGCAGGCAGACGGAATGCCCCATCCCACCTATTTTGAGCTGCTTTTTGCAGTGGGGATGGTATTCTTTGCAAAGAAAAAAGTAGAATACTGTGTCATGGAGACCGGCCTTGGAGGCAGATTAGACGCGACCAATACCGTAGAACATCCCATTGCCTGTGTGATTACTTCCATCAGTCTGGACCACACAGAATATCTGGGAAATACCATCCCGGAAATCGCAGGAGAAAAGGCCGGAATCATCAAACCAGGCGTGCCACTGGTGTATGACGGAAGAAATCCACAGAGCGCCCAGGTGATCCACAAACGTGCCATGGAGCTTGGCTGTGAGGCTGCAGGTCTTACAGACAGCATGTATGAAGTTTTTCTTAAGACGGACAAAAGCATTGATTTTTGCCTTCACTTTGGGTATTATGAAAATGCCAGAGTCACCGTGCCGTACTTAGCAGAGTACCAGGTGGTGAACAGTTCCCTGGCTCTGATGGCCATGGAGCTGATTGATCCCACCCATGAGATCGGTCTGGAAACCAGGCTTGCAGGTATCAGGAAGACCCGCTGGGCAGGCCGGATGGAGACCGTACTGCCGGGAGTGGTATTGGATGGTGCCCACAATGAAGACGGGATTGCCCAGTTTGTGAAGACCGTACAGGGAGTGCCGGGAGAGAAAAAAGTTGTCATGCTCTTTGCAGCTGTGGTGGAGAAAAATTTCGAGAAGATGATTCAAACCATTGCTGAACAGGCAGCTCCGGATGCGATTGTGGTGACAGAGATCAAGGGAAGCAGAAATGAACCGGCCGAAGAACTGGGCCGCATTTTCCGGAAATATACCAAAGCACCTGTGACGGTTATTGCAGACAATGAAGCGGCATTTGACGAAGCACTGAAAGAAAAAGGAGCAGACGGTGTGCTGTTCTGTGCAGGATCGCTGTATCTGGTAGGGGAACTCAAAAAGATCCTGAATAATCGAAAATAAGAGACAACCAAGGAAAACAGAACATGTGCAGCCAGTGTACAGGCGGCACAGGAGATGGAAAATATGATTAATTACGAAGAAGAATTAAAAAAATTCCGGCCAAGCCTGGATGTAAACGAGGCGGAGGATGCCATTTACAACCGTGATTTCACGGATGTGACGGACATTTTGAAGGAATTGATCAACGACGAAAAGAAGAAAAATAAGGGGAATTTATGAATTGTATATACTGTGGAACACCGCTTTCTGGTATTGATTACTGTACCGGATGTGGTGCGGATGTTACTTTGCAGAAACGGATCATCCGGATTTCGAACCTTCTGTACAACGAAGGACTGGAGAAGGCTACGGTGCGGGATCTGTCCGGAGCCATTGTCTGCCTGAAACGGAGCCTGAAATTTAATAAAGAAAATATTGCAGCCAGAAATCTGCTGGGGCTGGTGTATTTTGAGACGGGCGAAGTGGTGGCAGCGCTCAGCGAATGGGTGATCAGCAAGAACATGAACGTACCGGACAATGCGGCAGACCTGTATATTGCAAGACTTCAGGCAAACAAAAACAAACTGGATGCCATCAACCAGACGATCCGGAAATACAACCAGGCTCTGCTTTACTGCAGGCAGGATAACGAGGACATGGCTATTATCCAGCTGAAAAAAGTGTTGGCACAGAATCCCAAACTGATCAAGGCGTACCACCTGCTTTCCCTGCTCTACCTGAAACGGCAGGAGTATGAGAAAGCCAGAAAGCTCCTGAAAAAAGCGGCTTACATAGATGCCACCAATACCACAACTCTGCGTTACCTCCAGGAGGTGGAAGCAGCCACTGGTATCAGCACCAGCCTGGACATTAAGAAAAAGAAAAAATATGTAAAAGAAGAGCGGGTCAACCACTTAAACGGAACCAGCACCTACATGAGCGGAAATGAGATGATCATTCAGCCCACCACCTTTCGGGACAGTTCAGCAGCGGCCACGTTTCTGAACATTTTTCTGGGACTCCTTCTTGGAGCGGCCATTGTATGGTTTCTGGCAGTGCCTGCTACCAAACAGAGCATTTATGCAGATGCAAACAAACAGATCACAGACGCAAATTCCAAAATGGCAGCAGAAGTGACCAGAGTACAGGGGCTGGAAGACCAGATTACGGAATATCAGGCAAAGGTAGATGAGGCGCAGAATACCATGAAGGAGGCTGAGGATAAGGCGGCATCTTATGAAGACCTTCTGAAAGCGTCCAGCCTTCTGATTGGCGGCGATCAGAGTGCAGCGGCAGCAGCTCTGGAAAAGATTGAAGCTGATACCTTAGACGGAGCCGGAAAGGATCTGTACAATACCATTCAGGAAAACGTCAAGAGCCTGATGTACAACAATTATAAAAATGCCGGAGATGTGGCCTATGTAGCCCAGGACTACAGCACAGCTGCAGAAAATTATGACAAGGCAGCCGAGAACGATCCGGACAATTATGAAGCACTCCAGATGCTGGGAATGTCCTATTTCAACATGGGAGATACGGACAGTGCAGACGGCGTATTTAAGGAGTTTATCCAGAAATTCCCAGGACAGGCATCCTTGGTAGAAGGCTATATTACCAACCAGAATGCCGCAGCCAGAAACAGCACCAGTTCCACCACACCGGAGACGGATGAAAACGGAAATCCGGTATCCACAGCCGAGACGGATGAAAACGGAAATCCGGTATCCACAGCCGAGACGGATGAGAATGGAAATCCCATATCCACAGAAGAAACCGATGAAAACGGAAATCCGATAGTTTCCGGTGAATAACAGAAGAAAAACCTCGCAGGAAGAGGATGTCAGAAGCGCAGATGCGTTTTTGGCATCCTTTTTTGAACGCAGATAAGCATTCCCCCGCTTCAAGTGCGCGGAGCACTAAGCG
>CAJMON010000071.1 GCA_905214955.1 uncultured bacterium
ATTGATTTGCTGGTTATTAAAAATTCCTATGATGTTGGGAAATATTTTTCTTTACTTTTTATCAATTATATTTATTCTGACAGGTGTTTTGAGCTATGGATTTGCATTGGAATCTGCAAGAGAATGTGGTCGAATGATAATAATTGGGATGGCATTTGGTGCAATACCTGACTTTGTCCCATTTTTGGGAAAAAGTTTAGAGACATTGGTTGACAAACTGTTGAGTATGATAAATGAATGAGAAAGTCGATATGAAAGAGGGCTGTGAAAGGTTCTCTTTTCTTTTTGCAACTGTGAAATGGCAAGATAATAACGTTATATACATTGTGTATTAAGTACAGATATTGTATTTCTGCATGATGGGAACATAGGGAGTCCATATAAAGGCGCTAAATACCGGGCATGACGGATCATTAAGCACCGGGCATGGAAACAGTCCGAAGGATATGCTGTCCAGGCTGGAGACTATGGTGCTGATGGGGTTGGAGCTGCCTCTTCCGGCGATCCGTCGTCAGATCGCATCAGGGATTGATATTATGGTGCATTTGGGGAGAATGAGAGATAAGACACGGAAAGTTCTGGAGATTCTGGAGGTGACAGGATATGATGTACCGTCGGGAGAAATTGAGACCCATACGTTATATGAATTTCGGGAAAAAGGGATACCAGGGGAGGATAAGGTATGCGGCAAACTGGAAAAGACGGGGGAACTGCTGCAGATGCAGAAGATAGAAAGAGCAGGGATGTCACTGTAAAGAGTATTCCAGATTATCGTCAGTATACCCTTTCAGCAGCCGAGTGGTGGCAGGCAGCAGGCATGTATGTCATGCTTGATGGGATGGTAAGTTTTTTGTTTTACCGTTCTGTTGTGGCATTTTTCTTAGGACTTCCGGGGATGACCTTTTTTATCAAGCGAAGACGGCAGGCATGCCTGCTGCGGCAGAGAAAGCGCCTGGAGGAGGAATTCCTGATGGGAATGCAGTCCGTCTCTTCTGCTTTGTCAGCAGGCTATTCAGTAGAAAATGCATTTTCCGAAGCACTGGTTGAAATTCGAAAACTTTACGGAAAGGAAGCGTTGATTACCAGAGAATTTGCGCACATAGAGAGAATGCTGAAGCTCAATGAAACGCTGGAAGTGCTGCTTCTGAATCTTGGAGAACGCAGCGGGGCAGAAGATATCCAGAGTTTGGGTGAAATCTTTTCCGCGGCAAAACGTTCCGGAGGAGATTTGAATGCGATTATACGAAATACCATTTCTATTATGGCACAGAAGAAGGAGGTGCAGCAGGAAATCGAAGTTTGTTTATCTGCGAAGAAGATGGAACAGACAGTTATGAGTGGAATTCCATTTTTCATTCTTGGGTACGTAGGACTTACTTCACCAGAATTTCTCCAGGGATTGTATCATACGGGCATGGGAATTGTGGTTATGACGGCCGGACTTGGAATTTATATTGCGGCGTTTCTGCTTGGGCAGCGTATTGTGAGAATTGAGGTGTAAGAGGTTGAATGTGGAGCAGCTGATACAGCCTTTCTGTAAGATTTCCAGGTTCCTGGTAGAAAGGATTCCGTATAAAGGGTGGAATGGAAAAAGCGAGAAAGGAAAGAAACTCTGCGAAGAATTGAAGGCACTCAGCCCTGCAGGAGAAGAAATTCAGATACAGGAATTTTATGCCAGGTGTCTTGGAATGGCGTTGGCAGTGCTGGTGCTTGGCGGGCTTTTTCTTGGAAGTGTTTTGACGGCGGCATGGTTTCTGAAAGAGGACAGCAGCCGGGTGGTGGTATCCAGACCAGGTTACGGAGAAGGAGGAAAAGAAACAGAGTTGGAAGTCTGGATGGAAGGAGAAAGTGAGAAAGAAAAAATTTCTTTTTCTGTTAGTGAGCGAAAATATACGGAAGAACAGGTGGAAGCTCTTTTTGCTAAGATTCAGGAGTCAATGGAAATAACAGTAAAGGGAAGCAATCAGAGTCTGGATAATGTACAGGAGGATTTAAATTTTCCGGAAAGTTTTGAAAATGGAACAATCAAAGCCGCATGGGAAACAACACCTTCAGGATTTCTGGATGATACCGGAAAAATCTTAAAAGAAGCCGGGCAGAGGGGCCAACTGATTGAGATTCAGGGGACGCTTGCCTGTCAGGGAAAGGAGGCAGTATGGCAGGGGTATGCAAAGCTGTACCCTGGAAAGAAAACACCAAAGGAAGAGCGGCAGGAAGCTATACAGGAGGCTCTGAATGAGGCAGATGCATCGGGAGCGGAGGCAGAAACCATGATACTTCCGGAAGAAATTGAAGATCAGAAACTGTTGTGGAAAGAACCGGAAGAAACTTCTGTGTGGATTTTTCCAGTTATGCTTCTGATCTGTGCGGCGGCGGTCTACCAAAAAGGCGAACAGAAGGTAAATGAAGAGTTTCAGAAACGCCGAAGACAGATGATTATGGACTATCCGGGACTGCTGTATAAAATGGCGATGCTTTTGGGAGCCGGCCTTACAATTCAGGGAACTTTTTTCAGGATTGGCCGGGAATATGTCCAGAGAAAAAGAAAGGCCAGGGAAGAAAAACAGAAAGTAGAAGTGAGGTATGTGTATGAAGAAATCCTGGAGACCTGTTTTGAAATGCGAAATGGTGTAGGAGAAGCAAGGGCATATGAAAATTTTGGAAGCAGATGCCAGATAGAGGCATACCGGAAACTGGGATCTCTTCTGGCGCAGAACCTGAAAAAAGGTTCTAAAGGATTGATTCACATTCTGGAAACGGAGGCGGCAGAAGGAATGGAAGAAAGAAAACAGCAGGCGAAAAAACTTGGAGAGGAGGCTGGAACGAAACTTTTGATTCCAATGATGATGATGCTGGTTCTGGTGATGGGGATTCTGGTCATTCCATCTGTCGTGGGAATGCAGCAGTAAAAAGAGACAGCGCGGCGGCTGTGTGGCCGATACATCGGGAAGTCGGAGTTCTGAAAAAAGGGATGTGCACCTTCCGCCGCCAAAAACCAAAGAAAGGAGAGGAGATAATGAATCACATGCAGTCATTTTTCATGGAGGAGGATGGAGTAGGCGTTGTAGAGATTATTTTGATTCTAGTTGTTCTGATTGGTCTTGTCGTCATTTTCAAAAAGCAGATCACAAATGTAGTAAAAAGCATTCTCAGCAAAATCTCAAGTCAAAGTGAAGGAATTTAAGAGAGAAAGGGGAATATGAAAATGTACAGATGCAAAGGGACAATCACAGTATTTATGAGCATTGTATCAATTCTGTTTTTGTCCCTGGCCTGTACGCTGGTGGAATCCGCCAGACTGCAGGGAGCCAGGGCAAAGGCTGCAGCGGTATCGGATATCAGTCTTTTTTCCGTGTTTGGAGAATATGAAAGAGGACTTTTGAAAAATTATGATGTGTTTTTCCTGGATGGAGGATATGGAAGTGGTGAATTTCAGAAGGAACTTGCGGAGGAGCATCTGAAAAAATATCTGGAAGGAAACAGCAGCATGGGAATGGAAGGATATCTCAGAGGAATGCAGATGTTTCCACTGGTTGTTGAGGATTGTCAGATAGAACAATATGGGCTTATGACGGATGCAGGCGGAGCGGCTTTTTATGAGCAGGTGGTAAAAAATGTGAAAGAAACACTGGGCACGGAACTTGTGAGCAGATATCTGGAGCGGCAGAACCAGGCTAAGGATCAGGAAAAGGCAGGGAAAGACTATGAGGATAGTTTAAGAAAGAATGGAACAAAACTGGCGGAGGCAGAAGAAGCTGTCCGAAAGGCAGAGGAAGAAGAATCACAGGAAGATGGTGTGATTGTGGTAAAGGAATCAGAAGTACCGCAGGAAGTAAAAGAAAATCCTCTGGATATCATTGAGAAAGTAAAGAAAATGGGAATTCTTGGGCTGGTAGTTAAAGACCCAGCATCGGTTTCACAGAAAACTATAGAAAAATCAGAACTGCCTACGGGAAGAAGTCTTGAAAAAGGAAATATGGAAGTGGCCTGTAAAGAGAGAGGACTGACCGCGGATGCGATTTTTCAGGATTATCTCGCAGAGCATTTTCCATGCATGACCAGTGAAGAAGAAAAGAAAACAGAAGGCGCACTGGAATATCAGCTGGAATATATTCTCGGTGGAAAAGCATCAGATATGGAGAATCTGAAATATGTGGTAAACCGCCTGCTGCTTATGCGGGAAGGTACAAATTTTGTTTTTGCACTGGCAGATCCAACAATGCGCAGGCAGGCGGAAGCTTTGGCAGTAAGTCTAGCGGGAGTGACAGGCGCAGCTATCCTGGCACCTGTGGTTACAACGGCACTTCTTCTGGCATGGGCATACGGAGAAAGCCTGCTGGATGTGCGGACTCTGCTTTCCGGAGGGAAAGTGGAACTGGTAAAAAATGCAGAGAACTGGAAGCTTTCTCTTTCTAGGCTTGGAAAGATTCTGGAGGTGTTAAAAGAATGCGATGAGGGAGGAGGTCAGGGACTAGGATATGAGGAATATCTGCGCCTGCTATTGGCGGCTAAATCAGGGATGAGTTACGTAATGAGAACATTAGACATGATTGAGGCAGATTTAAGACTGCAAAAGGGGACGGAAAATTTCCGGGCAGATCATTGTCTGGTGAGAGTACAGGCAAAAACAGAATGGAGACTTCCAGCTGTGTTTTTGAGAGTTCCAATGGCATTTCTCGGAAGAGGGGGAAATGGACAAAATTTTTCCGTGAATGGGTATTCCGGGTATTTGTAATAAAAGGAAGGAGGCAGATACGGATGCTCTTTGGACAGACGGATCAATTGCACAGAAAGGATGGATGTTCTCTCCCGGTTTCCATAGAGTGCACCAGCTGGCAAAGGGCATCCGTATCTGCCAGCCTGACGCTGGAAGCGGCCTGCGTGATTCCTTTGTTTTTCTGCGCAGTGCTGGCATTGCTGTATCTTGCGGATGTTTCAGCACTGCAGGTCCGGTTACTCAACGGAATCCGGGAAACTGGGCGTTCCATGGCAATCGCTGCCGCAGTGCGGGAATTTGGAGAAGAAGAAAGTATGGGAATGGCAGGCACAATAGTTTCTACTGCTACGGCAAGTCATTCTATTCGAAAATGTATAAAAAATACTGTATACAATGTACTTGATGGAGACATCAGCCTGATTGGATCTTCTTTTTTGGAAGATGAAATGATAGACCTGAAAGTAAGCGGGAAATTGAAGCTGCCAGTGCCATTTTTGAATTTAAAATCAATACGGTTCTGGCAACGGGGATATATCCGGGCATGGACAGGCAGATGTCCGGATGACACATCAGGGACAGGAGAAGGAAACAGCACAAAAGAGACCGTATATGTGACAGTTTCCGGTTCCGTTTATCATAAGGACCTTTCCTGCGGCCATTTAAAGCTTTCTATCAGACAGGTGAGCCAGGCAGAGGTGAAGAATCTGCGAAGCAAAGATGGATCAAAGTATTATGCTTGCAGCTGTTATAAAAAGAATGCTTCCGGAAGTGTCTATATTACGGGGCAGGGAAACCGGTATCACAGTAGTCTTAGCTGCAGCGGATTAAAAAGAAGTATTCGGAAAGTAACGATTCAGGAGGCAGGAACGTTAAGGCCCTGCACAAGATGCGGAGGGTAAAGAAATGGTAAGAACAGGATGTGCGCTTCTGTTTCTGAGCATATGTGGAATAGAAGATTTGCGGAAGAAGGAAATTTCATGGATCTTGATTCTAGGTGGCACGGGAATATCTGGATTCCTTCAGGGATGCGGAGCTGGTACACAGCTTGGCCAATGCATTGGAGGGGCGGCTGTCGGAGTGCTGCTGACTGGAGTGGCATTTTTAACCAGAGAAGCGATTGGATATGGAGACGGAGCGGTCACAGCCATAGCAGGAATGATGCTTGGACTCTCTATGATTGTGGAGATCCTGCTGACAGCTTTGGGGGCAGCAGCTGTGGTATCGGCGGTGCTTCTGATACTGAAAAAAGCGGGAAGAAAAAAAGAACTTCCATTCATTCCATTTCTTGCGTGCGCAGGGTGGTTCTGTGTCATGATGGAGACGGTACTGTGAAAGGGAAGAAAGCAGAAAAAGGCAGTTTTACCGTGGAAATCAGTTTGATTATGAGCCTGTTAATTCCCTTACTGATGTGTCTGATTTATCTGGGATTTTACATGCATGACCGCGCATTCCTGGAGGGAGCCGCGCTGGAGGCGGCGTGTACAGCCAGCTTGTATGCAGGAGAAGAGATGCAGGAAGATTACACAGAGAGCCGGGAGCAGGCGTTGTTAAAAGAGCGCTTGTTTGGCGTATACAATATAACAGGGAATGTGGAACTGGGAGAGGAAACAGTAAAAGTTTCGTACAGCGGGGAATTTCAGATTCCTGGAATGATTGCAAAGTTTTTGGAAAAAACAAGTCTGCCGATTCAGGCAGAAGCGGAAGTGAATTTTAAGGATGCAAGAAAAGCGGTAAATCAACTGTACAGTTTGTCGAAAGTGCTGAAGGGAGGGAAGGACTAAGTGAACCCATCGTACCGCAGAGATCAGGATCATAATTATATGATCTTGAATGCGCCGATGCCTGTGACTGGCGAAGAATTTCCGGTAAGGATGCTGGTGCTGAACCGTATTCCGGGACTTCTTCCATGCAAAATGAGGAAGATGGATGGAGAAGCAGGGTTTTATTATGAGATCACTTCGCTGCAGTCAGCAGGCAGAATTTTTGAAACATGTAAAATGCGGCAGGAAGATATTGAACGTCTTATGACAGGAATTGAACGGGCAATGAATGGAGCGAAAGAATTTCTTTTAGACCCGGATCAAATTTTGCTGGACCCGGAATACATTTACATGGATATTGAGACGAAAGAAGTTTATTTATGCTGTCTGCCGTTTTACGAAGGAAATCTGACGGAAGAATTCCGCAGCTTGGCAGAGTACATGCTGAAAAAGCTGGATCATGGAGATCCGGGATCGGTTTTATGGGGGTATGAAATTTACAGCAGAACGACAGAAGAAAATTACAGCATTCTGTCTATTCTGAAAGCGGTACGGGAAAAAGCGTGTGAAAAGAGAAATGTCCAACAGCACAAACCAGAAGAAAATGAATTCTGGGAGGAAGAGGGTATTGAAGCAGAGAAAGAGACAGCAGAAGAAAAAGCGGTAGAAAAAGCAGCAACAAAAGGAAACGTAAAAATAAGAGAAAAAGAGAGAATAAAAGAAAAAGAGAAAGAAAACGCAGAAAATTTGGAAAAAGATACCGAAAAAAAGAATAAGTCCAGGCAAAAGGCAAAAGAGAGAAAACATAGACATGAGGAGGAAGAAGATCATCAGGCGGCCAGGATGCTAAAAAAACTTCTGGTTCTTGGAATTGGACTTGCAGGAATTGCAGGAATCACATGGGCGGCGGCAGTGTTTGGAGAACTTACAGAAATTCAAGCAGGAGGAATCTTTTTCCTTGGAGTAGGAATCTTTTATTATTTTACAATTTTATGGAAAGGCTTTCCGAAAAGAAAAAAGGTACCGAAGAATCCGCCGGGGTATGAAGCAGACAGGATTCTGGAAGAATTTCAGGAAGAGGAGGAAGACTGGGAGCCAGAACAAAAACAGTATTTGACAGGAGCACTAAAGATGGAGGAAAAAGATTCTCAGGAAGAATTTGGCACTACGACATTGTTGAAAACCAGCTATGCCGGAAATTATGCGGCGCTTGTCAGTATGGAACCAGAGAAAAGAGAAAATATTGTCTTGGACAGGGATACCTTAATTGTAGGGAAAATGCCTGCACAGGCAGATGTGGTGCTGGAAGAATCGGTGATCAGCCGGATTCATGCAAAATTGGAACGGCGGCAGGATGGCTATTTTATAACAGACCAGAATTCTACAAATGGAACTTACGTAAATGGAGAACGGCTGGAGGCGTATGAGTGCAGAAAACTACGCACAGCAGATGAAATTTATTTTGCCAGTCTGGGATATTATGTTCTGGATAACAGTCAGCAATGAGTTTAGGATTCTTTACAAACAAGAGTATATGAGCTATGATTTACTGAACAAACTGTTTGGAGGAAGGAACGAAATGGATGAATTAAAAGCTTTCCTGAAATCACGCTCTGTGCTGAATCTGATGATTGTGATTATCAATATTCTGGTGTTTTTTCTGCTGGATTTTACGGGAAATACGGAAAATGCGCAGTTTATGGCAGCCCATGGTGCCTGCTATGCGCCGTGGGTAATAGAAAGGGGAGAGTATTATAGGCTTTTTACCTGTATGTTTCTGCATTTTGGTATTGAGCATCTTTTTAATAACATGTTAAGCCTGCTCTTCCTGGGAGATCTGCTGGAAAAACTGGTTGGGAAATGGAGATATCTGCTTATTTATTTCGCGGGCGGTGTAGGAAGCAGTTTGATTTCCGTGTTCTGGGAACTGAATTTTTCAGAACCAGCTGTTTCAGCAGGAGCTTCCGGAGCTATTTTTGCAGTCATTGGTGCATTGGTATTTCTAGCTGTCATCCACAGAGGAATGATTCCAAATGTGGGCAGGCGCAGACTGTACCTTATGGCAGCATTGTCTGTATTTGAAGGATTTACCACTCAGGGAGTAGACAATGCTGCTCATGTAGGCGGCTTTGTACTTGGCTTTGTACTGGCAGCCATCTTTGTTGGCAAAATGACAGTAAAGCAGGTTCCAGAGCTGTTTGAAGAAGACAGCAGAAGCTGACCGCCATGAGCCTCGGCAATTTTTCTGGACAAAGCCAGTCCAAGACCTGTGCCGCCGCTTTTATGAGTAACAAATGGCTCAAAAAGTGTAGGCTGGTATTCTTCAGGAATTCCGGATCCATTATCAGACAGGGTCATTTTAAGAGATCCACTGTCTAAAAAGGCAGAAAAGGTCAGGCTGGTGCATCCGGCTTCCAAAGCGTTGCGTACCAGATTGGTAAGCAGCTGCCGAAGCTTCACAGGGTCTGCAGTAATGGCTGGAAGATCCGGCTGGATCTGGCAGCACAGAGAGGGGGGTTCCTGCTTTTTCAGAAGCACTAGTCTGAGAAGCAGGTCCTTCAGCCAGGGACCTGGCTTGAAGCATTCCAGAGTAAGGGAATTTCCATTGTTGTAGCTGGATAAATCATTCAACAAGGTAAGAAGGTAAGAAAGATCGCCTTTTACATCATCCCAGAATTGAAAATCTTTTACTTCTGGATGCTCTGCTTCAATAATCTGCAGGCTGCTGTTGATCAGCGTTACAGGATTCCGGATTTCATGGGAAATCCTGGACAAAGCAAAGTGCAGATGCTCTTCATAATCGCATTTGTTTAATGGTTCATAGTTTTGCATTCCATTTCTCCATAGATAAATAGAGCGTATACAAGAAAACTCGATAGCTGTTACTTGATGTATTCAAGATACTTTTCTTTGATTGCTCTGACATTTCTTTTACGAATAGGTACAACGCTGCCGGAAAATACAACAAAATCAGTTCCAGCCTTTTTAATAAAGTCCATGTTTACAATATAGCTCTGATGGCATCGAAGGAAGCGCCGGTCAAGTACCTGCTCAATAGAACTCAGGCTCTGGCAGGAAATATAAGTAACACCACAGGAACAGTGTATGATGCAGTGTTTGTTTCGGCTTTCAATGAACTCGATGCGGTCAAAGTAAACGCGGATAACAGAGTCTCTGGATCTGACAGTCAGCATACGCTTGCGGATTCTGCGCAGAGCATTATCGAGAACAGCATATAGCCGTCCGTTCTCATGTCCTTTTAAGATATAGTGAGTAATTTTTATATCAAGGGCACTGTAGACATATTTGTCGTAAGCAGTCCAGAATACGATATCGCCTTCATAGTTGGAGGCACGTAATGTTTTGCCAACATCAATTCCATTTTCGGATTTCAGAAGAATGTCCAGAATGATGATATCAAACCATTTACCGTCTTTGACATCATCAATGAGAGGTCTTCCTTCTGTGTAAGTCTCAATAATACAAGAAGAGTCTCCTCGCTGTCTTAAAAAATTTTTTACGTGGAACGTCAAAAGTTCCAGCTGCAATTCATTGTCATCACATATGGCAATATTCACATAATCAGTCCTTTTTTATAACATTTTTGATGATACACATGACAATTTCGCTTTTAAACCCGTCAATTTCGAAGTTTCCAACATTTTGTGCTAAAAAGATGTTAAAATAATTTACATGGAAAACCGAAAAAATTTGGATATCACCAATCATATCATGAGAAGCAAAAGATGTAAATAAGCTTGCAAAATGCTTAAAAATAGAAAAAACGACTTGAAATACGAAATATCTGTCTGTTGACACCAAAATATAAAAGCATTACGATAGAAACAGATATAAAAACAAAGAAAAGGAGAGTAATAACATGAGTGACACAAGTTGTATTTTCTGTAAAATAGCAAATGGAGAGATTCCGTCGGCAACAATTTATGAAGACGATAATTTTCGGGTAATTCTGGACTTGGGACCTGCTTCGAAGGGCCACGCATTGATTCTTCCCAAGGGACACTATGCAAATGTATATGAAATTCCAGAAGAAATGGCTGCAAAGGCATTTGTTCTGGCCAAACATATGGCAGAGAAAATGAAAGAGAAACTGGGATGTTCAGGAGTGAATATTCTGCAAAATAATGGGATTGCTGCAGGTCAGACAGTATTTCACTTCCATATGCATCTGATTCCGCGGTATGAAAATGATCAGGTTGGGCTGACATGGACGCCGGGAACGTTGACAGAGGAAGTGAAGGAGGAAATTTTAGCAAAGCTGTCTGAATAAGAACCAGCTCCCAGATGAGAGGGAGGAAATACTTATGAAAAGAACAGAAAAATTTACCAGAGTTTTCCTTGAAAGAAAAGATCTGGTTATGAAGTATATTTATCGCCGCATAGGGAAAATCGAGGAAGCGGAAGAACTGACACAGGAAGTATTCATGGCGTATTATGAGAATATGGATTTTGTGGATAGTGATATGATAAAACCGTGGCTGCTTTTGACAGCCAGAAACAAATGTGTGGATTATATGCGGAAAAGAGACGGGGTTAAGGAAACTTCGTTTACAGACTGGGCAGAACAGCCGGAAGTTATTCAGCAGGATAATCTGGAAATGATGGTAGACAGAATTATTCAGGAGGACTTTACATACCGCATATTAGGAGACCTGAAACGGAAAAATGAGAAATGGTATGATGTGCTGGTAGCGGTCAGCATCTGTGGTCTCGAACAGGCAAAGGCAGCAGAGTATCTGAAGATCAGTGTAGAAATACTGCGTGCGAGATTGTATCGCGTAAGAAGATTCATCAAGAGATATTACGAAGAAGAATATAGAAAATTGTAATCACAATTGGTCCACTGAACCAAGTATTGATATGCTTGGCAATCAAAGGAGGCACTGTGACTTCCGAAAAAGGATTTTCGCGGTGCCTCCTTAAAGGACCTAAGAGAAACAATTAACGGGCAGTTTTTTCAATGAGATCTGTGATTGTGGCAATCGCATCTCCCTGCTGGCTCTTTTCCATGGCAGCGACATAAGAAGCACGGTTTTCATACAGATTCTGAATGGTTTTTAAAAGCAGTTCAGGAGTGATTTCTTCTTCGCTTAAGACTTCACTGAATCCCTGGCGGCGGAAAGACTCTGCATTGAGAATCTGGTCACCACGGCTTGCATTGGCGGAAAGAGGAATCAGGAGATTCGGCTTTTTGAGTGCAAGAAGTTCGCAGATAGCATTTGCACCAGCACGGGAAACACAGATATCAGCGGCAGCAAAGAGGTCAGCCAGTTCCTGTTTGATGTATTCAAACTGGACATAGCCTTCCAGGTTGTTGAGGGAAGCATCTGTTTTGTCTTTTCCGCACAGATGGATAACCTGAAAAGATTTCAGAAGCTCTGGAAGAATCTTCCGAATGGCATTATTTACGGCTACAGCCCCCAGACTTCCGCCGATTACCAGAATAACAGGTTTGTTTGCTGTAAAACCACAGAATTTCAGTCCGGCCAGTTTGTTTCCGGTCAGAAGTTCCTGACGAATAGGAGAACCGGTGAGGACAGCGCGGCCCTCTGGAAGATGGGACATGGTCTCCGGAAAATTACAGCAGATTTTTGTAGCAGAAGGAATGGAAAGCTTGTTTGCCAGACCAGGAGTCATATCAGACTCATGAATGATGGACGGGATGTGGGAATGCTTTGCAGCCAGTACCACAGGAACGGCAACAAAGCCTCCTTTTGAGAAAACGATATCAGGCTTTAACTTTTTCATGAGTTTTTTTGCCTGAAAGTATCCCTTGATAACCCGGAACGGATCTGAAAAGTTCTTTACATCAAAATAGCGGCGGAGTTTTCCAGAAGAAATGCCATAATAGGGAATGCCGATTTCTTCGATCAGTTTGCGCTCAATGCCGTCATAAGTGCCGATGTAGTGAATATCGTAACCAAGTTCTTTCAGCCTTGGAATCAAAGCAATATTTGGGGTGACGTGGCCGGCAGTACCGCCGCCGGTTAATATGATTCGTTTCATGTGTTATCCTCCAAAATTAAATTTATTTCCGCCAGATGTCATGCGTCTGTGCTAGAGCGTGTTTGAAAAATCTTTTCTGTAAGATGTGCGCCACATTTTATGGAAGATTTTTCAAACACGCTCTAATCCAATCGAAATTTCTGTTATTAGATTCTGTATAGATAAGATGCACACCTGGCATCTAAAAAATATTCAGTCGCAAATCAAGAAAGACTTGAAACAGAACATCAAGACAGAATATCCAATAAATATATCTTATAGCGTAATGAAAAAAAGTCAAGGAGGGAGGTTGCATTTATGGGGAATCAAAGAGACAGCAGGCCGGATAAGGTGGAGCCTTTGTACATCACAGAAGAAATGGCCTGTGACGATGTAATGGATGAAAGGCTGCAAAAGCAGATTAAGAAAGAGGCAGACGAGATTGAAAATTGTCTGATGAAAAGCGAAGAGCTGAAAGATGTCAAAACACCGGATGGAATGCTGGACGAAATTATAGGAAAGCTGAAAAATAAAGGAATCTGGGACGAGCAGGAAGAAATTCCAGAAAGCATGGGCGGAGAGAGCGAGCCTGCCGGAAAAACAGAAGAGTGGAAAAAAGAAAGAGTAACTGAACAGGAAGCAGTTAAACTAAGAGAAAAATCAAGGACAATCGGATCAAAAAAAGCGGAACGGACAGAGATAGAGCCGAAAGAGACAGAACCTGAAAAAAAAGTTTTAAGTGAGCAAGAGAATGTAAATGTATATAAAGGACTTTCTGAGGAAGATCAGAAAGCATTAGAGCTTGGAAGACAACTACTGAATCAAAAGGCAGAAGAGGCAGAGAAAAATAGAAAAAAAAGTAAAAAGTGGAAGGCCAGGACAAAGCGGATGGCGGCAGTGGCTGCTGTACTGGTGTGCGTGTTTGGAGTCAGTGTGCGGTCAGAAGCAGGCAGAGCTTATTTCATGAAAATGTGGAACTTTGTTTCAGGGAATGAGTTATCCATAAAGATTAATAAAACTGGGACTGGCGATGTGATAAGAAGTTTAAGTGAAGACGAAGAAAGAATGAACCAGGAAATAGAGGAAAAACTGGGAGTTGCGCCGATTAGGATGTTGTATATACCGGAAAATATGGTTTTTCAAAACTATTCTATAAATCTGGAAATTTATAATTGTATAGAGATTTATGAGATAGATGGATTAAACTTTAATATACAGATTTTTAACAAAAGGAATAAAAACAGTTTAGGCCAGAAATTTGATGGAGAATTAGCTTATACGATAGAAACAGGAACAAAACAAATGCAGGTACCTGTGTATAAAATAAAAGATGATGAAGGCAAAGATATGTTTATAGCACAATTTGAATATGATGAAGGATATTATATTATTTCTAGTTCGATTAGCAAAGAAAAATTTACAAAAATATTACAAAATATTGAAATTAAAAAAAATTAGAGAAAAAGCGTCATATTTTCACGGGAAATACGTTTATATAGGTGTAATGTAAAATACGAGAGCAAAGGAGGAAAGATGAAAAACAAAAAGTGGGGAATTTTGTTAGCAGTATTTAGTGTGGTGTGTATGCTGGCAATGTCTCTGACAGGATTTGCAGCTGGACCATTGGATGGCCAGATTGTAGATGGATCATTATTGACAAGCAATACCTCTGCAGAAGATAGCAGAGAGCTTATGCCTGAAGGCGAAGTGAGCACCTATGGAACGTATCTAGGGTATGGAACTGTGAGTATAACAGATCTTGGAGGTGGCCAGGTTCAGTTTTATGGAGATACGGTATGTGTACGACAGAGTGATGTTGTAAAAGCAAACTGTCATTTACAGCAGTTAGTGAATGGTGTTTGGAGTGATTATACAACAAGATATTGTACAGAGTACAATACGTCTTACGCATCAGCAGTGCATTATGCAACAGTTCCTACAGGGTATTACTACCGAGTAAAGGGAACTCATTCAGCAACAAAGGGAACCGTTGTAGAATCGGTGACGACATACACAGACGGTGTCTACATCGGTTAAGTCTCAACCACATCAATACAAAAACTGAATATGGATTTTGAAACTGACCCTCAACCGGTGGCAGCCCCCTTACATTACCTTCACCGCAGGCCGGGGATTTTAACCATCTGATTAGAAGCTGTGATTGTTCGGATATCCTGGTGCCAGGATGGTGGGCAGAGAGCAGGAAGTCAAAATGAATAAAATCGGAATGAAAAAGGAAAGAGAAAAGAGTAAAGAATAAAGTTCTGATAAAAACTATTCCAATGCTTTTCTGACATACAATGTGCTGCAGCATTACATAGAACGCTGAGGCTGGTGGCAGAAGGTACGAATGAAAACAGAAGATGATGAAGGTTATGGGTGTTATGGAAAAGGATCAAAGGAAAGAGACTCGTAATAAAAAGATTATTCCGTTTGTGCAAGGGAAAGGCACCGCAGTAATAAGAGAAAACAAAAAGGGAGCTGTGGAGCGCACAGGACGGGTACTCGGATTTTACATTACAATGAGGGGGAAGTATAAGCATGAAAAGAGCCATGTATTTTCGATTGATGTACCAGAACAGAAGTCAGGGAACCGCGCATACAGTACACGTTGTACAGGAAGAAACTCAGGAAAGTTATCTGATGGTGTATCTTTGTGGGCAGAATGCGGTGAACGAGGAAGAGAACACAGAAGAAGCAGATGAAAGATTTTTCTTATGCGGTGAGGACATTGACCTTCTGATTCTGGACAGAGTCGAAAATATGGCCTGCAGTATAGCAAAGAGGATTGCAGCTGAAAATCATGTAAAGAGAATTTTGATTCCGGCGGGAGATGCGGCAGGCGAGTGGCTCGAAGAGGGAATGGCAGACAGGCTGATCATACTGCAGGATGGAGAAAAATTTCGTCTGGAAAAAGCAGGGTGGGAGACTGGCGTTGGATGTTTTGGAGATGAGGAAGGGCATTCTCTGGTGGTTTATCATGGACCATTGGACATCAGCCCAGATGATACAGACTGTCTGCTGTCTGTAAAAATATTTGGAAAAGAAATACCGTGTACTGCGTGCATGAAAGATGAGAATCATGTCTGCGCGGTGAAATGCAGCCTGTACAATGATTTTGATTTATGCAAACGCCACAATGAAAGAGGCAGTGAGAAATATGTGATGGGAACACTGCTTTTTGGAAATGTGAACATGCAGAAATATGGAGACAGAGTTCTTCAGGCGTTAAAAGATACGGCACATGGAAACATGCAGATCCGGTTTGCAGCACTTCCGTGCGGAGGCAGTAAAACGTGTTGGTCATCCGAGGTGCTTGCAGCGGTAGATCCAGAGAAAGAAGGTTATAACCGGTACTTTATCGTCCCGGAAACTGCGCAGGAGAACGAAGCAGTGTGGAAAGAGATTTTGGTTAGCAGTATGCGTTATAAACTGATGGTAACGACAAAGCAAGACGGAGTGTGTGCAGGAGGTTTTTTTACAGAAAGAGAAAAGAGGAGAAGTGAAAAATTG
>CAJMON010000072.1 GCA_905214955.1 uncultured bacterium
TCGAATACATTTTTTCCATAGGGGAATGCAATACTGTCGGATTCACTGAGTCCCTGTTTGATCTCGATATACGTAGAATACAGGGTCTTTCCTGTTTTTACATATTGTTTTTCCAGCTTATTTCCGGCTCCTGCCTTGTATACATAACTCTGGCCATTTTCAGAACGTACATAGCGTTTGTCCAGATAAATGCTGCTGCTATTGTCTTCTCCCTGATTGGTTTCGATGGTCAGATCTGCCCATTCATTGTTGCTTAAACCTTCTGCATCATCAATATAAGCCAGGAACGGATAATAGGATACGTTGGGATTGCTGTCACCGCCAAAGTAATAATAGTCGGAATTATCTGCCGGATATTCAGAAATCTCCGTAATCTCCGCAGTAAATCCGGTATAGGACTCCCCTGCTGTTCCGGTAATGGTGCTCCCCACCTGAATCTCCGACAGCATCAGTTCACTGATGGTTCCCTTTACATACATACCGGAATCACTGGTCACGGTAATAAAGGGATCACCGTTGGAAGTTCCAGTATCCGGATCTCCCACGGATTTAACGATTCCATTCAGAGTCGCTTTTACCGTTGCATCGGAAAGCTTCCGTTCTGCCTGGGTCACATCCAGATCCGCTTTCCGCAGATCCAGCTCCAGACCGCGAATCTCTTCTTTTTTGGTGTTGATGGCTTCTTTTAATTCAGAAACCGTATAGCTGTTACCGTCTCCGTCATCCGGCCAGTAGGAACCATCCCAGTCATCGGTATCTGTCTCGGTTTCTGTTTCCGTCTCGGTTTCTGTTTCCGTGGGATCATCAATCTTTTCGTTTCTCTTTTTTAAACCCTCACTGGTAAACTCCCAGCTGTCTGCCGGTGTATAGGCGGTATCGTTTTTCTTTGTCCCGTTGATCTGAATGCCTTTCACAAAACCGCTGTTGATGTCATCACCTTCCCGGATCTCCAGCACCACATAGCTGCCCGTGCCGTCTTTGCGGAATCCGCCGCCTTCTTTTGTGGTACCGTCAGCGGTAAAGCCTAATACCATATTCATGAAAGAGGCCTTTACCACAGCACCGTCCTTGCAGAAAAATACGTACGGATCCTCTTTGGTTCCCTCTCCTTTGTAAGGTTTGGTCTTATAGATCAACTTCTTATGCGCCTTGATCTTCCCAAGAGGAGAGGTCTCGGGCTGAGTTTCCGTTTCTGTTTCTGTTTCCGTTTCTGTTTCTGTCTCCGTTTCCGACTCGGTCTGCTTGGTCTCCGGTGTTTCCGTCTCAGGCCTCTCGGTTTCGGTCTGCTTGGTCTCTGGTGTATCTGTCTCCGTCTGGGGCGGTTCTGTCTCCGTCTCTGTCGGCGCTTCTGTCTCTGTCGGTGCTTCCGTCTCTGTCGGCGGCTCCGTCTCTGCAGGGGTCGGTGGTTCTGTCTCCGCAGGGGTGGGTGGTTCCGTCTCCGAAGGGGTCGGTGGTTCTGTCTCTGCAGGAGTGGGTGGTTCCGTTTCATTGGGCGTTGGATCGCTGTTTCCGGTATCCGGCGGATTGGTTTCACCTGGCGTTGGATCGTCATTTCCTGTCTCTGCCTGAGGTGCTTCCGCCTGAAGGGTCTCAGCAGCATTTTCTGAAACTCCGTCTGTTTCTCCGGAAATGGTCTCCCCTTCTGCTGTCTCCTGGGAAGACGTCCTTGCCGTCACTTCATTTGTCACCAGCATCGCAGACAGACCTGCACTCACTTCTTCTGCATTGTCATCTTCTGATAACCGACTGCTGCTTCCGACATCCACCGGATCTGCCACAGGCGTAATTTTCTGAAGTTTTGCAAGCTCTTCCTTTGCTGATAAAAGCTCCAGTTCAGTAGTTTTTCTTCCAAGCTGGGCACTTTCCAGATTCAGTTCCAGAAGGGTGGCGTCATAGGTCATCAGTACATCGCCGATCTTTACTCTGTCTCCTTCTTTTACATTGATCTGGGAAATCATTTTATCATTGTCAAGCTGAACTTCCTGCACCGCATTGGAAGTGATGGTGCCGGAAGAGGTGGTCTCGGAATTCCACCAGCCAAGATTTAAATATGCCACAGGCGTCACATCCACCGGAGTGGTATTTCCTTTTACCAGGCGGTATGCACCGTAGCCGCCTCCGCACACAAGTGCCCCCACCAGAAGTCCAATCAGAATGATCTTTCTCTTCTTCATGCTGTTCCCTCCTGTCTGGGTCTTTCTGAAATCTCACCATCAAAAATATCCACAATCCGCTTGGCATGCTGTGCCACTCCACTGTCATGGGTAATCATAATCACGGTCACCCCTTCTGCATTCAGCTGTTCAAAAAGCTCCAGCACCTGTTTGCTGGACTTAGAATCCAGTGCTCCAGTAGGCTCATCTGCCAGAAGAATTTTGGGATTATTAACCATGGCTCTGGCAATAGCCACACGCTGTTTCTGTCCTCCGGAAAGCTGGTTTGGCTGGAAATGCAGTCTGTCGGAAAGTCCTACTTTTGTCAGGGCTGCCTCTGCCCGGCGCATCCGCTCTTTTCTTGCCACCTTCGCATAAATCAGGGGCAGCGCCACATTTTCAATCGCAGTTTCCTTTGGCAGCAGCTGGAAAGTCTGGAAAACGAATCCCAGATTGTACAACCGCACATCTGCCATTTTTGATTCTTTTAATTTCAGCATATCCTGCCCGTTCAGCACAAAGCTTCCTTTTGTCGGCTTGTCCAGACACCCGATAATGTTCATCAGCGTGGACTTTCCTGAACCGGAAGGCCCCATGATTGCCAGGTACTCTCCCTGATCCACATGAAGGTTAATGTCTTTCAGTACCGGAACGACCATGCTTCCCTGTATATAATCCTTGTAAATATGATCTAATTCCAGTAACAATTAGGCTCCCTCCCCGTCTGCACTCACCGGTGCGCTGCCGTCTCCGATATTCTCTGTATAGTCTTCAATATCTAACAGCGGATCTCCGGAATTGTCGGTGCCTTCTTCGGTATCTGTCTCATCATCCACGATGCCGTAGGTCTCTGTCTCAAAGTCTTCTGTCTCTTCCGTATCCCAGGTATCTCCAGTACCCTCTGTCCAATCAGAAACATCCAGATCATCAAAGCTGTCTGAGTCACTGTTGGAAACATTATAATATCCGCTCATCTGATCTACGTTCTTTTCTGCATCGTCTCCCTCTTTGATGTATTCATTGGGGAATGCAATGTAATCATCTGCTGTCAGGCCATCTAAAATCTCATATTTCTCTTGGTCTGCATCATACTCTCCCAGGGTGACTTTTCGTTTCTCGATCTTATCCTTGCTATTAGCTGCCCATACATAGGGATCTCCGTCATCCTGTACAATATAGTAGCTGCTTAACCACATGCCGCTCTTCTGGTCTGCCTGTCCGTAATCCATCTCAAGATAAACATGCTGACCCATGATCAGTCCGTCAATGCTGTCCAGTTCCACATAGAAAGGATAGTTGCTGGACTGAGTGGAAGAGTCGGAAGATCCTCCATAGTAGTAGCTGTTGTTACTGTTGCTGATGGGATTATCTGTATCAATCTCGGAAATGGTTCCCTTCCAGATCTGATCCTCATTCACACGGGAATGCACGATCACGGAAGCGCCCACCATAATACTGCTTCTGTTCTGCTCATTTAAAGTACCTTTGATCCGGTACTGTCCCACTGCCACAATGGTCACCAGATAATTGTTCTCATCGGATGACATGGCGCTGCTGGAATTGTCTGAATCATTGATCGTCTTTACCACACCTGCCAGCTCGCTGGTTACCGTGGCATTATCAATGCTTTTCTGCAGATTCTGATTTTCTACCTGCTGCTTCTGAAGGTCATACTGAGCTTTTTTCAGACTGTTCTGTACGGTCTGAATCTGGGTGTTATAATCCAGCTGGTCGTCTGCTGAGGCCTTTGCCTTGTCTGCCTGCAGGGTCTTGATCTGATTGTTGTAATTCTCAATGTCTCCGTTGTACCGGTCTACTTCAATCTGTCCCTCAATCAGGCTCTCTTCTGCATCGGTGGTATCATAAGAAAACAGCTTGTCTCCGACTTTGACCTCATCGCCTTCTTTGACATACCATTCTTTGACTTTTTTGTCTGAACCGTTCTCTACATTCCAGGTCTTCTGCGGTTCTACCACTCCTGCAAACCGCTGGATCACTCCTGTGCTGCTGACTCCTGTGAGCGTGGCAACAGAATCTGTAAATACGGTGTCACTGCCTGCGTCCGTATTCTGGTTCTGATTTCGGATAAACCATATAATAAAGCCTACCGCTGCTGCCAGCAGAAGAAGGAGAAATACAATCAGAAAACCTTTCTTTTTTCTTTTCATGCCGTGATCCTCCACACTGTTATTTGTTCGTTTCTCATTATAGCACGCCCCTGTTTTTGTGCCTACTTAAATTTTCTTTATTTTTCTTTAAGATTCTGCGCCTCTTCTTCCCGATTTTCCCATACATTGACAACTTTCTTTTTTTCATATAAACTAGAGCGTAACAGGAGGGAGGCATATGAAACTATCTTACCAAAAGGCCTTTTGTGTATTTGTACTGTTTTTTACCGTTTTTTTTCTCACCGGATGCCACAGCAGCAAAGCAGAAAAAGCCGTTATTTCTGAACTGGAACTGATCAAGCAGCTGGATGAAGAAACCATCCGCTCTTTTATTTCTTATGAAGATATGATGAGCTCTGATGCAAAGACCAGCAGCATTGGCGAAGAGACTACGGAAGCTGTCCAGCTGTTTTTTAAACATTTTGATTACCGGATTCTCTCCAGCTCCACATCCAAGGAGCAGGCATCCGTAAAGGTCCGGCTCACCAACCTGGATATGAAGTCTTTAGCCCACGATCTGTGCCTGTCCCTTTCTGCGCGCAGTGCCGATCCAAGAACCAGTGTCCCTGCCCTGACCATGCGGGATTATTTTTCTCTCCTTGGCAGTGTTTTAAAAACTCATACATACAAGATTATTTCTTCCGATACCACCATCGAACTTGCCAAGCTTTCTGACGACAGCTGGAGCATTCAGAATACCTCTGACCTGGAAGACGCCCTGGTGGGTGGATTTATTACGTACTTAAAGGACAAAGATCTGGTAAGTCCGGAGGAGATCGTTCCCCTTACCTTTGACTGTTTTCTGAAATTTACCCCTGCAGACTGGATCAGCTATCTGAACATGGATGACATTTTTCAGACTGGAAGTTCCCTTTCTTCCTCCTTAGATCAGGAAGTAGCTTCCCAGATTTCCCGGTATTTCCGTTATCAGATCGTTTCTTCTTCCATTGACGGAAATCATGCCACAGTCATTGTCACCGTCACCAGCCTGAATCTGGAAAGCATTCTGGAAGATTACCGGCAGAAGCTTCTATCTTACGCTTCTACCACTGAGGCCATCCGTGCCACCGACCAGGAGCTTGCGGAAAAGACTGCCCAGCTTCTTCTCACCAGCTTAAAAGCCAACGATGCTACCTCTTCCCAGAATATCGAAGTCCATCTGGTGAACAACGGTTTTTCCTGGAGTGTCCAGTTAGACGAGACCTTTACCGACGCAGTCCTTGGGAATTCTGCCAAAGCCGCAGCCGCCCTTACTGGTGAAACAGAAACCGAAGTTTAAACCCAAAAGCCCGTTCCGTTTTTCGCGGAGCGGGCTTTTTCTGAATCTTCTGTTCTTTATTCTTCTGTTGTCTCTTCTGCTTTTTCTTCTGTCTCCGGTGCTTTCACTTCCAGATCCAGTTCTTTTAACTGTTTTTCATCTACCCGTCCCGGTGCGCCGGACATCAGGCAGGAAGCATCTTTTACCTTGGGGAATGCAATGACTTCGCGGATGCTGTCTTCCTGTGCCATCAGCATAATCAGACGATCCAGGCCATAAGCCAGTCCTGCGTGAGGCGGAACACCGTATTTGAAAGCATCCAGCAGGAATCCGAACTGGTCGTTTGCCTGCTCTTTGGTAAATCCAAGAACCTCAAACATCTTCTCCTGAATGTCATCCTGGTGAATCCGGACGCTTCCGCCGCCGATTTCATTTCCGTTTAAGGTGATGTCGTATGCTTTTGCACGGACTGCTCCCGGATCGGTGTCGATTTTGTCTAAGTCTTCTTCCATGGGCATGGTAAACGGATGGTGCATTGCCATGAAACGGTTCTCTTCGTCAGACCACTCCAGCAGCGGGAACTCGGTGATCCACAGGAACTTGAATTCGTCCTTGTGCAGCAGTCCCATCTGTTTTGCCAGCTCCAGACGCAGAGCGCCAAGAACAGAGTACACGATCTTGTTCTTATCAGCTGCAAATAACAGCAGGTCCCCTGGCTTGCCGTCCAGTGCCTTTACAATGGCATCCAGCTCTTCCGGCTTCATAAATTTGGCAAAGGAAGATTTGTAAGTGCCGTCCGGGTTTACACACAGGTAAGCCAGTCCTTTTGCGCCATAGCCCTTTGCGAAATCTACCAGGGCATCAATCTTCTTTCTGGGCATTGCTCCCTGACCCTCGGCATTGATACCGCGGACACTTCCGCCATTTGCCAGAGCTCCGGTAAACACACCGAATCCGCAGTCTTTTACCAGTTCAGAAACATCTTTTAATTCCATACCGAAACGCACATCCGGCTTATCAGAACCAAACCGGTCCATGGCTTCCTGCCAGGTCATTCTTGGAATCGGAAGCTGGACATCCACGTTCAGCACTTCTTTGAAAATATAGGCAAGGAGACGCTCGTTCACATCAATGACATCATCGATGTCCACAAAGGACAGCTCCATATCAATCTGGGTAAACTCCGGCTGACGGTCTGCACGCAGGTCCTCATCACGGAAGCATTTTGCCAGCTGGAAATACCGGTCATAGCCTGCGCACATCAGCAGCTGCTTAAACAGCTGCGGAGACTGGGGCAGTGCATAGAAATGGCCCGGGTGAATACGGCTGGGTACCAGGTAGTCTCTGGCACCTTCCGGTGTACTCTTAATCAGAACCGGAGTCTCGATCTCCAGGAATCCTTCCTGATCCAGGAAACGGCGCACAGCTGCTGCCACTTTACTTCTCAGGAACAGATTTTTCTGAAGCTTCGGACGGCGCAGATCCAGGTAACGGTATTTCAGACGTACTTCATCTCTGGTCTGTACGTTGTCCTCAATGTGGAATGGCGGTGTCTCAGACTCGGAAAGGATGCGAAGTCCGGTTGCACGCACTTCGATCTCACCGGTTTTCAGGTTTTCATTTACAGCGCCGCCGCGCTTTTCCACACGTCCGGTCACTGCCAGAACGAACTCGCTGCGGATCTTTCCTGCTTTTTCAAAGCCTTCGGTTCCGATATCATTTTCGTCAAATACGATCTGAATCAGACCGGTACGGTCTCTTAAATCTACAAAAATCAGACTTCCCAGATTTCTTCTCTTCTGGGTCCAGCCCATCAGGGTGACTTCCTGACCGATCATGTCGTTTGTGACCTCTGTACATCGGTGTGTCCGGTGAAGGCCTTTCATTGCTTCTGCCATTTTTATCTCTCCTTTATGTCTGCTTTCTGCTGCTGTTTATTTTCTTCAACTCACAGTCGGTATTTACGGAGTCTGACACACCGGGATGATCCCGACTGTGGTTAAACCTCATGTCAGCGAGGGATACCGATCTCTCTCCGCCCACCGCTGCCGTTTAGGTTTCTTTTACAATTCATCTCACTACCTGAAGAGGTAGGATAATTCTTGTTAGACTTTGTTAAAAAATTCCCGGATCTCCTCATAGCCTTCCGCCATCAGCTGATCTTTTTGGAATTTTTTATTTTTCTTCATCATGTTCATGCTGACCTGGCAGCCTTCTTTTCTGAGGGTTTCTGCTTCTTTGAAAGCATTCAGCATATTTTCTCTGGAAATGCCTTTTTCCAGAAGGAAGGCCATCTTTCTGCCTTTTTTCGGAACCTGGTAATCTCTCTCCAAAAGCAGCATGACGATCCGCTCAAATCCTACGGAAAATCCGCAGGCACAGGTCTGGTTTCCGGTAAAACGGCCGATCATCTCATCATAGCGTCCGCCTCCGCCTACAGAGCCTCCGAAGCCGTCGATGCTGATTTCAAAAATCGGACCGGTGTAATAGGACATGCCGCGCACCAGAGTAGGATCAAATACAATCTGGAAATCTGCGGTTTTCACTGCATTGACGCTGGCAATGATGGTTTCCATATCCTCTGCGGTCTTGGGATCCAGCACGTCTGCCAGTTTGTCTTTCAAGAAACGCACACCGTCCAGATCCGGAGTCACCTCTTTGTAAAGGTTTAAATACTTGTCAATGGACTCCTGTGCAAAGCCTTCTTTTGCCAGCTCTTCTGCCACACCGTCCAGACCGATCTTGTCCATCTTATCCAGAATGATGAACACGGTATCGTAGCTTTCCTCCGGGAATCCGCTGTAAGCTGCCATGGCTTTTAAGAATTTCCGGTCATTGATGCGGATGGTAAAGTTTTTAAAATCCAGCTTTCCAACCAGTGTGGAAGTAGCCAGAATCAATTCGATCTCTGCCAGAATGGTTGGCTCACCTAAAATATCAATGTCACACTGCATAAACTGGCGGTAACGGCCTCTCTGGGGACGGTCAGCACGCCACACATTTCCGATCTGGAGTGCCTTAAAGGGGCTTGGCAGGTCGTTGGCATTGTTTGCATAATATCTGGAAAGGGGAACGGTCAGGTCATAGCGCAGTCCGCCGTCTACCAGATCTGCTTCACTCCCGGCAGTATCCAGTTTGAGTTTCTCTCCTCTTTTTAAAATCTTGAAGATCAGCTTTTCGTTTTCGCCGCCCTGCTTGCTGGACAGATTTTCAATGTGTTCCACGCAGGGTGTTTCGATGGATGAAAATCCAAAAGATCCATAAGTATCTTTGATCATGCGGATCACATAATCACGGATTTCCATTTCTCTGGGGGAAATATCTTTCATACCCGTGACTGGTTTTTTCTTTAAAGCCATTTCATATCCTCCTCATTTACGGCCGGCATTTTGCCATCATTTCTTCAAAGTCCTTTCTGTGTATGACTCTTAAGAAAGCTAAAAACACCAGCATATCAAAATTTTTTGATTCTTCGATCATCAGTTCCACTGCGCTCTCAGAATCAAAAGCTTTGCGGTACGGCCTGTCTGAGGTCAGTGCTGCAAAGGTATCGCACACCCGGAGCACTCTGGCCCCGAATGGGATTTCATCCTGGTACAGGTTGGCCGGATACCCGGTCCCGTCATAATTTTCATGGTGGTACAGCACGCTCTCTGTAATAAAACGGCTGTAGCCTTCCTGATTTAACAGTGCATACCCCACGGTGGAATGGGTTCTTACGTATTTCATCTCTTCTATCGTCAGGGTATCTCCCTTTTCCCGGACATACTTCTGAATGCCCAGCTTTCCAATATCATGAAGAAATCCTGCCACCGCCAGATCATAGCAGTTCTCTTCTGGAAGTGCCAGCTCCCTCGCCACCGCTGCTGCCAGATTGCTGACGCAGATTCCGTGGGACAGCTCTCCTTTTAAATCCAGCCGGAAAATTTTTACTTTTTCTTTATTTTCCATACTTTAAAAATCCCTGCTGTTTGCGTTCAATCATCTCATCAATTCTGGAAATATAGCTTCGGATGTCTTTGACATTTTCGATCCTATCGATCTTTTCTCCTGCAACCACCTTTGTGGAAGCTCCCGCTCCTAAAGCGAGAATGGACTGCTTTTCTTCCATGATCAGAATGTTATAAATGCCTTCTTTTCCAGGCCGCGCATAACCTACGTTTTCGAAGTTTCCAGCCATGTTTTTCTGACGGTACAGATAATACGGGAACAGTCCCTTCTGCATGGCATACCGTGCGGTCATATCCATGATCTCACAGCTGTTTACAAAAGTCAGCTCCTGATACTGGTCTTTAAACATATTCAGTCTTGCTGCCCGTTTCACAGCCAGGGAATGAACCGTAATGCTGTCCGGGTCCAGGGCAGAAACTTCTTCCATGGTATGCTGCACTTCAGGCATCTCCTCCCCTGGAAGTCCTACAATCAGATCCATGTTGATGTTGTCAAATCCAAGCTCTCTTGCCAGAAGAAAGGCTTCTTTCGTCTGTTCTACTGTGTGCCGTCTGCCAATGATCTCCAGGGTTTCCTGATTCATGGTCTGGGGATTAATGGAAATCCGTGTCACCGGATGACGCCGCAGCACTTCCAGCTTTTCCCTGGTAATGCTGTCCGGACGCCCTGCTTCTACAGTAAACTCCTGCACATGGCTTAAATCGAAGTGGGCTTCTATCTCTCCCAGCAGCCGTTCCAGCTGGGCGGGATCAAGCGTTGTCGGAGTGCCTCCTCCGATGTAAACCGTGGTCAGCGTCCTTCCTTTGTATGCTTCGGCTCCATAAGCGATTTCCTTACATAATGCATCCAGATAAGTATCTACCTTGTCTTTCCACACAGACAGCGGGCTGGAGCTGAAGGAGCAGTACAGGCAGATGCTTGGGCAGAAAGGAATGCCGATGTATAAACTGTAACCATCTTCGTAATGAATCCGCTCCAGAATGTCTTTTTCCCGGACAGCAATGGAAATGCCAAGGGATGTCTTTTCCGGGCTGGTAAGATAGGTTTTCCGCATATAATCTGCAATCCACGCCGGGCGTTTTCCCTCTTCCAGAAAATGCATGGGAATCTTGGTGGGCCGGATGCCGGTCAGAGTCCCCCAGGGCAGCTTCTGTCCGGTATATTCAGAGAGCATCTGATACAGACGGTATTTTAAATGATTTTTGGTTGCTTTCCGGTCCGCGTAATAATCCACGGCTTCTGTCTGGGATGCCAGAACTTCTCCCTCTTGGGAGAAAAACCGGATGGTGATCTCTTCTTCCTGGTAATCCAGGGAAATTTTCATGTCGTAGGGTTCTTTGACAGGCTCATCCCCGTAAAAAATGGATACGTCCGTCCCCGGATAAAAGGCACGGACCAAAGAATGGGCATCGTACTCGAAGTCCTGTTTATTCAGCTGTAACGCGATCATCTTTTTGTTCCTTTTTGTTCTCTTTGGCGGCAGTCCTTTTTATGCATAAGGATTGTACCGCTTTTCATAGGCAATACTTGTGTCTCCTTCATGTCCCGGATACACATGCACCTCTTCCGGCAGGGAAGAGAGCAGTCCTTTCACGGAACGTGCCAGCGCACCTGCGCTTCCAGTAGGAAAATCCGATCTTCCAACCGATCCTGCAAACAGGGTATCCCCAGAAAACAGAATCTTTTCATCTGGCAGATAATAACAGGCACTTCCCCCGGTATGTCCGGGCGTGGCTTTTACCTCAATGGAAAAGCCTGCCAGCTCCAGTGTTTCCCCGTCTTTTAACAGCACGTCTGCTTTGATGCCAAAAGGAGAAGCCCACTGCCCGGAAAGATTTGCAAAAGAATCTCCCGCCAGTGCTTCTTCTTTTTCCGGAAGGTAAATCCGGATGCCGTACCGTTTCCGCAGTTCTTCTGCTGCTCCGATGTGGTCAAAATGTCCATGGGTCAGAAGCACGCCGCAGGGTGTCAGATGCTCTTCTGTAAGCTTCGCCTCGATTCGGTCTGCCCGGTCCGCCGGATCCACAATCAGCGTTTCCCCGGTGTCTTCCCGAATCAGCAGATAACAGTTGGTGCGGATCATGCCAAGCACCATTCTTTCTACGCGGAATGTACGCATACGGTTTCCTTCTTTCTTATCAGCCTGTGGTACGTTCAATGTCCAGAACGCTTTCCACCTGGCGGATTTTCTCAATGATCTGGTTTAATTCCTGTTTTCCCTGTACATCAAAGGACAGTGAAATCGTCGCTGTTCCCTGCTTGCTGGTACGGGTATTTACGCTGGCTACGTCGATCTTGCGCTCAGTAAGCACACGGACCACGTCCACCAAAAGACCGGTCCGGTTGTTTCCGTAAACCTTGATCTCTGCCGTGTATTTGGCACTTGCATCCGGCACTTCCGGCTGCTGCCACTCTGCATCAATTAAGCGGACACGCTCTTCACTGCTTAAGTTGATGATGTTGACACAATCTGTCCGGTGGATAGAAACTCCCCGTCCCCTGGTCACATATCCCACAATCTCGTCTCCTGGAACCGGGGAACAGCACTTGGAGAAACGCACGGCCACATCGTCAATGCCTTTGACTACAATGCCGCCCTTGGATTTAGAAATCCGGACTTTGTCATTCGACTCTGCAGCCTCTATGATCTTTTCATCGGTGATTTCTTTCTTGTGCTGCTTTTCATAGAGTTCCTGAAGTTTGTTGACAACCTGGCCTTCCTTCAGTCCTCCATGTCCTACCGCTGCCAGGGCTGCATCCCAGTCCCGGAATCCATACTTGCGGATCACCGCATCCATATATTCCGGTTTTAAGAGGTTGCTTAAGGTAATGTTCTTTGCTTTGCAGTAGGAATTCAGCAGTTCTTTTCCACGGATGATGTTATCTTCCTTGCGTTCATTTTTAAACCACTGGTTGATCTTGTTCTTTGCCTGGGTGCTTTTTACAATCTTTAACCAGTCACGGCTTGGACCCTTGGAGTTCTGCGAAGTCAGAATCTCAATGCGGTCGCCGTTCTGGATCACATAGTCGATGTTGACCAGCTTGCCATTGACTCTGGCGCCGATCATCTTGTTTCCCACTGCACTGTGGATGCTGTAGGCGAAATCTACCGGCGTAGAGCCGTTGGGAAGGTTCTTTACATCGCCTGCCGGAGTAAAGCAGTACACGCTCTCGGCAAACAGGTCCAGATCGCTCTTTAACAGGCTCATGAACTCCCGGTTGTCTGACATGTCCTTCTGCCATTCCAGAATCTGTCTTAACCAGCTTAATTTCTCTTCTTCCTGCTGGGAAACTGGTTTCTTTCCATCAGATGCCTCTTTGTATTTCCAGTGGGCTGCGATACCATACTCCGCTGTCCGGTGCATTTCAAAGGTCCGGATCTGGATCTCAAAAGGCTGGCCGTTGGGGCCGATCAGCGTGGTGTGCAGAGACTGGTACATGTTGGGCTTTGGCATGGCAATGTAGTCCTTAAACCGTCCAGGAATGGGCTTGTACATTTCATGAATCACACCAAGGGCTGCGTAACAGTCCTTGACAGTATCCACGATGATGCGGACTGCAAACAGGTCATAAATCTGGTCAATGGTCTTTTCCTGGTTGACCATTTTTTTATAAATACTGAAGAAATGCTTTGCACGGCCATTGATCTGGGCCTTGATCCCCACTTCTTTCAGTTTTTCACTGACGTCTTTGACAATGGACTGGACAAAGGCTTCTCTGGCGCTTTTGCGCAGAGCTACTTTTTCCACCAGGTCATAATAGACTTCCGGCTCTAAGTACTTCAGTGCCAGGTCATCCAGCTCTACCTTAATCTTTGAAATACCAAGGCGCTGTGCCAGGGGCGCATAAATGTCCATGGTCTCTCTGGCTTTTTCTTTCTGTTTCTCCGGGCTCCAGTATTTGGCAGTCCGCATGTTGTGAAGCCGGTCCGCCAGTTTTACGAGAATCACACGGATGTCCTTTGCCATGGCAAGGAACATTTTCCGCAGGTTTTCTGCCTGAACTTCCACTTTATCCGCCGCATAATTCAACTGGCCGAGCTTTGTCACACCGTCCACCAGAAGTTCTACTTCATCGCCAAACTCTTTGCGGATCTCTTCGGACGTCATCACGGTGTCTTCCACCACATCGTGGAGAAGTCCTGCCACAATGGTCTCTTTGTCAAGCTCCAGATCGGCCAGAATCAGGGCCACACTCAGCGGATGAATGATATAAGGCTCTCCGGATTTGCGGAACTGGCCCTCATGAGCCTCCCTGGCAATCCGATATGCTTTTTCTATCATCGTAATATCTGTGGACGGATGATATTTTTTCACACTATTAATCAGTTCATCATACAAAACATCCGGACTGGTAAAATCCGCCATGGATTTTACATTGGCATCCGCTTTTTTTATTTCATCAGCTTTGTCTAACTTTGTGTTTTCGTCTTTCGCCATTCTATCACCACTTTTCCCTGAACTTTGAATGGCCTCACCGGCCAGTGATTACTTTCCTTCGTAACGCAGAACGGAGCTGACGCTGTAATCTTTCAGGCGCTCCCGTCCTTTTAATCCTGCAAGCTCCATCAGGAACACAACTCTGACAACCTCTCCGCCCAGAGCCTCTACCATCTTGATAGCTGCTTCTACGGTACCGCCTGTGGCAATCAGATCATCTACGATCACGACTTTCTGACCAGGCTTGATGGAATCTTTGTGCATCTCAATGGTGGCGCTGCCATATTCCAGGTCATAGGACTGGGAAATGGTCTCGCAGGGCAGTTTGCCTTTTTTCCGTACCGGTACAAAGGGTTTATGAAGATTGTATGCAATCGGTACTCCAAAAATAAATCCTCTGGATTCTGTGCCTACCACAACATCAAACTCCACATCATCCAGGCATTTCTGCATGGAATCAATCGCCAGTTTCAGTCCATCTGCATCCTGCAGAATGCTGGTAATATCACGAAATATAATACCAGGTTCCGGGAAATCCGGAATACTTCTCACATACTCTTCAAGTGGTTTCATTTCTTATTCCTCCGTCTGGTTTCGTTTATTTCTATTTTTTCCTTGCGGTTGATGAATAAGCCAGAAGTCAAATCTCCCGGCCATAATCCTCCGTTTAGTATAACATTGCAGTTTCATTATTGCAATCCCCCAAAGAACACAAAAACCGACGCCTGGCGCCGGTTTTTTCTGTACATCTGAGCCTTTTTCTATTTTTCTGAACCGCAGGTAAAAAAAGAATGCGGAAGGCGGGACTTGAACCCGCACGGTATTGCTACCACAGGCACCTGAAGCCTGCGCGTCTGCCAATTCCGCCACTTCCGCATTTGTTGTGCTGACAAGCACTTCTTATAAAATTCAGATCCATCTTCCGCTCATCTTGAAAAACAAGTGCGGAAGGCGGGACTTGAACCCGCACGGTATTGCTACCACAGGCACCTGAA
>CAJMON010000073.1 GCA_905214955.1 uncultured bacterium
TCCTCTGTCGTATAAATAATCATATCTGCTTTTTCTTTGTCCATAAATTAATTTTCCTCCAAAATCAGATACATTATCAACGTGAACAATTTAAAGAATAGAAATTCAACACAGCCACTATGACAAAATCATTATTCTGCATTTTTACCATTTATAATACGATAGTAATCATCCATATCCACGCTGAGTTTTACCGTGGCATCTGGTTTTTGTTGGGACAAAAGAACAACCGTCTCCACATGCACTGTCATCGGAAACTGATCTGCGCCGCACCACTTTTTCAGCTCATACCCGTGCTCGCACAGGTATTTCAAATCTCTGGCCAGGGTGGCGCTGTCGCAGCTGACATAAACGACCCGGTCAGGCTGCATGTCGGTGATGGTCTGCAGTAAGGACTCTTCGCAGCCTTTTCTGGGTGGATCGACGACAATCACGTCTGCCCGTTCTTTGGTGCGTCTGTAGGATTCCGGAAGAACGTCCTCGGAGCGTCCCACATAAAACTGGGCATTTTCGATCTGGTTTAAAGCAGCATTTTTCTTCGCATCTTCAATGGCTGCCGGAATGATTTCCACGCCGGATACCTTTCTGGCGGATCGTGCCAGGAACAGGGAAATAGTGCCGATTCCGCAGTACAGATCCCACACGGTCTCTTTGCCGGTAAGACCCGCATATTCCAGTGCCTTTCCGTAAAGCTTCTCTGTCTGGGCCGGATTCACCTGGAAAAAGGACAAAGGCGAAATCTGATAGCGGATATCGCCGATAAAGTCCTCAATAAAATCCTGTCCCCACAGGGAAAGGATCTCTTTTCCAAGAATCACGTTGGTGCGCTCCCGGTTCACATTTAAAGTAATGCTGGTCATTCCCGGAACTCTTGAAAGCTTTTCACACAGCAGGGAGTCCTGCGGGATTTTCTTTCCATTGATCACCAGACAGACCATCACCTGGCCAGTGGTAAAGCCGCAGCGAATCAGTACGTGGCGCACCAGGCCTTTTCCTGTCTCCTCATCATAGGGCTGCGCGCCGGAAGCTTCCATCCACTCCAGCACCAGATCCAGCACCTGCTCATTGACTTCCTTTCCAAGAAGGCAGTTACGGTTCTCAACGATGGTGTGGGTGCGGCCTGCATAAAAGCCGGTAACGGTCCGTCCATCCCTGCTTTTTCCAATGGGAAACTGAGCTTTGTTCCGATAGCGCCAGGGATCTTCCATGCCGATAAAAGGCTCACGGATATTCTCCAGGAATGCCCGGTCAAATCCGCCGATGCGTTGAAGATTGTTAAAAATCTTATTTTCTTTGAAGCGCAGCTGCGCCGGATAATCCATGGCCTGAATCTGGCAGCCGCCGCACTGGCGAGCCACTGGGCACTTTGGCTCCACCCGGTCTGCGGATGGTTTTAGAATCTTCATCAGCCTGGCATACCCATAATTTTTCTTCATCTTCATGATCTTGGCTTCGATCACGTCCCCGATCACAGCATCTTTTACAAACAGTGCAAACCCATCCAGCTTTCCAATGCCGTTTCCCTCTGCACTCATGTCTTCTATGTTCAGCTGTACGATATCATCTTTCTTCATGCTTTTCCCCTTAAGTCACAGCGGATATTCGCAATCCGCTTCGCTGCTTGCTTGATTCGTTTAAAACCCGGATTTCCGGATGTTGGTTTCAAAGAAACGGTTGTAACCCAGCCATTCGCTGCTCCCGCCGGACGCATTTAACGCTTCCTTAAAGGTCTCCATCTTGGCATCTGCATTGTCCGCAAAGTACAGGGCCATGGCTTCCGGAAGTGCCGGTTTCTTTGCAGAACCATACTCCAGTTCTCCGTGGTGTGCCAGAATGCAGTGTTTTAACTCTGTTGCCAGTTTTTTCGGGAAATCCGGAATCCGTCTGGCGCCTGCTCCTACCAGCTCCACACCCATAATGATATGGCCCAGAAGCTGTCCGTCATCGGTGTAATCATTTTCCGGGAAATTGGAAAGCTCCCGGATCTTTCCGATATCATGGAACATTGCCGCACACAGAAGCAGATCCCTGTTTAGGATGGAATACTGGGATGCATAAAAATTACAGATCTTGGTCACGCTTAACGTATGCTCCAGAAGACCGCCCACAAATCCATGATGCACACTCTTTGCAGCAGAGTGGCCTTTAAACGCTTTGATAAATGCCTCATTTTCCACAAAAAAAGAATCTGTCAGTTTTTTCAGATAAGGATTCTGAATACTGGACTCCAGTTTCATCAGCTCCTGGTACATTTCTTCAATATCCCGGCTGCTTACCGGAAGATAATCTTTTTCATCATACTCGCCTTCTCTGGCCACCCGCACACGCTTGATGTTCAGCTGCAGGGCACCCTGAAAACTGGTTACATCCCCCACCACATCTACGTAATCCAGGGAGTCAAACTCATCAATTCCGGCGGAACCCGGATCCCAGATTTTGGCATCAATGGTGCCTGTCTTATCCTGGAGAATCACATTCTCATAGGGCTTTCCGTTTTTGGTCATGGCTGACTGTTTGAATTTACACAGATAAATATCTCCTACCCGCTCGCCTTCCCGCAGGGTTTCAATATATTTCATACAATTTTCCTCTTCTTTCTAATCGTTGTCTTTTTCATCCTCTGCATTTTTCTGCCCCGATATTGGTCTCCGGGCAGTTTACCGCGTGTTATTTTAGCAGAAATTTATGAACAATCTATGAATGAACGAGCCATTTTCTTTTTACTTTCCTTTTTCCCAGAAATAAGGTAAAATGGGAGCGAAAGGTGGTAACTATGAACGCAAAAGTTTTTAAAACATTAGAATATACAAAAATCATCGAACAGCTCACAGGATTTGCGGGTTCCATCCTGGCAAAAGAGCGGTGCCAGAATCTTCTGCCCTCCTGTGACCTTTTCGAAATCCAGTCCATGCAGAAAGAAACCAGCGACGCTGTCAGCCGTCTGTTTCAGAAGGGAAGCATTTCCTTTCAGGGCATTTCTGACATCCGTGGCTCCTTAAAGCGCTTAGAAGTGGGAAGCATCATCAGCCCGGAAGAACTCATCCGCTGCTGCCGGATGCTGGAAATTTGCGCAAGAGTGAAAAATTATGGCCGGAGGGATCTGGATGTAGAAGAACGGGATTCTCTGGACGGACGCTTTGATGCCCTCCAGCCCCTTGCCAATGTGGCCGCCGAGATCCGCCGCTGTCTTCCAAGCGAAGAAGAAATCAGCGATGATGCCAGTCCAGGCCTGTTAAAAGTCCGCCGCTCCATGAAAGCTGTCAATGACAAAATCCACACTCAGCTGACTTCCATGGTCAACGGCTCCGCCAGATCTTATCTCCAGGATCCGGTGGTCACCATGCGTAACGGCCGGTACTGCCTGCCTGTAAAAGCAGAGTACAAATCCCAGGTTCCCGGCATGATCCACGACCAGTCCTCCACCGGTTCCACTCTTTTTGTGGAACCCATGGCTGTTATCCGGCTGAACAATGACCTGCGGGAACTGGAGCTTCAGGAAGAAAAAGAAATCGAAGCTGTCCTGGCTTCCTTAAGCGCCCTGTTGGGAGACAACTTAGAAGCTCTTCACGAAGACATTGCTCTGCTGACGGATCTAGATTTTATCTTTGCCAGAGCCATGCTGTCTCGTTCCTATAACGGAAGTGAACCCATTTTCAATACCGAAGGACGCATCCACATCAAAAAAGGACGTCATCCCCTTCTGAATAAAAAAACTGTGGTTCCCATTGATATCTGGCTTGGAAAAGATTTCCGTCTGCTGATCATCACCGGTCCCAACACCGGCGGAAAAACCGTTTCCCTGAAAACCGTAGGTCTTTTTACCCTTATGGGCCAGGCCGGCCTGCACATTCCTGCTTTTGACCGTTCAGAACTTTCCGTTTTCACCCAGGTTTTTGCAGACATCGGAGATGAACAGAGTATTGAGCAGTCTCTAAGTACCTTCTCCTCCCACATGACTTCCATCGTGTCTATTTTAAAAGAGGCTGATGAACACAGTCTAGTGCTTTTTGATGAACTGGGAGCGGGTACGGATCCTACCGAGGGAGCCGCTCTGGCCACTTCCATTCTGTCCCATCTTCATGACCGGGGCATCTGCACCATGGCCACTACCCACTACAGTGAACTGAAGGTTTATGCCCTCACCACTCCTGGTGTGGAAAACGGCTGCTGTGAATTTGACGTGGAAACCTTACGTCCCACTTACCGGCTGCTCATCGGTATTCCCGGAAAGAGCAACGCTTTCGCCATCTCCGGAAAGCTGGGGCTTCCGGAACCCATCATTGAGGATGCCAAAAACCGCCTCACCGAGCAGGATGAAAGCTTCGAAGATCTGTTAAGCGACCTGGAACACAGCCGTGTGACCATTGAAAAAGAAGAAGAAGAACTTGCCCGCTACAAAGAAGAAATCACTGCCCTGAAATCCCAGCTGGAACAGAAGACTGAAAAGCTCAACGACTCCAGAGAGCGGATTCTTCGTGAGGCCAACGAACAGGCCAGAAAAATCCTTCAGGACGCCAAGGATTACGCAGACCAGACTATTAAAAATTTCAACAAATATGGCAAAGCCGGCATCGATGCCAAGGCCATGGAGCAGGAACGCAGCAAGCTCCGTGATAAAATGTCTTCTGTGGAAAAGAACCTGGCGTTGAAAAATCAGAAGAAAAAGACAGGAAAAAATCTTACTGCAAAAGACCTGCGCGTTGGTGACAGCGTCAAGGTCCTCACCCTGAATCTCAACGGTACGGTAAGCACCCTTCCCAATGCTAAGGGCGATCTGTATGTTCAAATGGGCATTCTCCGCTCCCAGGTCAACATCAAAGATCTGGAAAAGATTGACGAGACCGTCATCCACGCACCTGGCATGAACAAGACCAGCAGTGGAAAAATCCGTATGTCCAAGTCTGCTTCTGTTGGTACAGAGATCAATCTTCTTGGAAAAACCGTGGATGAAGCTCTGGCAGAGCTGGACAAGTATCTGGACGATGCCTATATTGCCCACATTCCCCAGGTCCGCGTGGTTCATGGAAAAGGAACCGGCGCCCTGCGCAAAGCCGTACACAATTATCTGCGCCGCTTAAAAACCGTGGACAATTACCGTCTGGGTGAATTTGGTGAAGGTGATGCCGGCGTCACCATTGTGGAATTTAAAAAATAATCTTGTGAAATTTTGAGTTCAAACATCATGGAGGAGAAACTTTATGGCAGCACGTCAAAAAATCATGATTGTAGACGATGATCAGAATATTGCAGAGCTGATCTCACTCTATCTTACAAAAGAATGCTTTGACACCAGGATTGTCGGTGACGGTGAAGCCGCCCTCCGGGAATTTGACACCTTTGCCCCAAACCTGATTCTGCTGGATCTGATGCTTCCCGGTATGGACGGCTATCAAGTCTGCCGTGAGCTGCGCCAGCGCTCCAACGTACCCATTATCATGCTTTCCGCCAAAGGCGAAATCTTTGACAAGGTCTTAGGGCTGGAACTTGGAGCCGACGATTATATCATCAAACCCTTTGATTCTAAAGAACTGGTGGCCAGAGTCAAGGCTGTGCTCCGGCGTTTTCAGCCGGAAAAAACCGGTGTTTCCAAGCCTGCCGGGAAGATCGTGGAATACCCGGATCTGGTAGTCAACCTTACCAATTATTCTGTGGTCTACTGCGGACATACCGTGGACATGCCGCCAAAGGAGCTGGAGCTTTTGTACTTCCTTGCCTCCTCGCCCAATCAGGTTTTTACCAGGGAACAGCTTCTGGACCACATCTGGGGCTATGAATACATTGGGGACACCCGGACTGTAGACGTACACATCAAACGTCTCCGGGAAAAAATCAAAGACCGGGCCACCTGGTCCCTCGCTACCGTCTGGGGTATCGGCTACAAATTTGAGGTGAAAAGTTTATGAAACGCTCGCTTCTGCCAAAGTTTCTCCTGATTTTCACCTGCTTTATCCTGGCCGTGTTTTTTCTTGGATCCGCTGCCGGCAGTTTTTTCGTTGACCGTTATCTGGATACTCATACCCTGGCCGCTTCTGCAGAACTTTCCAGGGAAGCCCTCCACAACAGCCTGATGAACATCTGTTACCTGGTTCTTCTTGTGGCCGTGGCTCTTTCCCTGTGCCTTCTGCTTTTCCTGTATTTCTTCTTCTGCCGTCCATTAAACAAGATTCTTCATGCGGCAGAAGAATATGCAGCTGGAAATCTGAATTACACTTTTCCCGTGAAACGCTGTGATGAGCTTGGATTTTTAGGCGCCAGCCTCCAGTACATGGCAGGGGAAATCAACAAATCCGGAGAATACCAGCGGAAATTTATTTCCAACATCTCCCATGATTTTCGTTCTCCTTTGACTTCTATCAAGGGTTATGTAGAAGCCATTTTAGACGGCACCATCCCTCCGGAAATGCAGGAACGATATTTAAAAATCGTGGTTTCTGAGACAGAACGTCTGAACAAGCTCACCAGCGATCTGCTCACCCTTAACAACTTTGATGACAAAAAGGTACTTCTGAACCTTTCTGAATTTGACATCAACGAAGTCATCCGTGACACTGCCGCACTTTTTGAAGGCCAGTGTTCCCAGAAAGATATTTCCTTCCACTTATCCCTGACTACCCAGGAGCTTCCGGTATATGCAGATAAGGGCCGGATTCAGCAGGTGTTGTACAATCTGGTGGACAATTCCATCAAATTCAGCTTTCCAGGATCTGTCATCTATCTGGCTGCCTCCCAGCATCATCAGAAGGTGCTGGTTTCTGTAAAAGATACTGGTGAAGGAATTCCCCCTGAAAGCATTGACAAAATCTGGGAACGCTTTTACAAGAGGGATTCTTCCAGAGGAAAAGACAAAAAAGGAACCGGCCTTGGCCTTTCCATCACCAAAGAAATCATCCAGGCCCACAAGGAACACATCAATGTGGTCAGCACTTCCGGAACAGGAACCGAATTTACCTTTTCCCTGTCAAAGCCAAGACATACCTTGGAAGTACCCGATACCATTCTTCGATAGAAACGTACAAAAAATGCTGACAGCTTCTCAGATCTTCCCGAAAAGCTGACAGCATTTTTCTTTTACGCGGGCAACGAGCCAAAGTCCATGCTTGCTCAGGACTTGAGCAGTGCTAATCGCCAGTGGCGCTTGTTCAGCACGGACTGAAGTGGAACGTAGATGCCGCGATTACTTGAGAGACTCACAAAGCGTGTTTCTCATAGTTTACCAGTGAAGGCGGTGCAGCTGCCCTTCCATTTTCATCTGTGCGAATCCATTCTGCCGCAGTGCTTCATACAACACAATGGATACAGAATTTGCCAGATTCAATGATCTGGTCTCTCCCATCATGGGAATGCGGATGGCTTCGTTTGGATGCTCTAAAAGAATCTCTTCCGGAATCCCCGCACTTTCTTTTCCAAACATAATATAGCAGTCCGGTTCAAATTTTACATCAGAATATACATGCTGCCCTTTGGTGGTGGCCATGTAAATCTTCGCCCCCGGATTTTTTTCAAGGAAATCTTCATAATTGATGTAAGTCGTCACATCCAGATCTTTCCAGTAATCCATCCCGGCACGTTTCAGTGCCTTTTCATTCAGGCGGAATCCCAGAGGCTCAATCAGATGCAGGCGGCTTCCGGTAGCTACACAGGTACGTCCAATATTTCCTGTATTTGCCGGAATCTCCGGCTCCAAAAGTACGATATTAATTTTACTCATGCTTCTGTTCTTCTTTCAGGCGTTTTACAAACTCTCCCAGTCTTCCCAGGGCGATCTTCAGATCTTCCAGGGAATAGGCATAGGAAATCCGCAGGAATCCTTCCCCGCTCTCTCCAAATGCGGATCCTGGTACTACTGCCACTTTTTCTTCCCGCAGCAGTCTCATGGCAAACTCTTCAGAGGTCATGCCAAACTCTTTGATGCAGGGGAACACATAAAATGCTCCAAAAGGCTCAAAACAGGGCAGGCCCATCTCTTTGAAGGCATGCATCAGATAACGGCGGCGTCCATTGTAAGCTTCCCGCATCTCGGCCACATCTCCGTCTCCTCTGCGCAGTGCTTCCACAGCCGCATACTGGCTGTTGGTGGGGGCACACATAATGGCAAACTGATGAAGCTTAGTCATCTGGGCAATGATGGCAGCCGGGCCGCATACGTAGCCCAGACGCCATCCAGTCATGGCATAGGATTTGGAAAATCCGTTGATCGTCAAGGTGCGCTCTTTCATTCCCGGAATGCATGCAATGGAAGCGTGCTCTGAGCCATAGGTCAGCTCAGAATAAATCTCATCAGACATTACATACAAATCTTTTTCAATGATTACTTCTGCAATGGCTTCCAGATCTTCCCGGCTCATAATGGAACCGGTGGGGTTGTTGGGAAAAGGCAGTACCAGAAGCTTGGTCTTGTCTGTCACAGCTTCCCGGATCTCCTCCGGTGTCAGGCGGAAATCATTTTCGGCTTTCAGTTCGATGATCTTTGGCACGCCGTCTGCCATCACGGCACAGGGCACATAAGATACGTAGCTGGGCTGTGGAATCAGGACTTCATCTCCTGGATTTAACATACAGCGCATTCCAATATCAATGGCTTCGCTGCCTCCCACTGTGATCAGAGTCTCATGAATCGGATCATATTCCAGGTTGAAACGGCGTTTTAAGTATCTGCAGATCTCTTCCCGCAGTTCTTTTAATCCGGCATTAGAGGTATAAAAGGTCTTTCCTTTTTCCAGGGTGTAAATGCCTTCGTCCCGGATATGCCACGGTGTATCAAAATCAGGTTCTCCCACGCCCAGAGAGATTACATCGTCCATCTCGCTGGCAATGTCAAAGAACTTCCGGATACCGGAAGGTTCAATGTTCTGGATTTTATCAGAAAGTGGATTTCTCACGGTGTCACCAGCATCCTTTCGTCTTTATTTTTCTTTGCAAAAATCGTTCCGTGGTCTTTGTATTTTTTCAGGATGAAATGTGTCGCCGTGCTCAGAACGGTATCCAGGGTAGACAGCTTGTCGGACACAAATCCGGATACTTCTTTCAGAGTCTTTCCTTCCAGAATCACCATCAGATCATAAGCCCCGGAAATCAGATAGACAGAACGTACCTCCGGGTAATTGTAAATCCGCTCTGCAATGGTATCAAATCCCTGTCCTCTCTGAGGAGTCACGCGGACTTCAATCAGTGCAGTCACTTTGTCTGCGCTGGTTTTGTCCCAGTCAATCAATGTATGGTAGCCGCAGATGATCTTTTCCTGCTCCATCTTTGCTACTTCGTTAGCAATGGTCACTTCATCTGTTCCAAGAATCACTGCCAGCTCTTTCAGATCAATTCTGCTGTTTCTTTCCAAAAATGTCAAAATCTGTTCTCTCATCTTAATTATCTCCTGCCTTTTTCAGGCTTCTTTCATTTTTTCATCAATCTCTGCCCCAGTAAGCTTTAACAGCTCTTCCTTCTGAGGCCTGTCTAGAAAACGCCGGTTTCCCTGATTGTATAAAATCCGGTCATTTCCATTCTCGGTATGGCCAATCACTGCTGCCGGTACTCCTGTCAGCTTTAAGCGGCTGCACAGGGCATACCCATCTTTCGCCGCCAAAAGCAGCGCGCCGGCGGATTCTAAGTAGTAAGGATTCAAATCCAGAACTTCGCAGACTTCCACGGTCTCCTGGCGGATGGGAATGCTGCGCACATCCACCCAAAGCCCGGTATCCAGCTCCTCTGCAATATTCCACAGGGCGGAAAAAACACCCTGGCTCCCAAGCTGCCAGACTGCTTCCGCTCCGGCTTCTTTTGCAGCTTTCTGGTCATATTCTGTATCTGCAAATACTGCAAAGCTTTTCGCTTCCCGGATCATTGCCTGGGAAAACCGCTTTTCAAGCTCCTGTTCTCTCAAACTGGCTGCTTTCGCAGTTCCAGAAAGAGCCGTCCACCTGGTCAGCACCAGCTCCAGCTCTCCTTTGGGCCTGCGGTCTGCTTTCTTTTCGCTGTCTTTCTTTTTCTCACTCATCCGCCTAAAACTCCTCGATTACTTCTCCGTCTCCGCTTGAAGAGTCATCTGGAATCACGGTAACCCCTCCGTCATCAGACGGTACGTCAGACACGGTATCATCAGAAGGAGGAGCCTCTGCCGGTGTATCCACAGAAGGAGCTTCTGTAGCAGGCTCCTGAACTTCTTCAGTCTGCGTCTCCTGAGCTTCCGTAGAACTGGTACCTGCGCCGTAGGTCAGTACATTCTGAACAGCTTCCAAAGTACCTGCTGCCACCGCATTTGCCATAGCAGCAGTCACATTGGGATCGTCAGATGCCATGCCCACTTCATAGATGGCCGGAGTCGCCTGATACGTACTGGAGTTGACCTGTTCGGTGGTGGTTTCTCCATTGTAAGTCACATATTTCCACAAAACAGCCTGCAGGCCTCCGATGGGTGCCTGCACCTGATTCAGATAACCCACGTTCTGGTCATATTTGGGTACCAGTTTGACACCTTCTGCGGTAGAGCTGTCCAGAGTCTCACTGACATACTGTACATACCGGTCTGCCGGACGTGTCTCATGGCCATAAATCGTAAAGGTCAGTGCGCCTCCCCAGGCTCCTCCCTCGATATAAATGGGATAGTCGGTATCATTTGCAAACCGCAGATCCATCAGACCTTCCGCAATTGCTGCATCCATAGACGGCTCTACATAAGTCACGATCATGGTGTGGTTGTGACGCTCCAAAATCTGCAGTTCCGCCTGCAGAAGTGCATTGTACAGTGTGGTAGATACCTGGCAGATACCTCCGCCGTAGCTGTCTACTACCTGACCGCTTTCGTAGGAAGGTGCCAGCTCGTAGCCGTTTTCCGCATTAAACGGAACCACTGCATCTGTCACGGAAAATTCTTCTCCCGGCATCAGCAAGATTCCATTTAACTTCTCTGCCCCCACTTCTACGTTGATATTTCTTCCGTAAGTGGAACCATAATACGTGGTGGCTGTTCCCAGAACATCTGTAATCTGATTCAGCTCATCTGCCGTCACCTGGGGCTTGTCGATCTTGGCGGACAGCTGGATTTCATTTCCAGAACTTCCGCTCTCCAGATAATCCATAATCGCGTTTACCGAAGCATCTTTATCCACGACAATGCCATCTTCTCCTCCGGTAACGGTGAGATTCCCATAATCATCTCTGCCAATGGTGCCTTCTGTGGCCTCGCTGTCGTATTTTTCTGCGATTTTATTCACAAAGGCTTTGACTTTCTCTTCATCCGGCGCATAATCCAGTGCAAAACTCATGCCCTGATTGGCCAGATCTTTTGTCTCTTTATAACGTTTGATAATATTGCCGCTTTTTCCCAGTCTGGCCGCTTCCTCGCAGACCTGAGTATTGTCCCAGCTAAGCCCGAAATCCTTGGCAGTTGCTGTGATCTCATGGTCTCCCAGCTTCAGCTTATAACCGCTTCCCTGAGACTGCTTTAATTTTGCATTGACTGCATCCTCTGCCTCCTGGGCTGTCATCCCGGAAACATCCACATCTCCAATGTGAACACCCTGGCTGATGGTCTCCGTTTTTTCCGCTGCACTGGCAGCCGGATCTCCCATAAAAACGGATATGGCAAACAAACCGGCAAATGCCAGATAGATTGCTTTTCCCTTCTTGTCAATCATATTCTATACTCCTCATTTTCACCCACAGTTGGTAAGCTTTCATCAAAGAAGATATCCAAGTACCATCGGAACGATCATGGCGATGACCAGAATACCGCAGATCACTCCTGCAACGATTCTTCTTTTTTTATCATTATTAAAATTCATCATTGTCTTTCACCTCTTTATACGGCCGTGTTCAAGAATAATACGGTCAATCATTTTGGATGCCTGACTTTTGGTCAGGGAATCCACGGAAACATTCAAATCTATTCTATGATATTTTACCAGATCTAGCAAGTAAAGTTTTTGTGAAATTGTGATGGGAGATTCCTTTTTCACCCGGTAAACCAGGGGCTTTGCAAGGAACACATCCGGCTCCTGTCCCTCAAAACGTTCTCCCAGGATCTGGTAAATCCGGGAAGCCGCCAGAGCGTCCCAGGACGCCCTATGCTTCTTCTCCTGAGCAATGCCAAAGTAGCTGCACAGGGACTCCAGGCTTCTGCTTTTTAGCTCCGGCAGAAACTTTCTTGCAATCTTTAAAGTATCCATGCCGTTTTTCTCAAAGTTCTCCCCAATTCTGGCCGCATGGCATTTCACAAAGCTGTAATCAAACAAGATGTTGTGTCCCAGAATGTCTTCTTTCCCGCAGAAATCCAGAAGCCCTCTGACTGCTTCTTCCATAGGAATCCCGGATGCCGCCATCTCTTCTGTGATCCCGGTGAGTTCCTGAATTTTTTCCGGAATTGGAATGCCCACCCTGACAAAAGTTTCGTACCGCTCGGTCTCTTTTCCATCCTGGATTTTGACCGCTCCGATTTCCAAAATCTGATCTTTCTGCGGGTCCAGCCCGGTGGTTTCTAAATCCAGAGCAATATAAGATGTTTTCATCTCATGCGATCTCCTGTCTTTTTCTATTTTTGTCTTTTTCTGTTCTGGCAGTCTGCTGTCTTGGCAGTTCTCTGCCTCTGCTTTTATTCCCCCACTGGAAGTTCTGCAAAACGCCAGGTAATGGCATCCCCTGTCAGCGGATCTCTTCTTCCATAATCAAACAGAACCCAGGTTCCATCGTGGAACTGCTCTAAGTGGGTCATGTGCATCAACTGTCTGGCCTGATATTTTTCATCATAATGCAAGTACCGGTGTTCTTCGGCCTCCCTCCGGTAGAAATCAGAAATCTTCTCCCTGATCTTCGGATCATCGGACTTTCCAATGGGGTCTTTGGCCCACACTGGACGGCTCTTGCTATTTTCCCGCAGATACAGGTCATACAGCAGCCGGTCTTCACACTCCTCTTGGCTGCATCCTTCTAAACTCAGGGCAAATTCCCTAAGAATCTGAAATCTTCCCAGGCGGGAATGGCTCTTTCCATTGTACCCCCTGGTATCGTAAAATTCGGCCAGCTGTTCATAAAGGCTGTAAGCATCCGGCACCAGGCTCTCCAGGTAAGAAATGGTGTACGCAAACTGGCAGCTGTTATAATATACTTCCACCATCTCTTCAATAGACTTCAGCTTCAGCATTTCTCCATAGGACACCCATCGGGTTTTCAGCACTTCATAAGGCGGAAGCTCCCGGTAAACGATTCCAAAACCTTCTGCTTTCTCATGCATGTCAGAGCCTTTTAATACTTTTAAAAATCCAAGCTGGAACTGCTGGGGGTGCAGCGCATACACGTCATTAAAAGACTGATGAAAGCTCTCCAGATTTTCATAAGGCAGGCCTGCAATCAGGTCCAAATGCTGGTGGATATTCTTCCCTTTGTGAACAGCCTCCACTGCATCGGAAATCTTCTGAAAGCTGGCGCTCCGGTGAATGGCCTCCAAAGTCTGTGGATTGGTAGACTGCACACCTATCTCCAGCTGCACCAGGCCCGGACGCAGACTGTTCAGCAGGGAAATCTCATCCTCTTTCAAAAGATCCGCTGAGATTTCAAAGTGAAAATTAGTCACTCCGTTGTCATGTTCTTTGATATACTGCCAGATGCCCATGGAATGCGCTTTTTTGCAGTTGAACGTCCGGTCTACAAATTTCACCTGGGGGACCTTATTGTCCAGGAAGAACTGCAGCTCTTTTTTTACCAGATCCAGGTTGCGGAAACGCACCTTTTTATCAATGGAGGACATGCAATAGCTGCAGGAAAACGGACAGCCCCGGCTGCTCTCATAGTAAATGATCCGGTTTTCAAAAATGCCAAGATCCCGGTACATAAAAGGGATCTCATCCAGATTCATCAGAAAACGCGGCTGGTTCACATGAATCTGTCCATCCTGATCTCTCCAGGTAATTCCGTCAATCTCTTCCAGGCTTTTGCCCTCTGGAACCTGCAAAAGCTCCGTCAGAGTCTTCTCCCCTTCCCCGTTCATTACTAGTTCCACCTGGGGAAATGCCTCCAGAAAAGCCGATGCATCATAGGAAACTTCCGGGCCTCCCACCCAGATCTTCACATTGGGGAGCACCTGGCGGACTTCCGGAATCAGGGCACGGATATATTCGATATTCCACAGATAGCAGGAAAATGCAGCCACATCCGGCTGTCTCCGGTAGATATCTGCCAGAATGTCTTCTCTTAAATGGTTGATGGTATATTCCGCAATCTCCAGATCGGGATTGTCCTGGCCTGCATACGCCTTCAGGCTGTATACCGCCAGATTGGAATGAATGTATTTTGCATTGACCGCAATCAACAGTGTTTTCATAAATGTTTCTATTCCTCTCCAAAGCTTCCCTCCAATTATACTCTGATTTCTCCAGAAAACAAACTGATAAAAGTCATCAAATCACCTTAAAAAGCCTTAAGAATTTTTTTGAAAAATTTTTAATTTTCCTGTTGACAAATCTATTCTTCTCTGGTATTATACTAAACGTACCGCTGATGCGGATACAAAATGCGCGAGTGGCTCAGTTGGTGGAGCGCGACCTTGCCAAGGTCGAGGCCGCGGGTTCGAGTCCCGTCTCGCGCTT
>CAJMON010000074.1 GCA_905214955.1 uncultured bacterium
TCGCTCAACCACGGCAGCATCAGCCTGCCGGACGAGGACGCCGCCGAACGACGCCTTTTTTCTTCATGCTTTTTCATCCTCCTTTTTTCCATTGACCACCTGGAACAGGATCAGGGATGCAATGGCAATAACCAGAAACAGACAGTATGCCACTGCGGAACCATATCCAAATTCAAAATTGCGGAAGGCGGTTTCGTAGTACCGCATAATGACAGTCATCACTGCACGGTCCGGACCTCCGATAGGCTGGCTGGAACCGTTAAATAAGAGCTGAGGTTCATCAAACAATTTAAATCCATTGATCACACTGGTAGTAATCACAAAAACGAAAATGGGACGCAGCATGGGAATGGTGATCTTCCGAAAACGCTGCCACCAGGAAGCTCCGTCGATACGTGCTGCCTCATACAGATCTTCCGGTATCGTAGAAAGTCCTGACAGAAACATGATCATATTGTATCCATAATTTTTCCAGACGATCATAAAGATAACCACAAACCGGGATGTCCAGGCGTGCCCAAGCCAGTATACGGAATCCACGCCCAGAAGATTTAAAAATGCATTGACCACGCCGCTCTTCCACTCAAACATCAGCTGGAAAATAATTCCCACTGCTACCGGAGTGGTAATATAAGGCAGGAAGTTGATCAGCTGCAGGGCATTTCTGCTCCGCTCAAAAAATTCTTTCAAAAATGTAGCTGTCAGAACACCCAGAACAATCTGGATTGGGGTGCTGATGAGAAGCAGAATCACGGTGTTCCACAGGGATTTATAAAAATAAGTATCCTTTGTAAATACCCGGATATAATTTTTCAGTCCTGTAAACTGAATTTTGCTGATTCCATCCCAATTTGTAAAACTGATCCCAAAGGAAAACAAAATTGGAAACAGTCCAAATGCCAGATACAGGAGAAAATAAGGAGCCAGCATGGCGTAAGGAACATGTTTTTTTGACATAACAAGATTTCCTCCTTTCAAAACTATGGGGACTGTTCTCACAGCCCCCTTTTCTTTCTTATTTTTCCAGATCCGGCTGCTTTACCAGAAGTTCTTCTGTCATAGAGTCAATCAGCTCATCGACAGTGATGGTTCCCTCTGTATCCGCATTGATGGATTTCAGCGCCAGATTGTAGACATCATTGATGTCCTGGTCATATTTGCTGGGCCTGCGGACTTCTGCCATGTTTGGAAGAATGTCCTGTGCCAGCGCTCTTAATACATCCTGGCCGCCAAAATAGGGATCCGACTCTGAATAGAACCCTTCCTGCTCGTAAACCGGTTTATACGGAGAAAAGTTTCCTTTGAAATCTCTCTGTGCAATGGCACCGTCTTCTGAACCAAAGATCCATTTAATGTATTCCACTGCACCCTCCTTGTTTTCTGCTGTTTTGGGAACTCCCATAACGGTTCCGCCCCATGGGAATCCGCCTCCCGGAGGAAGCATAAAGCCCCATCTTCCCTCACCTTCTTTGTCATTTGCCTTAATGGTAAATTTCACAGACCAGTTTGCGCAGGGATAGAAAATATGAATGTCATCTGCGTAAGAAGCGCCTTCTTCTGCGGAATCAAAATCCAGCACATCCACGGTTCCGGACTGTTTTAACTCCAGAAGTGTTTCCAGGATTGGCTTCATGGATGTTTCCAGGTTGATTTTATCATCCTCAATAAACGGAGTGTTGGACTGGCCTTTTAAAATCTGGCCTGCCGCCCCAAGGCTGGACATCATAAACACGGTTCCGCCGGATTTTTCCTGTACTTCTTTTCCTTTTTCAATAAAGGTATCCCAGTCAGACAACATCGCTGTCAGCTCATCCGGATCATCGGTGCCTAAGTATTCCTTTGCCAGCTCCCGTTTGTAGGCCATGCCTGCAAAGGATGGACACTCCGGACCTACATACTGGCCGTCCTCTGTGGTTTCCAGGGGAATCAGGTAATCCAGTACCTGGCTGGTATCAAAGTTGTAAGGTTCTTCTTCAATGGGCTCCCAGATATCTAACGACAAGAGTTTTCCACGGTAAGTGGATTCCAGCCATGCAATGTCCGGCATCTCGCCGCCGCTGGCAAGGGTAGTCTGCAGTTTCTGTGTCATATCCTTGCTCTCCACTGCCACCATATTTACTTCGATACCTGTGGCATCGGTGAATGCCTGGTTCATTTTCAGACCATTTTCGCTGGTATCCCAGCACCAGATGGTGATGGGATCTTTTTCTTCTGCCATTGCAGAAGTAGAAAGTCCTGCTGCCACCAGCACTGCCATTGTCAGTAACGCCATTTTCTTTTTCATACATATCCTCCTTTGAATTTTCACCTTTTTTATTGGTTTTTTCTGTTCCGTTCTTTGTAACCACATTATAATTTCTCATTCTATACAGGTAAATCTGTTTTTTTGTACTTCTTTTGTCTATTTTATACATTTTCCCCGTACTTTCTGGCCTTCTTTCGTCCCCTGTCTGGTTTTTTTATACGATTCCTACTTTTTTTACATATTTTTTACCTAAAAAACCTCCTGCATGTTTTTGAAATTTCATGCAGAAGGCCTTTTTCATTTCTTTTTATACTTCCCGATCTTTAAACTGCAGACAGATTCTGGTTCCTCCTTCCATCCGCTGTTCAATTGAAAAGGAAAATTGTTCTTCATAAATCAGTTTCAGCCGTTCAAACACATTGTACAGTCCAATGTGTCCTCCTGTTTTTCCTTCCTTCAACCGCTCCTGAATGTTCTCAATATCTTCTTTGGTACAGCCTATTCCATCATCTTCTACACAGATTTTTACAAATCCTTTGCTGCTCTCTATGGAAATTCGAAGAAGTCCGGCATGTTCCGCTGGAATGATCCCGTGGAATACACTGTTTTCCACCAGAGGATACAAAATCAGCCTGGGAAGCTGCTTTTCCATGCACTCCTCCTGAATATTCCATTCCACATCCGGAATGTTGTGGTAGCACACCTGGAGAACTTCCACATACTTGTTAATAAACCGCTGTTCCCCCAACACGGTAGACATAGCCTGCAGATCCGTCCTTAAAATCAACTGGAGAATCCCGATTAGCGATCTGGTCAACCGGATAATCTCTGTATAGTTCTGCTGTCTTGCCAGGCAGATTACCGCATTTAACGTATTATAAATAAAATGAGGATTCAGCTGATAGGACAGCATTTTCATCTGAGAAGCATACTGGCGTTTTTCCCCCTCCAGGATCTGCTTTGTATGTTCATCCAGTTTTTCTACCATTTCATTAAACACATCTGCTGCTACTTCACACTCATCCGCGGTTCTGATCTCAATGCGTTCTTTTCTGCTTCCTGCAGCTACCTGCTGCATTCCACGAATCAGTTCCTCCAAAGGACGAACCACTCTTCCTGCCACCTGAATAACTGCTCCCAGCATCACAAACAGCACCACTACAATGATCAGAAGCACCACCAGACTCATTTGGGTGATGGTACTGGAAATGTCATCTTCCAGAATTTTATATTTCAGGTTCCACTGATCTTTTCCAAGTATATATTCATAAATGTTCTGGTCTCTTCTGGAAATATCTTCAATACCCCCAAAAATACATACTCCTTCTGCGGTATACAGGCTTGTCTGAACACTCTGCTGCTCCAAAAGCAATGGCGAGGCTGCCTGGTCTGCATTAATCAGAAGCACCAGTGTACCAATGTGAACTTTCACTTTTTCTTTGTCATAAATAGTGCTCACATAGGGAATCGTATTCTTCTTCCCATAAGCTCCATAGTAAGATACTGTCTCCTCTGGAAGAAACACATTTTTTTCTTGTTCAAATGCCTCTTGATAAACAAGTTCCTGAATCAGATCCCGGTAGGTATGTGTGGTTTCCAGAATTTCCCCTTCCGGACTCACCACAAAAATGTCATATAACAGATCATCTCTTAAAAATTGAAATTCTTTCAGCTTTTTCTCCATATTCTGAATAGATGCAAAGTATTGGTACGATCCTGCTTTGCAGGCCAGAATTTTTTTTAAAGACTCCTGAACCGTCTCATCAAAACTGATATTCTGGGCATACAGTTCCATAGATTCCAGAGAATTCACTGCTTCCCTGGCCATTTTCTGCACCATATTTGTACTGCGTTCTTTCAGGAGATTTTCCGTTACAGGTTTGAAATATAGATACACCGCTCCTCCGCACAGAAGTGTACACAAAAGGACGGCACTGGCTACCACATGCAATATTTTTTTTGAAATTTTTGTCCTTCTGGTATATTTTTTCATATATCCCGCCTATGCCCGGAAATAGTCTTTCGGGTTCTTTCCTGTCACTTTTTTAAACGCTTTGCTGAAATACTGCACGGTCTGGTATCCCGTCATCTCACTGACTTCGTAAATTTTATAGTTTCCGCTCTTTAACAGCTCCACTGCTTTTTCAATGCGGATCTGGGTCACATAAGCAGAAAACGCTGTTCCTGTCTCCTGTTTAAACAGCCTGGACAAATACATGGGATTCATGTGCAGTTCTTTCGCCACTTCCGTAAGTCCTATGCCCTCCTGATAATGTTCTTTTACAAACTGAAGCATGGCATTGACATTGCCGGAATACTCCTTGGCATTTCCATGTTTTCCAAGAAGTGCTGCCACATCCAGGTAGGCGCTCCAGAACTGTTCCAGATTCAAAAATGCACTGCCCTCTTTTAAGTGTTCCAGCGCCTCCTCTGCAGCTCCATCCCTCATCTGGCTGCTCTGCCATACTGCCAGGGAAAGCATCCGGTCTGTGCATTTTCCATACCAGTAAAGATTTTTCTGCTTTTTTAGGCGGCCTTTCAATCTCTCCAAAATCGCTTCTATATCCTGAAATTCCTGCTTTTTGTAAGATTTTTCCAGTTCTTCCAGATCTTCGGAAAGCTCCTTTGGCAGAGGCTCTTTGGATGTTTCCGGAAATGTTTCCAGAATTCTGCTTCCACCAGAAAAGACAATGCCTTTCAGAATCTGGTCTGCATCCTGATAACAGACGGATACCTCCTGTGCTTCCCGGATTTTTCCATGGTAAGCTGCCGCTGCTGTCAGTCCCAGTTTCGTATCCAGCACGTACTGCACCTGCCGGATAAAGCCTCTTACGGACTCCTGGTCCTGCACTTCTGATAAATAAAGCCCGTCTTTTCGTAGAATTACAAACCTTCCTGCGTCCAGGCGCAGGGTCAAAAACTCTTCTTTTGGCAGTCTTTGCTGAAACAGTTCCTGCAGCTCTTCCTCCCCGGTCTCCAAAAGGCCGTCTAAAATCTGAAACAACACAAGTGTGGTTTTTCCAGGCCATTTTACCGGCTTTTCAAAGCCTTCACTCTCTGGTTTTCCCTTTAACAAGAGACGTATCCGGCTGCGCTCATGGAAGCTGTCCATAGCCTGCTTTTTCTGAATCTCTTCTACACACCCATTGAGTTCTTTTAGCAGCAGTTCCTCATCAATCTCATATTTCATAAGGAAACGGGTAATGCCAAGGTCCATGGCATGCTTTACCAGTCCAAATTCTTCATACGCTGTCAGCAGAATCACCTGAGTATCCATACCGCTCTTTCGCAGCTCTTCCACCATTTCCAGTCCTGTCATCACTGGCATTTTAATATCGGTAAGGATAATATCCGGATGATACCGTCTGGCATATTCCAGGCCTGTCTGTCCGTTTTTCATCCCCCCCAGCAGCCGGAATCCATAATTTTCCCAGCTGACCAGATGCATCAGATCTTCTCTGGTCAGATCCATGTCCTCCACCACAAGAATTGTATACACATCTTTCCCTCCCACATAACCATGTTATTTTTAATGTAGCACAAAATTTCTCTTTCCACAATCCTCCCTCGCAGCATGAAAAAAAGCCCGACATTTCTGCCGGGCTGTCACTCTATCTTATCTCCAGGGTGTTTGCGTGTTTTTTATTTATCTTTTACCGGACCGATGAGACCTTCACGGTATGCTCCAATGTACTCCATGCAGAAATCATCCATGCCAAGAAGTGCTTCGGTAGCGTAGATCAGGCCCATCATGTCGCGGTTGGTCGGGTCAAGGATTGCGCTGTCCAGACCTGCATTCATAGCCAGAACAGTGAAGCCCATGTTCAGAAGTTTTCGAACCGGCAGGTTGAAGGAAATGTTGCTGACAGCAGCGGTGATGTGGATATCCGGATACTGTTCACGAATGGTGCGCATTACCTGAGTATTCATGTTGATGCCATCCTCAGAAGTACACAGCATCTCGATCAGGGGATCGATGTGGATACGGTTCGGTGCAATACCATACTGTTTTGCTTTCTCCATAATCTTGTCGAATACGCGGAGACGATCTTCTGCACATTTCGGAATTCCGGTGTCGTCACACAGAAGTGCGATAACTTCCCATTTGGTATCTTTGATTTCCGGGAAGAGAATGTCAATCTTGTCGCCTTCCATAGATACAGAGTTGATGATACCCGGTTTATTACAGAATTTGTAAGCTTCTTTCAGGACTCTGGGACTGGGGCTGTCTACTGCTAAGGGCAGATCCGTTACACTCTGTACCAGATCAATCATCCATTTCAGGGTATCCAGCTCAATTTCTTCTTCTACAGATGCGCATACATCAATATAGGTAGCTCCTGCTGCTTCCTGTTTCTTTGCGATTTCTTTGATCCACTCTTCATTTCTCTCCGCAATGGCTTTTCCCATGGAAGGAATGGAACCGTTAATTTTTTCTCCAATGATAATCATAAAAAAATACCTCCGTTTTTTTCTATAAAATAAACGTTTTACGCTGGTGAAAGGAATCCCTGGAGTGCGTCCCGTTTATCACAATAAAATTTTTCACTTTTGGAAACGCTTTTTGAAAGCGCTTCCATTTTTCTTTGAAGAAATGTGCTTCACCCTGTTTCCTCTTCGGATTTTTCAGGTGAAGCACACCTGTTTTCCGTTTTTAGTTGTTGTGTTCCTGTAAAAATGTCTCAATCTCTTCTTTGGAAGGAAGTGCCGGGATACCGCCTGGCTTCTGCACACAGAGTGCGCCGGAAGCATTTCCATAGCGGACTGCATCCTGAATCTTCTCAAAGGTAAGATCTTCTTTTGTCTTCACCTGGCTCATCAGAAGCTTTGCCAAAAAGCCTCCCCAGAAAGCATCTCCTGCTCCTGTGGCATCTACTGCTTTTACTTTGTGTCCCGGTACTGTCCCGGTAACTCCATCAAAGAAATATCTGGCCCCCTCTGATCCCAATGTCTCAATCACAACAGAAATTCCATACGTCTCCATCGTTTTGGGGATGTTTTCCTCACCACCCACAAAATTCTGCTCTTCCTCTGAAATTTTCAGAAAATCCACATAGGGAAGAATCTCTGTCACCACATCAATGGCAGCCTTTTCATCCGGCCAAACCACATTTCGGTAATTCACATCATAGCTAACCAGCTTTCCCTTTTCACTGGCCATCTTCATAGCGTAAGCTGCTGCAGAGCGCGCAGGCTCTTTTGACATATTAAAAGACCCGGCATGAAGCAGCACTGCCTGAGCAATGTCTGACTCTTTCACATCGGCTTTTGTAAGGAGCATATCCGCTCCCGGTTTTCTGGCAAAAGTAAAGGAGCGTTCTCCATTTTCGTAGAGCGTCACAAATGCAAGGGTGGTCACTGCCTCGTCTGTAAGATCCGGACACAAAACCTCCACCTGGTCTTTTTCCAGAGTCTCTTTTAAGAAACGGCCAAAATCATCATTTCCCAGCTTTCCAAGAAATCCGGTACTGATTCCATTTCTGGCCATGGCAATACAAGCATTCGCAGGCGCGCCGCCCGGATTCCGGATATAAGATGCCGGCTGACTGCCTGGGGTAAAATCGATGAGCATTTCACCGACACAGATCACTTCCATCTTCACAATGCCTCCGTTGATCTTTTGTTTTCTGCGTCTATTATAGTATAATTGCACGAAAAAAGCAATTCTGAATCCATTCTTTTTTTCAGATTTACATCTTTCAGAAAAACGTGTATAGTTAAAAAGGAACTTTTTTATGAAAGGAAGAATCTATTTTGGAATTACAGAAGCTGTTTAGTTATACACGCCAGGCTGTGGATGCCTATGACATGATTCAGGATGGTGACCGGATTGCCATCGGCATTTCCGGTGGGAAGGACAGCCTGACCCTTCTCTACGCCCTCCAGGGACTCTCCCGGTTTTATCCAAAACACTTTGAAGTCGAGGCTGTAACGGTCTCTCTTGGGTTTCCAGGCTTTGATCTGACTCCTGTCAAAAACCTCTGTCATGAACTTGGCGTCCGCCATACCACCTTGGAGACCCAGATCGGCCCCCTGGTCTTTGACACCCTGAAAGAAGAAAATCCCTGTTCTCTGTGCGCACGTATGCGCAAAGGGGCCTTAAACAATACCGTTTTGGAGCTTGGGTGCAACAAAGTGGCCTATGCCCACCAGCGGGAAGACATGTTGGAAACCATGCTCCTTTCCCTGCTCTACGAAGGACGTTTCTACTGTTTCCCTCCAAAAACGGCTCTCGACAAGTCCGGTCTTACGGTCATCCGTCCTTTGATGTTTGTGTCGGAAGCAGAAGTCATAGGATTTAAAAACAAATACCACCTGCCCGTGGTGAAAAGTCCCTGCCCCGCAGACGGCCACACCAGACGTGCCTATGTCCGTGACCTGATTCACCGGCTGAACCGTGAAAATCCAGGGGCTTCCCAGCGGATGTTTACTGCCATTTTAAACGGTACCTTCCCGGACTGGCCGGCATAACACCTTTCCCTGTTTAGAAAGTCTTCATAGGTTTTTTAGATTTAAAATCTGTTTTTTCTCCGAAAAATATGATACGATCATGTCAAGACGTTAAGAGCAAAAGATGCCTTACGGATTGTTCCGTACTTCGTATCTTCATATTCACTACAGTCTGTGCAAAACGAACATCCAGTGGATGTTCCTGCACCATATCGTGGCGGGTCATTAAGCTATAAAACCACTCCTGTGCAGGCACATCGTGGTTTCTGGCTTTTAGCCCTGGCATCATGTTAATAATCAAGTTAGGAGATATGTAATTATGAGAGAACGATTTCAACGTTTTATGTCCGGCCGCTACGGCGTTGATGAACTTTCCAGATTTCTGTTAGGAGTGACTGCCATCTTATGCATCCTTGGTATTTTTCTTCGCAGCAGCATTCTAAACGGCCTGGTATTTCTTGCCATCATACTGATTTATTTCCGTATGTTTTCCAGGAATTTTTCCAAACGCAATCAGGAAAATGAACGTTACATGACCTATCAGAACAAGGTCACCGGATTTTTTAAAAAGCAGAAAAATCTGTTTGAGCAGCGCAAAATATACCATATTTACACCTGCCCAAGCTGCAAGCAGAAAATTCGCATTCCAAAGGGCAAAGGAAAGATTCAGGTTACCTGCCCCAAATGCCACACCCAGTTTATCAAAAAGAGCTGATTTTTCAAGCAAAAAGTTCCGCCAGAGTCATCCCCTGACGGAACTTTTTTATCTTAAAACTCTTTTTTCCCTTCAATCTCTTCTTTCTGGTAATCGTTCCGACTCCTTGGAATCTCCAGATACCTGGACTGTCCCCGGCGTCCCGGCATTCTTGCAAGACCAGCTGCCTTGTTGTATACCCAGAACGAATATAACAGTACATTGTGTACCTTTCCGATCTTATCCCTGGTGGTTCCGCCGTACAAAGAACCACCGCTCTGGATTGCTGCTTTCTCTTTGACCAGCTCAATCAGCTGGGATTCTGTCTCTATTCTTCTTGGCAGCCTGGTATAGGCCGTTCCGATACAGTTCATCCTGTGGGAATCGCTTCCCCCAAATCCAGGCAGATGATGATCTGCGGCTGCTTTTCTGGCCAGCATATTGGCCTGTGCAGGCTCGCAGGAATTGAATGTTTCCATAAAGTCGAATTTATCCAATATGTCCGGATTCTTCTTAAAAAAACCTGTCCCGCCCAGGCTCATATATTTTTCACCGAATGGGTGGGCCGGGCCTAAGATTCCTCCAAACTTATGCACAATAAAGATAAGCAGCGGCAGAGGCATTCCCCGAAGTTCCAGGATCTTAAGTTTGACATTTTCCGGCATTACCACCAACATGTGTCCTGCATTGCTGGTATCATACTCAATTCCCTTAAGAACCACAAAATCCGTATACTTCTGTCCTTTGATGTGTTTTTTCCAATAACGATATGCATCATAGCTGTTGTGATCTGTGATCAGCATTCCATCATATCCCAGTTCTTTCAGCCGGACGATATACTCCTCTATGCTTACTTTTCCATCCAAAGATCCCTCTTTTGTATGGCAGTGCATGTCCAGTTTCAACCTTATGCCTCCTTTATCTGAAGCTGTGCGGTCGGAAGAATGATGTTCACGCCGTTTGGATTGATGCAGATTCCTTTTGCCGGATCTTTCACAATCAGAGCCAGTTTGTCATAAGGCACCACTGCGGTGTGGAATTTTTTCTCCCGGTTAAATTTCTGGAATTCTCCAATGTCTGTAAAGATAGGCTGATAAGCGTCTCCGTTTTTCAGTTTTAAGAAGGGTACCATGTTTTTGTCCTGAATGGCCATGATGTAAGTGCCCTTGCGAAAATGAGCCAGCATCTCCTCTTCCATCTCTTTTAATTCCGGAGTTACCTGAGGTTTGGGACTTCTGCGCAGTTCCTGCATAAAATACAGGGAGGTCAGCATCAGCTCCGGGTTTTCCACACGGATCTTTCCTTCCGGAAGCTGGGAAGCATCCGGACGTCTTACCAGTTCATTGAGAGCCACTTTTGCCGGCTTTTCTCCGCCCATGTCCAGAGAAAGTTCATTGACCCCCATAGCATACAGGCTGGAATAAAAGATCAGGAACTGCTTATTGTCCAGCTTTGCAAGCTGCAGCGGAATCTTCTTCTCCAGAAACTCCTTTGCCGTATTTTTTGCCAGTTCCTCTGTACGGAACAGAAGCACTTCATCATCGAAGGTCTCCGGGTCACAGTATACAAAAGGCATTTTGGTGCAGGGTGACAAATAGACAAACATCTCCTGTGAATCCTTCAGTTCTCCCAGAACAGCCATCTTTTCTTTGTTTTCCATAGTGCTTTCCTTTCTTCTTCCATTTCTCTATTATTTCATGATCTGCTTTCAGCCATTCATGAATCGGCTCAGGAAATCCTTTGTCAGAGGATTCTTCGGATCACCAAAAATCTGCTCCGGTTTTCCTTCCTCGGCAATGACACCGTTTGCCATAAATACCACATGGCTGGACACATCTCTGGCAAATGCCATCTCATGCGTGACGATAATCATGGTAAGCCCCTCTTTTGCAAGACCGCGCATAACCTGAAGGACTTCTCCTACCATCTGCGGATCCAGTGCAGAAGTCGGTTCATCAAACAGAAGCACTTCCGGTTCCATCGCCAGTGCCCTGGCGATGGCCACACGCTGTTTCTGTCCTCCGGAAAGCTGTCTCGGCCGTGCGTTGATGTAAGGTGCCATTCCTACCTTTTCCAGATAACTCATCGCATTTTTTCTGGCAGTTTCTTTGTCTTTTTTCAGGACTTTGATCTGTCCTACCATGCAGTTGCCAAGAACAGTCATGTTGTTAAACAGATTAAAATTCTGGAACACCATTCCTACCTTCGCCCGATAATCTGATGCATTTACTCCTGTACTGGCAATATCCGTGCCATGGTAGATAATCTCTCCGGTAGTAGGTGTTTCCAGCAGATTCATGCACCGCAGCAGTGTGGATTTTCCGGAACCCGAAGCTCCGATGATGCAGGTGACATCTCCTGGATATACATTAAAATCAATATCCCTGAGCACTACATTTTTTCCAAAGGTCTTGCTTAAATGCTTTACCTGAAGGAGTGCTTCCCCGTTCATTCTTCATCCTCCTTTTTTGCTGCCTGATACCGGTACATTCCGCTGGTGTGGGCCAGGGTGTCCGTCGTCGCCAGGTCGTAATTATCCGAGCCGTCCATCTTGCTCTCCCAAAACCGCAAAATTCTGGAACAGGTAAAGGTCAGTACAAAGTAAATGACCATCGTGATGGTAAATGCTTCGAAATACGTATACAGCGCTCCGGCGACTCCTTTGGTGGTATAGAATAATTCTACTACACCTATGATAGAAAGTACACAGGTATCCTTAATATTTATAATTAAATTGTTGCCGATCTGGGGCATAATGTTCCGCAGTGCCTGTGGCAGGATGACATTGACCATAGTCTGGAAGTGAGTCATGCCGATGGCCTTGGCTCCTTCTGTCTGGCCCGGATCAATGGAAAGCACACCGCCCCGGACAGTTTCTGCCATGTAGGCACCTGTATTGATTGACACAATAAAAAACGCTGCAAACCACATGGACATGTTGATGTTAAAAACAGCCGCAGAACCAAAGTAAATAAACATGGCCTGGCACATCATGGGGGTTCCCCGGAATACTTCTACATAAATATTTAAAATCAGTTTTACAATCCAAAGTCCTGCCCGTTTTCCGATGCTGTCCCGCCTGGAAACCGGTATGGTCTGGATAATACCGGCAATAAAGCCGATGATGCAGCCAATTAAGGTGCCCACAAGAGCGATGATCATGGTTCTTCCTGCTCCTGCCGCAAACGATGGACCGTATTTCTGCAGGATATAAAGAATCCGTCCTCCAAAATCCTCTGGCATTTGTTTTCTCTCCTTTCACAAAAACGGCACGGGAAAAACGCTTTCATCCCCGTGCCAGAATACGCTGTATGTATCCAATTATTCAGATGATGCCAGGGTCAAAAGCCTGAAACCACGATGTGCTTGCACAGGAGTGGTTTTATGGCTTAGTGGCCCGCCCCAATATGAGCATAAAAGTGGAGCGCAAGCTTCGCGATATGCGAATATTGGGCAGGATTGTGAAAGTACGAAGTACGGAACAATCCGTAAGGCATCTTTTGACACTCACATCATTCAGATAACGGCTGTACAGAGATGGCTTCATCCATCATCTCATTGAAGTCATCCTCAGTCATCTTTGACAGGACTCCATCAATCTGCTCTTTCAGCTCGGTGTTTCCTTTTTTCATAGAAATACCGATGTTGATCTCCTCGTCAGAAACTTCAAAATCTCCGTCTGTTCCTGAAAAGTCCAGAAGCTTGAAATCCGGATAAGCAACCAGGGCAGCCATACCTGTCGGTTTGTCAGTAACTACAATGTCGCATTTTCCTGCATTCAGAGCAACCAGCATTGCCGGTGCAGATTCCTGTGCCGGAAGAATGTCTGCATCTTCAATCTGCGGCAGGCATACGGTATACCAGATGGTATTCTGCTGGGAAGTACAGGTAGCACCCTTTAAATCTGCTACAGAAGCAGCATCTGCATAAGCGCTGTCAGATTTTGTCAGGGTAATGATGGATGCATAATAATACGGTTCGGAAAAGTCTACCATATTCTCACGCTCTTTGGTAATGGACTGGCCTGCAATGACACAGTCAACGGTGCCGGACTGTACAGCAGGAACCAGGGAATCCCAATCCAGCTTCACAATTTCCAGCTCATAACCCAGCTCCTCACAGATGTGTTTTGCCATCATAACATCGTATCCATATGCATAATCAGATCCACCGGAAATAGGCACTGCTCCGTTGGAATCATCCGGCTGTGTCCAGTTGTACGGTGCATATCCGCATTCCATGGCCACCTTTAAAGTCTTGCCTGCACCGGGTTTTTCTCCCGCTGCAGAAGCAGTCTCCGTTTCTGTCTCTGCAAATGCAGTGGTACAAACGCTCATAGCGCCAAGGGCAGTGGCTGCTGCCAGAAGGACAGACAGTTTCTTCATTCTCTTTTTCATAATGTTCTCC
>CAJMON010000075.1 GCA_905214955.1 uncultured bacterium
GTGAGAGTACGAAGTACGGAACAATCCGTAAGGCATCTTTCGACCCCAACATCATTTGATTACGTGAATCCAACCCTTCGGTGCTTCCAGGCGTCCCATCTGAATACCTGTCAGTGTCTCATACAACTTCTTGGTAATCGGTCCCATCTCTGTCATTCCACTTGGGAAGCAGATCTCTTCTCCGTGATTTACGATCTTACCTACCGGAGAGATCACAGCTGCAGTACCGCACAGACCACACTCTGCGAAGTCTTTCACTTCATCAAAGGTAACCTCACGCTCTTCTGCATCCAGTCCCAGATATTCTTTTGCCACATAAACCAGAGAACGTCTGGTAATAGACGGCAGAATGCTGTCAGACTTAGGAGTAACAACTTTTCCGTCTTTGGTAACAAACAAGAAGTTTGCTCCGCCGGTCTCCTCTACTTTAGTTCTGGTACCCGGGTCAAGATACATGTTCTCATCAAATCCCTGCTTGTGGGCATCTACGATTGCATGAAGGCTCATCGCATAGTTCAAACCTGCTTTGATGTTTCCAGTTCCTCTAGGAGCTGCACGGTCAAAGTCGCTGACACGGATGGTAAGAGGCTTTGCGCCGCCCTTGAAATACGGGCCTACCGGAGTACACAGGATACGGAACTGATACTCGTCTGCTGGTTTTACTCCGATAACAGGATTGCTTCCGAACATATATGGACGAATATACAGTGTTGCACCAGATCCATAAGGCGGAACATATGCTTCATTGGCTGCAACTACTTTCTCTACTGCATCAATGAAACGCTCTTTCGGGAAAACCGGCATTTCCAGACGTGCTGCAGAAGATTCCATACGCTCTGCATTCAGATCCGGGCGGAATGTAACGATGTGTCCGTCTTCTGTGGTGTAAGCTTTCATTCCTTCAAAAACAGTCTGTGCATACTGCAAAACACCTGCACATTCATTCAATACCACATTCGGATCAGAAGTCAGAGTCCCCTCATCCCACGCGCCGTCTTTATAATAGGAGACATAACGTTTATCTGTCTGAATATAGCCAAATCCAATATTGGCCCAGTCAATATTTTTCTTTTCCATAATAGCATAACCTCCATTTCCGCTGTAACACAGCGCTGTAAGAAAATAACTATCTATGATTATATCACGGTTTTTCTATTCGTAAAGTAAAAAAATGAATTTTCTTGACTTCTTCTAACGTCCTGCTACAATAAAAGCTGACAGGATTTTCAAAGAAGGGAGACTTTTTATTTATGAAAACATCACGTTTAAACCGCATTCTGGATATGCTCTCCAAAAATGGCGTTTCCCAGATGGTCATTACCGATCCCTATACGATCTACTACCTCACCGGACGTTTTATCCAGCCTGGTGAACGTTTTCTTGCTCTTTATATCAGTACAGAAGGAAATCACCGTTTCTTCATCAATGATCTTTTCACCGTAAATGAAGACTTTGGTGTGGAAAAAGTCCGTTTCTCCGATACTTCCGACCCAATTCCGGTACTTGCTGACTGCATCAGCAAATCTTCTCCCCTTGGTGTCGATAAAAATATGGCTGCCCGCTTCCTGCTTCCCCTTATGGAGTCCGGATGCGCTCCCCGCTTTCTCAATACTTCTTTCTGCGTAGACGCTGTCCGCTCTCACAAAGATGAAGAAGAACAGATTCTTATGCGGGATGCCTCCCGTGTCAATGATCTTGCCATGGGACAGTTAAAAGATCTCATCCGTGAAGGCATGACCGAAGAACAGGTCGCTGCAGGACTTCTGGATATTTATAAAAGCCTCGGCGCACAGAGCTATTCTTTCCCGCCGCTGGTTGGCTTTGGTTCCAATGCTGCACTTGGCCACTACGAGCCGGGGACTGCTGTCCTGAAACCCGGTGACTGCATTCTCATTGATATTGGCTGTGTCAAAGACGGATACTGCTCTGATATGACCCGTACTTTCTTCTGGAAAGATGTCACACCGGAACACCGCAAAGTCTACGAAACTGTCCGCAAGGCAAATGAAACTGCGGAATCCATTATCCGTCCTGGAAAACGTTTCTGTGACCTGGACAATACTGCCAGACAGATCATCACCGATGCTGGCTGGGGACCTTTCTTCACACACCGTCTTGGACATTCTATTGGTCTGGAAGATCATGAATTTGGCGATGTCTCCAGCACCAACACTGCTGTTCTGGAGCCGGGCATGACTTTCTCCATCGAACCTGGTATTTATCTGGAAGGTGACCTGGGTGTCCGCATTGAAGACCTGGCACTTGTAACGGAAAATGGTGCCGAAGTCCTGAATCATTTTTCAAAAGAACTGCAGGTACTTGGCTGAGTTTTTCAAAATGAAACGGACATGTCGCATGATGGCGACATCACTATATATGAAAATCAGCTGCTGCGCACCTTTGGTGCTTCTATTCAGAGAGCTGCCGTCATGCGGAAAATTCCCACATGAGGCAGCTCTTTTCTCTTCTGTATTTTCTTATGACACATACGCTCCAAAGGGCATCAGCGCCAGTTTTGCAATCTTAAAATGCTGCAATCCAAACGGAATCCCTATGATGGTACAGCAAAGCACCGCACCCAATATGGCTGATTCTATCGCCAGCGGAAGTCCTGATAGCAGTAGCCACAGAATATTCAGCAGCAGGGAGCCTGCTCCGCCTCCATAATGTACTTCCTTCCCGAATGGAAAAAAGCTGAGGCCGGCAAACTTAAAACACTGCATTCCTATTGGGATCCCCACGATGGTAATACACCATAAAATGCCTGCCAAAAGCCAACTAAGACCACTTAAGCATCCTCCAAACACAAACCATAAAATATTTCCCAAACATCCCATTGTTTGCTCCTTTTCTCACGATCCGATTTGTTTTTTTACCGTTCTAACCGTTTTTTAAGCAAATGCTTTTTCATTTTTTTGTCAAAGTGCATCCTGTCCGTTCTGTGGAAACTCGACTGGTTCAAAATCTCTCAACTCTGCGAGGAACCCTTTCTCTTTCAAAGTATCCTGTATGAAATCTAATGTTTCTTTGCTGTCCGCTGCAACCGTATGATAATGATAATCGCTGGTAATATGTTTTAAGGGCGTAGAACTTCCGTTTTCCAGTGTCATCAGATATTCTTTTACATCTCTTCTGGAATGAATTCCCATCGGTACACGAATCACACCATAAATCTTGTGATAAACAAATACATCCACAATCCTGCCGCCAAGATCTACAATGCTGTTCATTTCTTCTTCAATCTGTTCATCTGTATGATGAACTTTGAAAATCCGGATCATCTCACCCTTTTTCTGCAGCAGGTATCCACGGTTTGTAGAAAGAATCTCTTCATTTCCCGCTCTTAAAAGAGCAATATCCTGAACAATCACCTGACGGCTAACCTGCAGTTCTTTTGCAAGCTCTCCTCCAGATACCGGGTTCCTGCTGTCTGACAGGATTTTGAGAAGCTGCTGCCGCCTTGAAGCTCCGTCCATAATACACCAGTCCTTTCTATTTCTCAGCCAGGCAGCTTTTCTTACTGCTGCTGCCTGGCCGCATTCTTCTGGTGCTTATTGTAATGCGGCTATAAAGAAAATGTCAAGCAATGCTGGCAATTCTCGAAATCAGATTTCCCAAACAACTGGATCTTCTTCGTCAAGATCCCAGTTTTCTTCCAGAATCTCCTGTTCCAGGATTTTCTCCTGCTTTTCTCTGGCGGATCCTGCATTCTGCTTTTCTTTCTGTTCTCTTGTTTTCTCAGCTGCTTTTTGGGCTTTCGCTTTCCGAGTCTTGTTCACCTGCTCCTTGATTCTCCGGAAGACTGCATGTGCTCTCGGCACTGCCGTCTGTTCCGCAAACTCTTCCAGTTTTTCAAAAGCCTGGCTGACTCCCCAGACTGCTCCAAATGTTCCTGCTGTACCAAGCACAGCCAGACCGATTCCGTAAAGAACCATCAGCGCCTCAGATGCGGATTCTGCAATCAGGAAATTGTAAAGCACTTCTGCAAAAGCTGCCACTCCAAAGCAGGATGCATAGAATACAACCACAATCGCCAGAATTTCCAGAACCAAAAGAATCATTTCTACCGTTTCGGCTGTCCGCTCTTCCCCCAGACAGGCAACTGCCGTGACAGCCTGGCCCTGTGCGCCTACATTCTTTCCAATCATTTCCGGATAAAGGGCAAGGCCTGCATCCGACTCTCCATTCACGCTTCCTGCGTAAATGCTGGCAGCAGTCAGAAGCCACTCTTCTTCCTGTGTCCGCTGTCCTGACGGCTGAAATTCTTCTTCCGTCAGGCTCTCCTGTGCCGCTTTTAAAAACTGCTCCATCTCTCTGGAAGCCAGAATGGCCGCCTCTCCCTTGAGCAGCTCATGAAGCCCCTCCTGCAGATCTTCCTCCGGCATCTCTGCCAGAAATCTAGCCATTTCGCCGCTTAAATCCGCATACTCCAGATCTTTGTGGAAAATCTGGTACAGACTCATGAGAAATCCTCTTTTTTGAGCATCTGCCAGCTGTGCTGTGCATTCTTTCAGTTTATCCTCCAGCAGAACATCCAGATCCTTTACTTCCATATAATACTTCAGCTCTGCTGATCCATTTCGGATTCCCTGTTCCATCTTCTCGCAGGCATGAGCCAGCTCTCCTGCGCTTTTTCCAGGACATATCTGTCCAAGTGCTTTTATCAGTTCTTCTCTGTCCAGTCCTTCCTTTGGAAGAAGCGCCTCCAACTGTCTGCGAATCTCCAAAATACGCTCCATCTGACTGCTGATCTTATCCTCTGACATCCCTTACGCCTCCTGTTTGGTTGTGTCAATTTGTAATTCTGTACTATCATTTCTATTTCCATGATGCCGGCATCATTTCTATGTTTCTAATCATAGCAGATTTTTTTAACAAAGTTGCCACATCCCGTGAGACAATTTACTATGAAAATCCTGAACAGCAGTCATGTAAGAGCCATGCCTACACGTCTGTTTGTTTCAACTCACAGTCGGTATTTACGGAGTCTGACACGCCGGGATGATCCCGACTGTGGTTAAACCTCATGTCAGCGGGGGATACCGATCTCTCTCCGCCCACCGCTGCCGTTTAGGTTTCTTTTACAATTCATCTCACTACCTGAAGAGGTAGGAGAATTCTTGCTAGACTTTGTTAAATTCCATGCATTTCCCGGTAGCGCTCTGCGATCTTTCTTCCGATAACTGCAGTCAGATAACGGTCATAGGGATTTTCTTCCCACACTGCTGACATCTTTGGATCAAACATTCCTGTCTTCTCGTCCAGCGCTGCAAATGGCAGAAGCTCGGTGCCAGATGCGGAAAGGTACTGATTTTCTCTAGCCTCCAGCCACATATTCACAATATCATTCATATTCGTCTGGCCATGAGGACGCATCTTTAAGGCATCCTGCACCAGCCGGTCTTCGTAAACTGCTGCGGTATACGGAGGCGCGGTCCGCGGATCAAGGCGCAGCGCATTGTTCACTTCTGCGATTAGTTTTGCTGCATTTGCTCCTGTAAAGAAAGAACAGGTTTCCTGCTGCTCTCCCAGCTCCCCGATTCTCTTTACCACAGATCTGCCTGTCTCGCCTGTCTGAATCCGCTCCCGCAGTTTTTCATCAAACAGCTTTCCCCTGGTTTCCCGGTCGATTCTTCTAAGCTTTTCACAGAGAATCGCTGCCAGTTCCCCTCCTGACGGCATAAATGCAAAAAAACGTTCACTGATCCGTCCATCTCTTAAAAGCTCCGGCGGAAGCTGGCGTATGCCGTTTGCTGTCATAAACGTAAATACAGCTGCCTTCCTCTTCTGCATCCAGTCCAAAAGCTGCCCCAGCATATTCAGCTTTACTTCATGGGTATGCTCATCCATTCGGAAAATCTTCTCTGCCTCATCAATAAGCAGCACGCAGGGTGCCATAGACTCAATCCGCTCCAGGCATCTGCGCATATTGGATTCGGATTCTCCATAACTGCTGGACTGGATACGGTCTATCTGAAACCGGATCAGGGCTGCATCATCCAGCCTTCTTGCGGCCTCTTCTGCCATCAGGGTTTTTCCGGTTCCTGGAATTCCTGTTACCAGAATCCCTTTCGGAGGTTCCACTCCGTACAGTCTGCGGCAGGAATCCGGATATAAAAAACAGTCCCGCCTGTTCTCCAGCCACTGACAAAGTCCATCCAGTCCCACTGCCCGCTCTGGTGTTTCCTTTCCTTCTTCTCCCCTTTGCTCCCGGTCATAATCCATCAGAACAATGGTGGGATCTTTCTCTGCTGCTTTTTCTTTTTCCTGCCGGATCAGTTCCCGCATCCGCTCTTCACACCTTCTCTGCACTTCTGGCAGCACGGCATCCAATCCGCAGGAAATCCCATACTCTCCCTGCAGAGATCTTAAAATTCCACGAATCTGAGATTCTGACAGCCCTTTTAACTGTTTGGCCGTTTCCAGAAGCTCCCACTCCCTGGGCGTGTTCTTCAGACTCTCCTTCAAAATCTGGCTGATATCCTCCAGATCTGCCGGGTGAACCCGGATCAGTTCAATTTCTTCTCCAAAACCATCCGGAATCAGTGTATGAGGCGCGGAAATCAGCAGATAGGCTTTGGAAGCCCACTCTGCTTCCAGAAATGCTTTCACCATTTTCTGTCTCTGGTTCCTGTCCCATACCTGAAAATCCTGCAGGGTAAAAAAACAGGCATTCTGATAGTTTGCCGGAATCTCCGTCTGCATTTTCTGCGTTTCCCTGCAGCAGTATGAAAAATAGACTTCCTCAAATGAAAAAAAACGCTCCTGCTTTTTCAGCCATTGGTACCGCTCTCCTTTGGGTTTTGTGTCTGACAGGGGATATTTTCCACCTCTCTGCGCTCTTGTCAGGCGTTCCCATAAAACAGCTGATTGATCTACTGCCCTTCGGATCACATGCCGGTCTTCTGTCTGAAAATACAAAATCCGTTTCCCTGTATGAGAAATCTGCACATCCATATCGTGAATCACTGTCAAGAGACTCCACCTGCCCTTTCTTCATGGACCATATGAAAATAAGGTGTCATACGTTCCACATGTTCTTTCAGGGAAGGATAAAGTGCTTCCAGCATCCTTTCCTGCACCTTTTCCCGGATTCCAAGCTGATTCTGATAAATTGCTGTAAGATTTCGGATAATCTTCTCAGAACGTGCTTTTACTTTTTCACGGTTTTTGACTCTTTCTGCAACCGTCCGCACACGCTCTGGTCTCCAGCTTCCGAAGATCCCAAAAATTTTCCAATTTGGAAGTGTCAGAGAAACTTCGGTATCCGCAAAAGCCTGCTCTACCGCTTTTCTGTCAATTTCAAAAGAAAATCGTTCTGCAAAATCCGGGAACATCTTCTCGAAATGACTGCGGATATCCTGATTGATCTGCTCTTCGATGTGATCCCTGAGATACCAGAGGGTCAGGCCTTCCCTGACTGCTTCTCCAAGATCCAGAGATGTTTTCCATTTCCGTTCAAAATCTTCCCGCCAGCTTTTCAGACTGGCCGCTTCCTCCTGCTTCCATTCTTCCAGAGTCTGGCTCATCATCTGATACGTACACACTGCCAGATACCCTGCTGTAGTCTTCTCCATGCTGTCACTACACTTTCGAATCACTGCCGCCGTCCTTGCCTGCAGCTGCTTTAACTCTCGGTTTTTCAGCACTTCCAAAGCTGCCACATACGCTAGTCCCTCAACGACAGAATAGTTTGGAAAATCTGCCCTGACCGGTCTTCTTCCAAAACATTCCTCTGCAAGTTCTGCCGTTTCCGGCATAGCAGAAACGCCTCCTGTAAGAATAATCTTATCCGGCACTCTTCCTTTTAAATACTGCTTCATCTGCCTGCCAGCATCTAAAAACACCTGCCGACATCCTGCGTACCAGGATGGAAACGTTCTCTTTGACTCCTCTTTCTCCCACAGGGATGTACTGCCGATGCTTACTGGCATCCGGTGGAGTACCTGCCCCATAAACGCTTTTTTCAGGAACCAGCTTTCATACTCTTCATTGGGATCTTCTCCCGGATTCGGTTCGAAAAATACCGCATACATCCCCGTCTCTGTCCCGTCATTTCCATTGGGTCCATAGAATTCTTCTTTTTTTCTGCGAAGCTCCAGCTTGTGGTAAGTGCACACCATACGCTCTTTTTTATGAACACTGTTTCCAGAATACTGCCGCAGTCTTAAAAGTCTTTCCGGCCACTCTTCTTTCGGCGGATATTTTCCAAGACAGAAACATTTCAGCATATTTTCCTCAATAAGATTTCCGCCAAACGGACAGCTGTACTCGCCATTTTCCGGAATCCGATCCTCCGTCACCAATGTCACATCAAAGGTGCTGGAGCCACAGTCAATCAGAAGCACTGTTTCTCCCTTTCGGATGCGCTTTTCTTCTGAAAGAGCCGGATTGGTTTCTCTTGCAAATGCCGCCAGAGACTCTGAAACAACCACTACCTGAATCTCTTTCTCGTACCCTTCTACGGTAAGTCCCTTTCCAAGGAGATCGGCATATTCTTTTTCCCGTTTTTTCCATTTTCCGCCTGCTGGACGTCCTACTGCCAGAATGGTGCGCCGGTCTCTTCGTATCGTATGGACATTGTACTGAAACAGAAGCCTGACAAACTGCTGAAATGCCATTCTCATCAATTCCTCATAAGTATGTGTATCTTCTGTACCATCCTCTGTGCGGTATCTGCTGCGCGCCTCATTGGTACCAGGACATTTTTTGAAATTATAATAGGCTCTTCCATTCTGGAAACTGCCAATTCCAATCTTACAGGGCTGATCCGGTGCATCCGGCAGGAAAAGAACATTGGGACATTTGTATCCCACTCTTGTACTGTCGGGAAATAGAGGATCCTGGCTGATTCTCCCATCCTGGACTCTGGCAAGAACCGCACTCAACTCTCCATCCCCAAAGTCTACACCGATGAGATTCACTTCTTCTGGCTCCACCGGCATCTCAACCCTGAAACGTTCAAATAAATTTTCCATCTGTGCTCTGTGTTCCTTCCCTTCCGTTTTCACGGAAACATCCCGTGAGTATCCGCTCATAAACCGTCTTTTCTGTCCTGTCCTCTCTCCAGTATAGGCCCGGGCATGCAGGTTCATAAACTCCTGCCTTCCGAAATTCGTTTCTCACAGCATCCGGAATTTCCTGGTCATCATAGAAAAGCAGGCACAGCCGATTTCCCTTCTGGTTTTTCCACATGTCAAGGAGCTGTTCTCCCAGTATCCTGGCGTTCTCCAGATCTCCTCCATTCATCTGCTCCATCTTCTGCACTGCAGGAATGATCTGCCTGGCCGCTTCCATAAAAACCAGATGGCTTTCCCGGTCTTTTCTTTTCCGGTTCAAATGCTCCGATGTGCTTCTGAAAAATTCTCTTTTTTCCCGCAAATATAAAAGATTCTGCTTCTGCTCCTGCCGCTGCCTGTTTATCATCTGGTGGAGTTCTTCCTGCTTTCCTCTGGTTCTGCTGCCCCGCTCTGCCAGACTGACCAGAATCTCCAGTTCCTCAAATGACAGCTCCGGCCTTGTAAGCTGTGACAGATGAAACTCCTCTGCTGTCTCCAGTGCTCTTTTCACTTCTGGAAGAGACGCATCCTGTTTGCCCGGAAGCTGGGTTTTCAAAATCTGCCTCAGTCTTTCTTCGGCCTGCTGAATCTGTCCGGCGTACCGGGCTGCCTGTTCCTGCCCTTCCCTGGCGGCGGCTGCAAAGATCATCAGAGGCCCTGCCAGTTTCTGGAACAGGGCTGCCCAGGGAGTGACTTCTGTCACGTAACGGTTCCATTCTGCCACTGCTTTCTGGTATTCGATGTGGGTCAGCAGACACAGCTCTGCCTCTGCAAGCACTCTCCGCTCATCTGCTGTCCTTCTCCTCTGAATATCCAGATACAGCTCCGGAATCTTTCCCTTTTTCTTTTCTTCTTTTGTGCCCTCTTTCATTTCTTTTTTCATCCTTTACGCACCTCTTCTGCTTCCCTGGCAGCCTTCCAGAAGCCGGTAGGAAGTCCCATTCTTTTCATAAAGTCCCGGATATACTGTTTCGAAAGGATGTCCGGTTACAAAGTCATCCAGTTTCCTATCGTTTCTGGAAAGATCCCCTGCAAACAGTGCATAGATTCTTGCCCTGCGCAGACACTCTCCTGCCTTTAAAATCCATCCGCGGATTTCTTCTGCCTGCAAAGCCTCTTCCCTGGAATTTTCCGGATAGAAAATGGACAGCTCTTCCAAAAGCCGGTACAGAATCACTCCGGTATCTTCTGCGGCTTTTTTAAAACATTCTCTGTTTTTTCGTTCCTCAATTCCTGCAAGAAGCCGCTCTTCCTCCAGGCACAGACGTTTTCTGGACGCATGTTTCAGTTCTTTTCTGAATTCTGACACGTCAGGAGTTTTTTCAGCTATCCCTATCTGAACCCCCTGTTTTGTCAGTTCTTTTCTGCTTAAAAGGCTTAAAAATTCTGTACGCAGGCGTTTCAGAAAGGCCTGTGCTTCCTTGTACTGCCGCTCAATTCCAAAGAGTGCCTGAAATGCCCTGGCATTTTTTAGAAAATGCCAGGCGTACCGGTCATAGTTTTTCAGTGTCTCGTACGTCTGCCAGAGACTGCACAGGCGCAAAACCTGTCTCTTTCTTCCCCAATATCTGACAATCAGGAACAAAATCCCTGCCGCGGCTGCTGCCAGCGCCAGATAGATTCCCCACTTCGCTGTTTCCACGTCCTGTCCCATCTTCCTGCCCTCTTTCAGCTTTCCAAAGACAGAAGCCGGATCTCCTGGTCTGCATCACTGCGGTATGCCAGCAGCCGGTCCGATGCCGCTATCTCTGTAATATCTCCTTCTGCCTCTGCCAGTACCACTGCGCTCTGCGCTCTTCCTTCTCCTGAACCAAAGGAAACCAGACAGATCTGGTTTTTCCAGGCGATGAGATATCCTTTCTGGCAAATCTCCACCGCATGAGCCCCGATAAATTCTTTCCATCGTCTTCCGTCCTGCATATCTGTATGAACACCGCCAAACTGATCCAGCCAGATCACATGATCTTCCCAGCCACGGATCTCTACGGCACCCTGAGTATTTTCTTCTGGCCAGATGCTGCTGCCTGCCCCCAAAAGGCTGCGGTCTATCTGGATGCCTGCCGCAAAGTTCAGCCCTGCTTGAAATGCCAGCAGCCCAACAGTATGTGCAAATCCTGCCGCATTGGTCAACAGGGTGCCATCCTCCTGAAGGATCCCATACACCGGCCCAAAAACATCGGCCTTCACCACCCGCATATCCGGACAGATCCGGACATCTCTTCCGCGGATCACTGCCTGTCCGTTCTCTTTCACTCCCACCAGCCATGTACCTTCCTCATAAGCCCAGTCTGAAAGAGGCTCGTCGAACCTCACTGGCAGAACTCCTTTTGCTCCCTCTGCATCCCGCCACAAAATCTGCCGATCACTGCTTACAAAGCACAGCTCCTCCGATACCTGAAACCGGGGCAGAAAATTCACATACCAGGCACCTTTTCGCAACAGGTACAGCCTCTCCTCCGGGAATACCTGTCTGGTCAGACTAGTGCCTGCCAAGCGTATCTGTACCGGCTTTTCCGTTCTGTTTTCAAACCATACAGTCTCCAAAAGGGCAGACTCCTGCCCGGCTCCTGTCCAAAAAGGCAGAACAAGTTCTTCTTCCTTCAGGCCGCTGCCGATCTCTCCCCACGCTCCGTCACACTCTCTGGATGCAGGCAGTGCTTCCTGATGCAGACGCTTTTTCATGTATTCTACCGCACTGATCCCATTGAATGCTTCCACTTCCCATAATTTTCCAGAATCTTTCCGGTCTTCTGCTACCTCTTCCAGATCCCGTCCTGCCTGAATATGCAGCATCAAAAATAAACAGAGCAGCGCTGCCCCGCGCAGAGAATGGATTTCCTCTGCTGCTTCTGACAGTTCTCTGATTTTTTCTTTGTTTTTTTCCACAAATGTCCCATATCCTGCTTCCTGAAGCCATGAAGCAGCCGCCTGCCCGGCCGGAAGCTCTTTCTCCAGAAACCGCCTTGCTTCACTTCTGCCAGCAGGACTCTCCTTTCCTTCCAGAAAATTCAGCAGAACTTCAATGAGAAGCTCAACCTCTGTCTTTTTCAGATGGGAAAGCATCTCTCTGTAAGGTGCAGAGAACGGCTCCACCGCCTGCCAGACTTCCTTCAGGGAAAACTGGTCATGAAGAACTTCCCTGCCTTCTACAATAATTCCATGTAACTGCATAAATACCCCCTTATAGACTTTTATAAGCTTTCGCTGAACAACGGTGCCTCCCCCATAGACACCAGAAGCTCATCCACCTCCATCGGGTCATACCGTCCATCCCGGATACAACGACAGATAATGTAGTCCGTCTTCTGATCAGGAACAAAGGTATAGCCTGCCAGCGCCAAAAGATAATTGGACTCAAAAAGATCCAGCTTCAGCACCAGGCATAGTTTCAGAATAAAATGCTTGCTGGTGTGCTTTCCCTTCTGGCGTATCCTGGACCACTGATTCCGATGCATCCCTATTGCACGGTATACCTGTGGATCCTGCATATCCGCCCTCTTAATAAAATCTGACAAAATCGAGTAAAAATCCCTGGACAGCGGCTGATACTCCCGCAGCTCCTCCGTAATTTCTCCCGCCAGCTCTTCAATACTTTCCTGCTCCTGACACGTTTCCTTCTTCAGATCCAGTTTCTGCTGCATCGCATGGTAGCTGGCCGGATCTGTCTTAAGCCTGGAAAGCACAGATTCCTTCTCCTCCTGGGTCATCACTTCCAAGATGCGATCCAGCAGGACTGTATCCATATTTTGCAAATAAATTTTTCCCTCCTGTGAGCTTGCTATTTTCGTGTGTTTTCCCTATTCTACCACCTTTTTCCACAAAAGTTGCCACATCCCGTGAGACAACTGAGAACTTTTTCAGAACCTGCATTCAGATAACATCCTTTTCTCCAGATCACGCCGATCCGCTGAGGAACCACCGGTTCCAGAGGAATGCCTGCCAGATCCGGATTTTCTTCCGTCAGAGAACTGTAAAAAAAGCAGCTTCCATCCACTGATGAATGCTCCGCTTCTGGACAGAATCTGTATTGTACAGCAGAAGCAGTTCTTCACGGAGCATTTCTGCCGTAATCTTTTTTTCGCCTGCCAGAGAGCGGGAGGGCCTGGTACAAAAAAGAAACGGATCTTCCCACATGGGGAAACATCTGGACAGAAAATTCTTTCTCCAGTTCTTTTATCGCACTGGATACTGCAGGCTGAGTGACGTACAGCTTCTGCACTGCCCTGGTAATGCTCAAACACCGCGGTGTCTCACAAAAATATTCCAGCTATAGCGATCCTCGTAAATAATGCATTTAAGGCAGTTAAGCAGAGTGCGAAAGACAAGGAAGATATCTGCAGGCGTGCTGACGCACGGCAAAG
>CAJMON010000076.1 GCA_905214955.1 uncultured bacterium
CCACATTTCCATTTGTCCCTGCAAAGCGGCTGCGATGCCACTTTGAAACGGATGAACAGACGGTATACGGCAGAAGAATACTATGAGAAATGCCAGCTTCTTCGGAAACATTTTGCCCATCCGGCCCTGACCACCGATGTGATTGTGGGATTTCCACAGGAAACCGAAGAAGAGTTTGAAACCACCAGAGCTTTCCTGGAAAAGGTGAATTTTTACGAGACACACATTTTCAAATATTCCAGAAGACAGGGCACAAAGGCAGCTGTGATGGAGGGGCAGGTGGCTGACCAGATAAAGGCGGCAAGAAGTGAGATCCTGATTTCCGTGGGCGAAATTCACAAAAAAGCCTATGAGGACCGGCTGATCGGCACCCGCCAGGAAGTCTTGTTTGAAGAGCTGCAGGAATTGGAAGGACAGCCTTACATGACCGGATATACCAAAGAATATGTGCGTCTGGCGCTTCCTGCGGGAGAAGAAATGGCAAACAGGATCTGTGAAGTCACCGTATGCGGGAAACGAAAAGATGGGATTTTGACTTGTATTTTATGAAAAGATATATTAGAATAAGAGCAAAGTTTAATTTAAGGACGTGAAAGACATGGCAAATATCAGTAACACACAATATTTTAAAGTCGCATCGGATAAAGAATTCAGCGTCAAGGATATTCTGGATGCAGTTTACAATGCGATGCGCGAAAAGGGATATAACCCGGTAAATCAGATTGTCGGATATATTATGTCAGGAGACCCGACCTATATTACAAGCCACAACAATGCCCGAAGCCTGATCATGAAAGTAGAACGGGACGAGCTGGTGGAAGAACTCCTGAAAGAATATATTGCGAATAAGTCAAGGGAACAGTGATGGAACGGATTATGGGTCTGGATTTCGGCTCCAAGACAGTGGGCGTGGCTGTCAGCGACGGCCTTGGCCTGACTGCCCAGGGAGTGGAGATCATCAGAAGAACGTCTGAAAATAAGCTTCGCCAGACACTGGCAAGAATTGAATCGCTTATTGGCGAATATGAGGTAGGGAAGATTGTCCTTGGTTTCCCGAAAAATATGAACAATACCATCGGCGAGCGGGCAGAGAAGACGCTGGCATTTAAGGAAATGCTTGAGAGGCGGACAGGCCTGCCCATTGTAATGTGGGATGAACGGCTGACTACAGTGGCAGCAGACCGGGTTCTGATTGAGGCCGGAGTGCGCCGCGAGAATCGGAAAGGATATGTTGACGAGATTGCTGCAGTGTTTATTCTGCAGGGATATCTGGACAGCAAAGGAATGGAAAATGGAGAAAATTAAATTTTCATTTGCCGACGGAGAAGACGCGGCAGAATTTTTTGTGCTGGAACAAACACGGATCAGCGGAGTGAATTACATCCTGGTTGCAGATTCCGAGGAAGACGACGGAGAGGCATTGATCCTGAAAGATCTTTCCAAAGACGGGGAGGAAGAGGCCCTGTACGAGATCGTGGATGACGATGATGAATTAAATGCAGTTGCCAGAGTTTTCCAGGAGATGCTGGATGATGTTGAACTAGAATAACTGACTACTATTTTGGAGGTGCAATTTTTGAAAAATGTAAACAACTCAAAACTGAAGATCATTCCCCTGGGCGGCCTGGAGCAGATCGGAATGAACATTACTGCCTTTGAATTTGAGGACAGTATTGTTGTTGTGGACTGCGGCCTAGCATTCCCAGAAGATGATATGCTTGGGATCGACCTGGTGATTCCGGATATTACCTATCTGAAAAACAATGTGGACAAGGTCAAAGGCTTTGTCATCACCCATGGACATGAGGATCATATCGGTGCCATTCCCTATGTGCTCAAAGAGCTGAATGTGCCGATTTATTCCACCAAGCTGACCATCGGCCTGATTGAAAACAAATTAAAAGAGCATAATATGATGAAGACGGTAAAACGCAAGGTCATCAAACACGGCCAGTCCATCAATTTGGGTGCGTTCCGTATCGAATTTATCAAGACCAACCATAGTATCCAGGATGCATCTGCTCTGGCCATCTACTCACCGGCAGGCATTGTGGTGCATACCGGAGACTTTAAAGTGGATTATACGCCGGTTTTTGGAGATGCCATTGACCTGCAGCGTTTCGGCGAGATCGGAAAGAAAGGCGTGCTGGCGCTGATGTGCGACAGTACCAATGCAGAGCGTCCGGGCTTTACCATGTCTGAGCGCACTGTTGGAAAGACTTTTGACAATATTTTTGCAGACCACAAAAATACCCGTCTGATCATTGCTACTTTTGCGTCCAACGTAGACCGTGTGCAGCAGATCATCAACTCTGCTTACAAGTATGGGCGGAAAGTGGTCATTGAAGGACGAAGCATGGTAAATGTCATCGGGACAGCTTCTGAGCTGGGCTATTTAAATGTGCCGGAAAATACCCTGATTGATATTGAGCAGATGAAAAATTACCCGGATGAGCAGCTGGTGTTAATTACCACCGGAAGCCAGGGAGAGTCCATGGCGGCTCTGTCCCGCATGGCAGCCAATATGCACCGGAAAGTGCAGATCAAACCGGGAGATACCGTTATTTTCAGTTCCAGTGCCATTCCCGGAAATGAAAAAGCGATTTCCAACGTGATCAACGAACTGTCCATGCTGGGTGCAGATGTGATCTTCCAGGATGTGCATGTATCCGGACACGCCTGCCAAGAGGAGATTAAGCTGATTTACTCTCTGGTGCGTCCCAAGTATGCCATTCCGGTACACGGCGAGTACCGTCACTTAAAAGCGCAGGCAGGCATTGCTGCCAGCCTTGGCATTCCGAAAGATAATATTTTCATCCTGAAATCCGGTGACGTGCTGGAGATGGATGAAGAAAGCGCGCGGATTACTGGACATGTTCCCACAGGTGCCATTCTGGTAGACGGTCTTGGCGTGGGAGATGTAGGAAATATCGTACTGCGTGATCGTCAGCATCTGGCAGAAGACGGCATTCTGATTGTCGTGATGACACTGGAGAAGTTTTCCAACCAGCTGTTAGCAGGACCGGACATTGTCTCCAGAGGATTTGTGTATGTGCGTGAATCGGAAGGGTTGATGGATGAAGCCAGAAGAGTGGTAGAAGATGCGCTGGAAAGCTGCCAGACAAAGCATATTACAGACTGGGGCAAGATTAAAAATACCGTAAAAGATGCTCTGAGTGATTTCCTGTGGAAACGGACCAAGAGAAGCCCCATGATTCTTCCGATCATTATGGAGGTCTGATCCGTCCATGGATGAAGTGAAGGAATGTATCAGGAAACTGCTGGAGGCCATCCGAGAATCGGATGTGTGCCGCAGCTACACAGAGGCAAGAGAAAAACTAGATGAATCTCCCGAACTTCGGAAAACCATCAACGAATTCCGCAAACGGTGTTATGAGATTCAGAACAAGGAGAAGTCGGACCAGATTTCTCAGCACTTAGAACAGCTGGAAAAAGATTTTTATCAGGTGCGCCGCAATGAGGTCATGAATCATTACCTGGAGACAGAGCTGGCCATGTGCCGGCTGCTCCAGTTGGTAAATGAAACCCTGATTCAGGCAGCGGACTTTGATATTGATGACTTTGCAGATACAATTCAGTGGTAATATCAACAAACGGAGGAAACGGTTTGAAGAAAAAAAGATCAGCAGCTTTGTTTGCGGGAATGAGCGTGTGCCGGCTCCTGATCTGGGTTTTGGCAGCTTGGATTCTGATAAAAGCAGGGAAATCTGCGTACAGCTTTGGATACCAGGTGTTTGCCCAGAAACCAGTGTCGTCTCCTCCTGGAAAGAATGTATCTGTGACCGTTTCGGAAGGAATGACAGGGGCAGAGCTTGGGAAAGTTTTGAAAAATCGGGAACTTATCCGGGATGCCAAGGTCTTTCAGGTGCAGATGGAGCTGTCAGAATATAAAAATCAGATCCATCCGGGAACCTATATCCTGAACAGTTCTCAGACGGCAGATGAGATGCTGGCGGTGCTGGCAGGAGAAGCTGAGACGGAGAGCGAGGAGTAACGATAAGTGATTGTAGATGAACGTATGGTTGCCTATATCAATTCTCTTGATATGGGCAATACGCCTTTTCTGGAGAAAATCCAGGAAGAAGCATTGAAAGACCGGGTGCCCATTATCCGCCGGGAAATGCAGAGCTTCTTAAAAATGCTGCTGGCACTGAAACGTCCGGCAAGAATTTTGGAAGTGGGGACGGCAGTGGGTTTTTCCACCCTTCTTTTCTGTGAATATGCACCAGAGGGAGCGCATGTGACCACCATAGAAAAATATGAAAAAAGGATTCCCATTGCCAGGGAAAATTTTAAGGCAGCCAGGAGAGAAGAGCAGATCACGTTTCTGACAGGAGATGCGGCAGACATCTTAAAGGAACTGGAAGGAAGCTATGATTTTATTTTTATGGATGCGGCAAAGGGCCAGTACATCCATTTCCTTCCGGATGTCCTGCGCCTGCTGGAGCCTGGAGGGGTGCTGGTGTCGGACAATGTGCTGCAGGATGGAGATCTGATTGAGTCCCATTATATTGTGGAACGGAGAAATCGTACCATTTATAAGCGGATGAGGGAGTATCTGTATGTATTGAAGCATGACGAAAGACTGGAAACAGCCGTGATTCCCCTTGGAGACGGAGTGACGGTGAGTACGAGGATAAAGTAATATGAATATACGAAGAAAACCGGAACTTCTGATTCCGGCCAGCAGTCTGGAAGTATTGAAGGTTGCGGTATTATTTGGCGCTGATGCGGTTTATATTGGAGGAGAGGTGTTCGGCCTCAGGGCAAAGGCAAAGAATTTTACTATGGAAGAAATGGCAGAAGGCATCCGTTTTGCCCATGAACATGGGGTAAAAGTTTACGTGACGGCTAACATTCTGGCACACAACGATGATTTGGAAGGCGTGGAAGCCTATTTTCAGGATCTGAAAAAGATCGGGCCGGATGCCCTGATTATTTCGGACCCGGGCGTGTACACCATTGCAGAAAAAGTATGTCCGGAGATTGAACGGCACATCAGTACCCAGGCAAACAACACCAACTATGCCACCTATCTTTTCTGGCACAAGCTGGGTGCCAAGCGGGTGGTATCTGCCAGAGAGCTGTCTTTGGAGGAGATCCGCCAGATCCGGGCACATATTCCAGATGACCTGGAGATCGAGACCTTTGTTCATGGAGCCATGTGCATTTCTTATTCCGGAAGATGCCTTCTCAGCAATTATTTTACCGGACGGGATGCAAACAGAGGTGCCTGCACCCATCCCTGCCGCTGGAAATATGCAGTGATGGAAGAATCCAGGCCAGGAGAGTATCTTCCGGTTTATGAAAATGAGCGGGGAACCTATATTTTCAATTCCAAGGATCTGTGCATGATCGGCCATATTCCGGAGCTGATGGAATCCGGGATCGACAGCTTTAAGATTGAAGGACGGATGAAAACAGCCCTTTATGTGGCGACGGTGGCCAGAACTTACCGGAAAGCCATGGACGATTATCTGGAAGATCCAGCTCTGTATGAAAAGAATCTGCCCTGGTACATGGAGCAGATTGGGGTCAGCACCAACCGCCGGTTTACTGCAGGCTTTTTCTATGGAAAGCCGGGAAGTGATGCCCAGATTTATGACAGCAATACCTATGTAAAGGATTACACCTATCTTGGAATTGCAGGAGAAAAAAATGCAGAAGGCCTTTACCGCTTAGAGCAGAAAAATAAATTTTCCGTAGGCGAGCAGATCGAGATTATGAAGCCGGATGGCCGCAATATCCCGGTTGTTGTGAAGCGGATTGTCAATGAAGACGGGGAAGACCAGGAAAGTGCACCCCATGCAAGACAGATCATCTATATTGATCTGGGAGAGTCTATGGAGTGTTACGACATTTTAAGACGGGCAGAGCCCAAGACTGAAGAGGCATAAAAAAGGACAGGTGGAAAGGCACAAAACAGCTTCCGAAGCCATAAAATAGATTAAATGACTCCGGAGGTGTTCCTTGAAAGCATTCCCGAAGCCCCTTACGGCAGAGGAGGAAGCCTGCTGTCTGGAAAGATGCCAGAACGGTGATGAAGAGGCACGCAGGCTTTTAATTGAGCACAATCTGCGTCTGGTCGCTCATGTTGCCAGAAAATATCAGGGGTGTGAGGAAGATCCGGATGATCTGATCTCCATTGGCACCATTGGCCTGATCAAAGCAGTTTCCACATTTGACAGCAAAAAGAACAGCCGTCTGGGCACCTATGCTGCCAAATGCATTGATAATGAACTTCTGATGCTGATGCGTTCCAGAAAAAAGACCGCCAGAGAGGTTTCCTTGTATGATCCCATCGGAACAGACCGAGAGGGAAACGAGATCAGCCTTCTGGACATTCTGGAAGGAGAGACGGTGGATATTCCGGAAAAAATGGACCTGGAAAACGATTCCAGAAACCTTTACCGGCTTCTAAAAAAAACGCTGTCCCCAAGGGAGCGCAAAGTTCTGATCTGGCGCTACGGTATTGGCGGCAGCAAAGAGATGACTCAGCGGGAGATTGCCAAGATCTGCGGAATTTCCAGATCGTATGTTTCCAGGATTGAAAAAGCAGCCCTTGGAAAACTGAGAAAGGAATTTGAACACAGACGAGACGATGATTTATGTGATGAAAGTTCCGGAAAATCTGGAGAGTCTTGACTTTCTTTTGGAAAGGCTTCCAGAGTGTAAAAAAGAAAAAGTGAAGACCATTCGAGACGGAAAGACCAGGGCCTTGGGAAGCTGTGCATGGGCCCTGCTTTCTTATGCCCTGAAACAAGAATGGAATCTGAATGAATGGCCCAAGATTCAGCTGGGCCCGCATGGAAAACCGGAGTTTTTAGGAAAAGAGGGCCTTCCCTGGTTTAATGTAAGCCACACAGACGGCTGGGTGCTGTGTGTGATAGATGACCGGCCAGTGGGGGGAGATATTCAGAAAATCCCTGTTTACCGGGAAAAGACAGTAAAACGCTATACGTCCCAGGAAGAATGGCATCTTTTAAATCAGCAGAGCATGAAAGAACGGGAAAATTCTGCGGCGCTTCTGTGGTCCATGAAAGAAGCCTATGTAAAATATCTGGGAACCGGCCTGACAAAAGAAATTTCCACAATAGATTTTTCAAAAGCCCTGTGCCAGGAATCCGGCATCTTCTGGAACGGTCTGTTTTTTCAGAGAGGACAGGTAGAAAACTGCTTTTATGCCGTGTGCCTGGAAAAGGAAGGGCTTCCAGTAAAAAATATACGTATTGAAGAAATGATGCAAAAATAAATCTTGCATTTTGCACGTGATTATGCTATATTAAATCTAGTCCATTAAATTTGAAAAATTCTATTTCTATTTTCTATTGCTGTATTGGCCTGGAAAAGGCATACAGCATCCAATATCGTTGTATCTAAAGAAATTTCCTATGATCCATTGAAAAATTTGCAAGGAGTGTGATGCCATGTTTGCAGCAGTAACGGCTGCAGCGGTTACAGGAATTCAGGGGAACCTGGTTCAGGTGGAAGCGGATGTGAGCACAGGTCTTCCCTCTGTTACTATGGTTGGATACTTGAACTCTCAGGTAAGAGAAGCCCAGGAACGGGTGCGCTCGGCAATCCGGAATACCGGAATTTTCCTAGAACCCAGAAAGATTACCTTAAATCTTTCACCGGCAGACTTAAGAAAGGAAGGAACTGCCTTTGATCTTCCCATTGCCCTGGCACTTTTAAAAGCATACGGCATTCTTCCGGAAAATGCGGGAGAAGGAATATTGACCTTTGGGGAATTAAGCCTAAATGGGGAAGTAAAACCAGTGGCAGGGGTGCTTCCGGTTGCTATGCTGGCAGAAAAACGGAAAATGAAAGCCTGTATGGTGCCCAGAAAGAATCAGGAAGAAGCCTGTATGGCAGGAAACATTCCAGTGATTGGCGTGAAAAGCCTTCAGGAAGCATTGGATATCTGGAAGGAGCTTGCAGGCGGAAAGCCTTTACAGAATCTCTGTAGCAAAAAAGAAAGAACCAGGACAGAAGAGGTGGAAACAGGGGATGATTTTGCAGAAATTCAGGGTCAGACCTTGGTGCGCCGGGCTGCGGAAGTGGCAGTAAGCGGGCTTCACAATTTTCTGATGATCGGCCCGCCGGGGTCTGGAAAATCAGCCATTGCCAAATGCATTCCAGGAATCCTTCCTAAAGTAACCAGGGAAGAGGCGATGGAAATTTCTTCCATTTACAGTGTGGCAGGGATGCTCTCAGCAAAACAGCCGCTGATTCAGAAACGGCCTTTTCGAGCACCCCACCACACCATCTCTGCACAGGCGCTGGCAGGAGGCGGAAGAATTCCAAAGCCTGGGGAAATCAGCCTTGCCCACAGAGGGGTATTATTTCTGGATGAGCTTGCAGAATTTCAGAGGAGTACCCTGGAAATTTTGCGTCAGCCAATGGAAGAACACCGGATTCAGATCAGCCGGGTGGAAGGGCAGATGGAATTTCCAGCAGATTTTATGCTGGTGGCTGCCATGAATGCCTGCAAGTGCGGGTATTATCCGGATCTGAACCGTTGCACCTGCTCTATGAAAGAGATCCGCCGCTATTTGGGAAAAATCAGCCAACCTCTTTTAGACCGGATTGAGATCTGTGTGGAAACATCCCTCATTGGATTTGGGGAGCTATCCAGTGGAAAGCGCTGTGAAAGTTCCGAAGCAATGCGAAAACGAGTGGAGACAGTCCGGCAGATTCAGCAGGAACGGTACCAGAAAAGTCCGTACCGCTTTAATTCTGATCTAGATGCAGCGGGCATCCGGGAATACTGTCCTCTTGAAAGAAGCGGGAAAGAACTGATGCGAAATGCCTATGAACGTCTGGGGTTCAGTGCCAGAGCCTACCACCGGATTTTAAAGGTAGCCAGGACCATTGCCGATATGGAGGAAGAAAAGCAGATTCTGCCAAGACATTTAAGTGAAGCGGTGTGCTACCGAAGCGTGGACAGGCGTTACTGGAAAGCGGAGGAACTCTGATGGAAAAAATTGCAGAAGAAAGAGAGCTGGCCTGGTTATGGCTGTGCATGTTTGGAGAGCTTCCTAGTGTTTGGGAAAAGATTCTGAAAATCACAGGGGGACCAGAACCCCTGCTAAAGGCTTCCAAAGAGGAAATCCGGAGTCTTCCAGGAGTGACGAAGAAACGAAAAGAGAAGCTGAGCACAGGGCAGGTGCGCTGGAATCCTTCTGGAATCAGGCATGACCTGGCGAAAAAGAGAATACACTTTATCAGCCGGGAACATCCGGACTATCCGGAAAAATTAAAAGAAATCCCGGATGCGCCGCTTGGCTTATTTTATAAAGGTACACTTCCGGATTCTTTTCGGAAAACAGCAGCGGTGGTGGGGGCACGCAGGTGCTCTGCCTATGGAAGAGCCAAGGCGGCAGAGCTTGGAAGAATGCTTGCAGAGAGTGGGATCAGCCTGGTCAGCGGACTTGCCTGGGGCGTGGACGGTGCAGCACAGGAGGCGGCAGTGGGAGCGGGTGGAAAAACCTATGCGGTGCTTGGCTGTGGCGTGGATGTGTGTTATCCGGGAGACCACATTGCCCTATATGAACGGATTTTGGAGGAGGGAGGGGGAATTCTTTCTGAATTTCCACCAGGCGCAAGGCCTGCTGCCTGGCATTTTCCCGTGCGCAACCGGATTATCAGCGGGTTGTCGGACTGTGTGGTGGTTGTGGAAGCAAAAGAAAAAAGCGGTTCGTTGATTACCGCGGACCTGGCAGTGGATCAGGGAAGAGAAGTATGGGCAGTCCCTGGAAGAATGGAGGATGCATTAAGCCGTGGGTGCAACCGCTTGATTTCCCAGGGAGCCTGTATTTTGTGGGATGAATCGGAGCTTTTTCGGTCTCTTGGTGTCAGAATCGAAAAAAGGACGGATGGGAAAAAGGAAAACTTGGGACTTGCAAAAAAAGAAAATATGGTTTATAGTGGTGTGGATTTCCACGACAGAGGTGTAGATGAGATCTGCCTAAGAACCGGACTGCCCCGGGCAGAGGTGATGGAAGCGCTGATTTCACTGCAGCTTCGGGGAATTATTCAAGAATCAACAAAGAATTGTTATGTAAGAGTGCAGGAGCGGTGAAGAAACACTCCTTGTTCTTTTACAGGGGGAAAATCCATGGCAAAGTATTTAGTAATCGTAGAATCACCCACAAAAGTGAAAACCATTAAAAAATTTCTGGGGTCCAATTATGAAGTGGCAGCATCCAACGGACATGTAAGGGATCTCCCGAAAAGCCGGTTGGGCATTGATGTGGAGAATGATTTTGAACCAAAATATATTACGATCCGGGGAAAGGGAGATCTGCTGGCAGCTCTTCGGAAATCTGTGAAAAAGGCAGATAGAGTCTATCTGGCAACTGACCCTGACCGTGAAGGAGAAGCAATTTCCTGGCATCTGTCCAAAGCGCTGAAGCTGGAAGAGAGCCACATGAGCCGTATTACATTTAATGAGATCACTAAGAATGCAGTGAAAGAATCCTTAAAGCATCCCAGAGAGATTGACATGAATCTGGTGGATGCCCAGCAGGCAAGAAGAAGCCTGGATCGTATGGTAGGCTATAAGATCAGCCCGGTGCTCTGGGCAAAAGTAAAAAGAGGGTTAAGCGCTGGCCGTGTACAGTCTGTAGCTGTCCGGATCATTGCTGACCGGGAAGAAGAGATCAGCGCCTTTATTCCGGAGGAATACTGGACATTGGAAGCAGAGCTTCTGCCAGAAGGCGAGAAAAAGCCTTTGACGGCAAAGCTGTATGGAAATCAGGAAGGCAAGCTGACCATTCATTCCAAAGAAGAAATGGATCAGATCTTAAAAGATTTAGAGGGGGCTTCCTGGGAGGTGCTGGAAGTAAAGAAAGGAGAGCGTACCAAGAAGGCGCCTCTTCCCTTTACCACCAGTACACTGCAGCAGGAAGCGTCCAAAGCGTTGAATTTTTCCACACAGAAAACTATGCGCATTGCCCAGCAGCTCTATGAAGGAATTGATGTCAAAGGAAATGGCACCGTGGGTTTGATCACTTATCTGCGTACTGATTCCACTCGTATTTCCGAAGAGGCAGATCAGGCAGCAAGAACCTACGTAAAAGAAACTTACGGAGACCAGTATGAGGCAGAAGGTGCTCAGGATAAAAAGAGCACGAAAAAGATTCAGGATGCCCATGAGGCCATCCGTCCGTCTGACATTACCAGAACTCCGGTACAGATGAAAGAATCTTTAAGCAGGGATCAGTTCCGTCTGTATCAGCTGATCTGGAGACGGTTTGCGGCAAGCCGGATGGCAAATGCCCTTTACGAAACCACTTCTGTAAAGATTGGTGCTGCCGGTTATGTGTTTACCGTGGCTGCATCCAGACTGGTTTTCGATGGTTTCCTTTCTGTTTACACAGAAGCGGATGAAGAAACCTCCGGCGGAAACATTATGGTAAAAGGCATTGATACCAGCACAAAGCTGACGGTGAAGCAGACGGATCCAAAACAGCATTTTACCCAGCCACCGGCTCATTATACAGAGGCTTCTTTGGTAAAGACACTGGAGGAGCTTGGAATTGGACGGCCCAGCACCTATGCACCCACCATTACCACCATCCTTGCCAGACGTTATGTGGTAAAAGAAGCCAAAAACATTTACATGACAGAGCTTGGAGAAGTGGTCAACAACATTATGAAACAGGCTTTCCCCAGCATTGTAGATGTAAATTTTACTGCTAATATGGAATCGCTTCTGGATAAAGTGGAAGAAGGCGTGGTAAACTGGAAGACCGTTGTGCGGAATTTCTATCCGGATCTGGATGAGGCAGTGAAGATTGCAGAGAAAGAGCTGGAAGAAGTCAAAGTGGAAGATGAAGTGACGGATGTAGTCTGTGAAGAGTGCGGACGCCATATGGTGATCAAATATGGTCCTCACGGAAGATTCCTGGCATGTCCGGGATTCCCAGAGTGCCGCAATACCAAGCCTTATCTGGAGAAAATCGGAGTGGCCTGCCCCAAGTGCGGAAAAGACATTGTGCTTCGGAAAACGAAAAAAGGCAGAAAATATTATGGATGTGAGAACAATCCGGATTGCGATTTCATGTCCTGGCAGAAGCCATCTGCCGAAAGATGTCCCCAGTGTGGTGGCATTATGGTCGAAAAAGGAAACAAACTGGCCTGCATAGACGAAAAATGCGGGTATGTTACCAATAAAACAAAATAGTTGTAAAATTTTTTATTTTTCAGAAAATGCATTGAAATTCCGAAAATTGTATGCTATGATTAGGTCAGTAATTTAGATTGTTGGATTTTCGTGATGCCAGGTTGCTGTGTGTCAGCAGCACACGTTTTGCAGCGGCCGAAGTACAGCGGAGATGTGAAAGTACAAAGTACGGAACAATCCGGGAGGCATCTTTTGAACCAAACATCTTTTTCGTACCGGCTGATGCCAGTGGGATAGGAGGAAACATGAGCGTACAATTATTGGATAAAACAAGAAAAATCAATAAGCTGCTTCATAATAACAATTCCAGCAAGGTAGTATTCAACGATATCTGCGAAGTATTGACCGAAATCCTGGATTCCAATATCCTGGTAATCAGTAAAAAAGGCAAGGTACTGGGTGTCAGTCTGTGTCCTGGTGTTGAGGAGATCAAGGAACTCATTGATGATGAAGTGGGCGGCTACATTGACGCAATGCTGAATGAACGTCTCCTTGGTGTGCTTTCCACAAAGGAAAATGTCAACCTGGAGACACTGGGATTTGTAGGTGACGGTGTCAAGAAATATCAGGCTATCATCAATCCCATTGACATTGCAGGAGAACGCCTTGGCACAGTATTTATGTACAAATGCGACAGCCAATATGAGATTGATGACATTATCCTCAGCGAATACGGCACCACCGTGGTGGGGTTGGAAATGATGCGTTCTGTTCATGAAGAAAATGCAGAGGAAAGCCGCAAAGTGGCCATTGTCAAATCGGCCATCAATACCCTGTCCTTCTCCGAGCTGGAAGCGATCATTCATATCTTTGATGAATTAGATGGCACAGAGGGTATTCTGGTAGCCAGCAAGATTGCAGACCGGGTGGGCATTACCCGTTCCGTGATTGTCAATGCCCTGCGGAAATTTGAAAGTGCAGGCGTGATTGAATCCAGGTCTTCTGGAATGAAAGGAACCTACATCAAAGTTATCAATGATGTGGTATTTGATGAACTGGCAGAGATCAAAAAAGAACGCAAAGGTACCAAATAAAGAACTTTATAGAAGATGATAAAGCATACAAAAGACGCAGACCCTTAAGAAGGGGAGGCGTCTTTTTTGCGCAGAGACTTTTGTACCATGGCAGGACACCACGGAATCCACAGATTTACTATGTAACTGGCTGCGCTCGAAGACATTTGGCCGGTCTCAAGTTCGAAAGC
>CAJMON010000077.1 GCA_905214955.1 uncultured bacterium
ATTATTCTTTTTCGAATTGTTCAATGATATGTCACTGTTCAGTTATCAAAGTGCTTTGTTTGTTGTCTCTGTATCTCTCAGATGCAACTCCTATATCTTATCACATCTTTTTGACCTTGTCAACATTTTTTTTATTTTTCTTTGAAAAAGTTTTTTGAAGATGCTCCAAATCTTTTTCATTGAAGTGCTGTGTTGTTTTGTGTCGTTCACAGCGAAATTTATTCTAGCACTGTGTTTTCCATTTGTCAACACCTTTTTTTATTTTTTTCAAACTTTCTTGTTTTTCCCGTTTTTCATGAATAGGATGTAATTTCCCATAAGTCGAAAACAGCTCCCGGAACCTTCCGGGAGCTCTCGTACAAATATGGCATCATCCAAATAAAAGCTTTGCAAAGATATTCGCGCTGTACAGGTACTGCAGGATTTCATTTTCATAAACCATGTCAAGGAGCCTGCGGCCTGCATCGGTTCCTGAAAACAGGGCCAGCACCAAAAACACCAGCCACACAAAGATCAGTCCCCTGCCTGCTCCAAGGACAAATCCCAAAGCCCGGTTCAGCCCATGAAGCCCTGGCAGCTGTGCCGCTGCATTTAAAATCCCCACCACAATCATGAGGATCAGCTGAATCACCAGGAATGTGATGACATACACCAGGATAGTCAGAACCATATCTGTCAGTGCATTGGTCAGATATTCCTGAAAGTTCTCCGCTGCCAGCTGCACATAATTTTTCTGGTCATTGTTGCTTACCAGCTGCTTTTTCACCGCCTCCGGCAGCTCCAGGCTGTTGATGTACGCATCCTGGGCAGTCTTATTTCCGGCAACATTCTCTCCTAAATTTCCCACAAGCTTTCCGCACTGTTCTTCCACCACTTCATACACCGGGGTGTTTTCCTTCAAAAAGGTGCTCACATACGGGGTAGCAAAATAGACCAATACCAGAGTAACTGCCAGACACAGCATCGCTGCCAGTGTTTTCACAAAGCCTTTCCGGTAACCTTTCACTGCGTAAAGAAGGATCACCAGCAGTACGATCACCGTCAGTAAATTCCATTTCATTTCGTCATCATCCTCCTACCAGATTCTGATCAGATCTGTCGAATCATTTCCTGCCACCAGATACGTTCCAAAACTTCCTGCTTTTACCACTTCAGAAATAGCTTTCTCATATACAATAGATGCTGTTTTCCGGCCGCTTGTCGTATAGATCTGGAACTTTTTCTGGTCGTAAAGAATTACTTCATCGTCCTGAATCCGGATTCCGGAGTAAACATCTGTCAGATATTTTCTCATAGTGCGTCTGCCGTTCAGATCATAAATCTCCATCCGGTATTTGTAATTTTCTTTCTCGCTGTCAAACACAAACCCGATATGGCTGTTGTCATGGAAGGTGCTTAAAATCTCTTCCTCAAAGGTCTTTTCTACCTTTAATTCCGGAATCTGGCTGCCACGGTACACAGAAAATCCTTCATTGTGTACGGCCACTGCTGTCCCGGAATCCGTAAAAAACACTTCTGGCACCACGGTATTTTCAAAGTTCTCACTGCTTACCAGATTGTTAATCTGTGCCTGGCCTACGGAGTCGAAATTGTAAAACGCCACTTTCGTGCTCAGGTTTCCCTGAGTCGCCATCAGGTAAGACACCATAATTTTCAAGCCGTCTGGTGACAGAGAAATGTCCATGGGATATCCGGAATCGTTAATGGTAGTCCGGTTCTCTGCAATCTGCGTTCCATCCGGCTCATAAAAATTAATCCAAGTCACATTCGAATCCTGGAGCACCACTGCCACCACGCCCTGCTTTGCTACTTTCACTTTCAGAATCGGCAGCGTGGTGTCAAACTGTCCCATCAGGCCGTCTGCATTAAAAACGAAGACCTGTGTTCCCTGCTGTTCTGCCACGGCTGCAGTAGTTCCACAGAAGTCTGCCACGGGAGTCTGCATACTGTAAGTGGTACTCCACAGCGCTTCCCCTTTTTTTGAAATGCAGGAAGCTCCATCCGGACTGTACTTCAAAAGATTCTTTCCAAAAGGTTCATAGATGGTGCCGTTGACATCCGTCCAGCCATCTCCCAGCTTCTGATAGATCTGCGCCACATGCAGCATGGCAGCTAGGGCTCCTGCCAAAAGCAATACCGCTGCGATACAAAGCAGAATCCGTTTTTTCCTGTGTTTTATCCGCTGGTATACCCGCAGGTCCATAGCTTCTCCCTGCTTTTTCCGGAAAGATTCCCCCAGCTTCTGGAAAAACACGTCCCATTTGTTTCTATTCTGATTCATACAATAATTCTTTCTTCCTTTGTTTTTTGGAATAGTTTCAGTATAACACAGAGAAAAAAAACTGTCTATGGAAGCACTATTTTTTGTCCGGGCAAAATCTGATTTGGATTTTTGATGTTGTTTACCTGGCAGATCTTCTGGATCATGTCCAGGGAACCGTAATACATTTCGCATACGTCAGCCAGGGTATCTCCTTCCTTAATCACATATTCTGCCTGAATGGCCCGGGTCACCGCCTCTGCTGCAGAAGAGCTTTCTGTCTCATCCGTTTTTTCCGTCTGCTGGCTGTTTCCTGTTCCAAGCGTCCATTCTGTCGTCACTGTTTCTACAGTTCCATCCGTCCAGTCTGTTTCGCTCTCCGTCTGTTTTGTTTCAGCTGCATCGGTTGTTTTCTCTGTCATTTCATCCATTGTACCGCTCTCTTTCTCCGTTTCCATTGCCGCAGTAATGCTGGCCGGAAGGCGGCTATCCAGAACGGAGCTGGCCATTTCCGTCTGGGTACTGCTCTCAGTTTCCGTCTCCGTCCCGGTAATCGCTCCTGCAGACACCTGGATGGAAAGGCCGGAGGCTTCCGTAGAAGTCTGCCTTAAATCTTCTACAGTCTGCTCCATTTCTTTCATCTTGTCATAGTTCTGCACCACGGTCAGGCCCACTGCCATAATGGTCAGAATCAGAAATGCTCCCGCTCCATACACCAGTTTTCCCTGGGATGGTTTGATCTTTTCCGTTTTCTTTTCCACAATCCTGCGGAAATTTTGGATAGCGCTGTCACTGATCTGTGCTTCCTTTTCCACGGACCGCCCTGTATTTTTCAGGATCATGTAGTTCTGCATCATCTGATTTTTTTCGTAGTAAATATAATAGCCCCGCTGTTTTTTCAGCCCCTCCTCTTCTGTAAGAAAAACACCTTCTTCCTCTTCATCCTCGTCAAACAGAATCAATACCGGATTTTCCCCTTCAAACCGTCTCCGGTACACATCCATGGCACTTTCCGGAAGCTTCCAGGTGCCTCCTGTGGTTCTTTCAAACCACCCGATTACTTCCCTGCCTTCAAAATATTCTTTGGTTTCCCGGTAGATTTTCTCCCATCCATCCTCTGGAAATCCCTCCTGTGCTTCCAATGCTCCGTTTACAAAATAATACGTATGGCCTTCAATGGAACAAATCTCCCCCAGTAGAACTGCTGCCTTTGTCTGCCGCAAAAATGTTACCGCATAATCTTCCAGGTATACACGGTCTCCTCTTCCTGTTTCCCCGATCTGACGGATATTCTTAGGCAGTTTTCTTCTTTCCTCAGCAGTTTCATTTCCCCTGTTTGCCATTTTTCATACCCCTTTTCTTTCACCACTTCCAGGACACCGTTCTCCACCCTGCCAGAAGCTGTCCCCTGTGCCGCCTCTGGCATTCACCTGTATATGGTAGCACATCCCGTCTGCGGATTTTAGCAGTTCCTGGGGAGAATCACAGGAGTTTTCCGACAAAAATTCTCTTCCGTATATTTTTCTCTGCCTCTGGATACACTGTAAAAACCGAATGAACAATCAGAAAGGACGCTGTATGGATTTATGATGCATTATATTGATTCCAATAAAAAAGAAGCTCCTGCAGCACTGGCCGCACGGCTTCTTGAAATGCTGGAACCTTTTTCTGGTTCCCCTGTATTTTTGTGTATCGGAAGTGACCGGGTCACGGGCGACAGCTTAGGCCCTATGATCGGAAGCTCCCTGTCCGAAAAACTTCCCGGTGTTTTTGGTACCTTGGAACACCCGGTTCACGCTCTGAACCTGGAAGATACCATCGTCCACATTCAGAAATACTATTCCAGGCACCCTCTGGTGGCCATAGACGCCTCTTTAGGCAGCCGGGAGCATCTGGGCTATATCACAGTCACTCCTGGCTCTTTAGCCCCTGGAGCAGGCGTAAACAAAGCCCTTGGGGATATCGGTGACATTTCCATCACCGGCATCATCGGCACATCCGGGCCTTTTTCCCATATCACACTGCAGACCACACGCCTCTCTGCCGTGATTCCGGTAGCAAAACAGATCGCCCTTGGAATCTGTATGGCCTGCCACTGTCAGGATTGTTTATCAGACAGCGTGTCCTCTTCTAAGGACCCCTCCCTTTTGGCATCCCGCGCCCATTTCCTGGCAAGAAGCTGTATTCCCCTGTAGCCAAATGGAAGCTTCAGCCTTCCAGGATTTACTTTGCCGGCGTAATATTCCGCCACTTCCCGTGCGCCGGAATATTTATCCGTCAGGGTAATCAGAAATGATTCCGGATATCTGGGAGGCATCAAAGTCAGAGGCCACATATGTTTCCGTATGATGTCTTTTTCCAGAGGAGTCAGATCAAAATATCGGCTGGCATTTAAAAGCGCTACTTTGGGGTGAGTCAGACCGTGAAAATGTTCTCCTGTCCGTTTGGCATGAGTGTGCCAGTCGTACAGAAAAAGATCGTGGAGAATCCCTCCCCTGGCTGCAGCTTTTGCATTCAGTCCCAGAATCCTGCAGATCTCGTAGTTGTAATAAGCCACATTCATGCAGTGCTCAAAGCAGGTAATGTCCGCATGATGGGGGTATTTTTTCATGGACTGTACTGCCGGATGCTCCACCAGATCCTGTATACACGCATAGAATTCTGTATACCCTTTGAAGCGGTCTTCATATTCTTCATATTTTTGTTCTTCCATGTTTTCCTTTCCGACGGCAGAAAGGGGAGACAGGCATCTTCCCGTCCCCCCTTGGTATGTGTAAATCATACTTTATTTTGCAAATTCTTTTACTTTGTTGTAAATGCCTTCTGCATCTAAGCCGTATTTGTGCAGCAGAGGTACAGCTGCTCCGGACTCTCCGAAGACGTCCTGGATACCAATGCGCATCACCGGTGTTGGTGCATGTTCACTCAGGCATTCGCAGACAGCGCTTCCAAGGCCGCCAATCACAGAATGTTCTTCTACGGTTACAACTTTGCCGGTTTCTTTAGCAGCAGCAATGATCAGTTCTGTATCCAGCGGTTTGATGGTGTGGATGTTGATCACTTTTGCAGAAATGCCGTCTTTTTCCAGCATCTCGGCAGCTTCCAGGGAAGCAGCTACCGGAAGTCCGGTGGCAATGATGGTCAGATCTTTTCCTTCCCGCAGGGTAACGCCTTTTCCGATCTCAAACTTGTAATCCGGACGGTCGTTGATTACCGGAACAGCCAGACGGCCGAAACGCAGGTAAACCGGTCCTTCATACTCACAGGCAGCTGCAACGGCTGCATGTGCTTCTACATCGTCAGACGGGTTGATGACAACCATGCCCGGAATCGCACGCATCAGAGCGATGTCTTCGTTGCACTGATGGGTAGCTCCATCCTCACCTACAGAAATACCTGCATGGGTAGCACCGATCTTTACATTCAGGTGCGGATATCCGATGGAGTTGCGGACCTGCTCATACGCACGTCCTGCAGCAAACATTGCGAAAGAACTCATAAACGGAATCTTTCCGGTAGCAGCCAGACCAGCAGCGATGCCAGCCATGTTGCATTCAGCAATACCACAGTCGATGTGCCGCTCCGGAAATGCCTTTTTGAAAATGCCTGTTTTGGTAGCAGCAGCCAGGTCAGCATCCAGAACTACCAGATTCTCGTATTTTTTGCCCATTTCTACCAGTGCGTTGCCGTAACTTTCTCTGGTAGCGATCTTCTTTACTTCTGACATAATGCTTCACCTGCCTTCTCCAGATCTGCCATCGCAATGGCGTATTCCTCGTCATTGGGCGCTTTTCCGTGCCAGCCTACAGAACCCTCCATGAAGGAAACTCCTTTTCCTTTCAGAGTCTTCATGATAATGGCTGTGGGCATTCCTTTTACTGTCCGCGCTTCATCAAAAGCAGCTTTCAGCTGGTCAAAATCATTTCCATCTGCTACGTTGATCACATGGAAATTGAATGCTTCGAATTTTTTATCAATGGGGTACGGATTGCAGACATCCTGAATCGGTCCGTCAATCTGGAGTCCGTTGTTGTCTACGATCACAACAAGGTTGTCCAGTTTTCTGGCTCCTGCAAACATGGAAGCCTCCCATACCTGACCTTCTTCGATTTCACCGTCTCCAAGAAGTGTGTATACACGGTAGGAATCTCCGGAAAGTTTGGCAGATAATGCCATGCCGACTGCCGCGGAAATGCCCTGTCCTAAAGAACCGCTGGACATATCAACACCTGGAATGTGTTTCATATCCGGATGGCCCTGCAGGTAAGAACCTAAGTGGCGCAGAGTTTTCAGATCTTCTACCGGGAAATATCCTCTGTGTGCCAGTGTAGAATACAGACCCGGAGCAGTATGTCCTTTGGAGAGAACAAAACGGTCACGGTCCGGTTTCTTCGGATCTTTGGGATCAATGTTCATCTCTACATAATACAGATACGTAAACGCTTCTACGGCTGACAGGGATCCGCCCGGATGACCGGCCTTGGCGCTGTGTACAGCAGTCACAATGCCCTTGCGGATCTCATTGGCCTCTTTCTGAAGTTCTAATTTGTTCATGGTTTTTCTCCTTGTTTACTCGCCGAATACTTTCTTGTAGTCTGCCTGGAATTTGGCAATGCCTGCATCTGTCAGCGGATGTTTGGTCATCTGCTCAATAACAGCGTACGGTACAGTAGCAATATCAGCACCTGCCAGTGCGCAGTCTGTTACATGGATCGGATTTCTTACGCTTGCTGCGATGATCTGGGTATCAATGTCATCAGCAACTGCGAAAATGTCAGCGATTTCACGGATCAGGTCAACGCCTCTGGTGGAGATGTCATCCAGACGTCCAAGGAAGGGAGATACATAGGTAGCGCCTGCTCTGGCTGCCAGAAGAGCCTGGTTTGCAGAGAAGATCAGGGTAACGTTTGTCTTGATGCCTTCGGAAGCAAGAACTTTGACTGCTTTCAGTCCTTCTACAGTCATCGGAATCTTAACGATCATGTTCGGATGAATCTTTGCGATCTCGCGTCCTTCTGCAATCATACCTTCTGCATCGACTGTGGTAGCTTTTACCTCACCGCTGATCGGGCCGTCTACGATAGAAGCGATCTCTTTGATAACTTCTGTGAAATCTCTGCCTTCTTTTGCAATCAGAGACGGGTTTGTGGTAACGCCGCAGATCACACCCATGTCATTTGCTTTGCGGATATCTTCCACCTTTGCTGTGTCGATAAAAAACTTCATAATAATACCTCCCTAAGCACTGCTTATTCAATGTATTGTATTTTTTCCCTGAAAAAAGGAATCTGTAGGTTAATTATACCAAAAAAAGGGTGTTTATTCAACACCCATTTCTTTTACACTGCCCCTTTCAATAAACTGGGTACAGATCTGTATTTTCAGTTTGGACGTATCCCCCTGGATCAGCTCCCGCAGACGCCGGACTGCCGCCTTTCCCATATCCTGTTTGGAAACCCGCAGAGTAGTCAGTCCCGGCGTGGAGATTGAAGAAAAGGAAAGATCGTCAAACCCGATTACGGAAATATCTTCCGGTATCCGGATGCCTGCCTCATTCAGCGCTTTCATGGCACCTAATGCAATCATATCGTTGTCTGCAAAATAGGCGGTTGGAAGTGCCGGATTTCCTGCCAGATAGGCTTTCATATCCCGGTACGCTCCATCCATAGTAGTAGACAGGGTCACTGCGTATTTCTTTTCCACAGGGATGCCTGCTTTGGTAAGGGCTACCTGATATCCCACGGCTCTGGACCGGAACGCTTTGATGCGGAAACCGCCTCTTAAATATCCGATTTTCCGATGACCTTTTCCAATCAGATATTCGGTGGCCATTCTGGCGGAATCAGAATTGTTGATCAAAACTCCGTTAAAGCTCATATCTGCAGACCAGTTATCCAGAAGCAGAAGCGGACACGCCGCTCCCCGGTAAATATCCAGCTCTTCTTCCATCAGCTCGGTTCCCAGAAGAATCACTGCAGAAGCCCTGTCATTTAACAGCCATTTTACCTGTTCTTCGTAGGAAGCGTCTCTGGAATCCAGGGTGCAGACCGCCATTTCCAGGCCACTGGCCCTGCATTCCTCTGCCACTCCATCAATCAGCAGCGGAAAGAACGGCGTGTCATCCACAATCAACCCGTTTTTTTTGTATTTTACAAATTTTACTTTTGTCACCCGGTTTTCTTCCAGATAACCCAGTTCTCTGGCTGTCTGGAAAATTTTCGCCGCTGTCTCCTTATTGACGCCTTTTTTATAGTTCAGCGCATTAGATACCGTTGCCGGCGAAAAACCGGTAAGACCGGCAATGGTTTTGACACTTGCCTTCATGCCGTCTCTCCTCCTGCTCTGCGTTGTTCTCTGTTATTTGGTAAGCACCAGGCTCACTGCTTTTTTCCAGCCTGCGTACTTTTCCTCCCGGACGCTGTGTTCCATACCTGGTGTGTAAGCCGTGCGTTTCATTTTTCCAAATACATCCTGTCCGTAAATGCCTGCGGAAATACCTGCAGCATAAGCGGCTCCGATTCCGGAAAGCTCTTCTGCATCCGGAATCTGTACCGGAATGCCCAGCATATCACTCTGGAACTGCATCAGATAGCCATTTCTAGTAGGGCCGCCGTCCACACGCAGTTCTGCAATGGGAATACCGGAAGTTTCACTCATGGCTTCTACAATATCTGTAATCTGGTAAGCAATACAGTCCAGTGCTGCCCGGACAACTTCTGCCTGACCGGTGGTACGGGTGATACCGCTTAATACACCTGTGGCATTGCTGTCCCAGTAAGGTGCCCCAAGTCCTGTAAATGCCGGTACCAGGTAGGTCTTGTCAGCCGGATTTGCCGATTTTGCCAGCTCTTCTGTTTCTTTGGCACTGACAATCAGCTTTAAGTTGTCTTTCAGCCAGGTAATGACTGCGCCGGTGTAGTTGATGTTTCCTTCCAGAACGTAATTTACTTTTCCGCTCATGGACCATGCTAGGGAGGTAACCACGCCAAGGTCACTGAATACCGGAGTTTCTCCGATGTTCATCATAATGGAAGAACCCGTTCCGTAGGTGGTTTTGATCATGCCTTTTTCCAGGCAGCCCTGTCCAAACAATGCGCCGTGGGAATCTCCCAGTACGCCGCGGATGGGGATGGGACGGTCTAAAAAGCCTTCAAAATCGGTTTCGCCGTAGTCCCCGTCAGAGTCCTGTACCTGTGCCAGGCAGGCGGTGTTGATGCCGAAAATCCGGCAGATTTCTTCATCCCAGGAAAGGGTGCGGATGTTAAACATCTGGGTTCTGGATGCATTGGAATCATCCGTCGCGAACAGTTTTCCATGATTTAAGCGGTATACCAGCCAGCTGTCCATGGTGCCGCAGCATAAAGTGCCGGCCTCGTTTTTCTCTTTTGCGCCTTCTACATTTTCCAGCACCCATGCAATCTTGGCTGCTGAAAAATATGGGGAAAGGGGAAGGCCTGTCCGCTCCCGGATCAGGTCTGCACATCCGGCTGCCGCAATGCGCTCGCAGATTTTTTCGCCTCTGGCGCACTGCCATACCACTGCATTGTACACCGGTTCCCCTGTTTCTTTATCCCAGACCACGGCGGTTTCCCGCTGGTTGCTGATGCCAAGAACGGCGATGTCTGCCTTGTCAATTCCGGCTTTTTCCACCAGATTTTTCACAGTCTGAATGGTATTTTTATAAATTTCTTCCGGATCATGCTCCACCCACCCAAGATCGTTGATGATCTGTCTGTGGGGAAGGTCCGTGCGGCATAACAGGGCGCCTTCCTCATCAAAGAGGAGGGCTTTGGTTCCCTGTGTGCTCTGGTCAATCCCTAATACATACTTTGCCATGTTATACCAGCTCCATTGCTTTCTTTGCGATGCCTTCTGCATTCAGTCCATAGTAATCAAATACTTCTTTGGAAGTTCCGGTGATGACCGGTGCATCCGGCAGAGCCATGTTGACTACCTTTCTCGGGCACTCGCTTCCCACTACCTGGGAAACCATAGAGCCAAGGCCGCCAAAAGGAGCGTGCTCTTCTACAGAAATCACTGCTTTTGCCCCGGCTGCTGCTTTTACAATGGCTTCTTTATCCAACGGTTTTACGCAGTACATATCCACTACGCCAGCGCTGATTCCTTTTTCTTTCAGAATGCCTGCTGCATCCAGAGCCGGTTTTACCATTTCGCCGCAGGCGATGATGGCAACATCCGTACCTTCACACAGAACGGTAGCTTTGTCCATCTCAAATGGGCAGTTGTCTTCGCTGTAAATGTCTTCTACTGCATTTCTTCCCACACGCACGTAAGCCGGTTTCTCATCCTGAAGCAGGGCCTCAATCAGATGAGCGGTCTGGAAACGGTCGCTGGGCAGGTACACACGCATATTGGGTACTGCTGCCATGGCTGCAATATCCTGTGCAGAATGATGGCTCATGCCAAGGGCGCCGTAGCTGACACCGCCGCTGATGCCGATCAGGGTTACGTTGGTGTTGGAGTATGCCACGTCGATTTTTGCCTGCTCATAGCTTCTGGTGGAAAGGAAGCAGGCCGGAGATGCTGCGAAAGATTTTTTGCCGCATTTTGCAAGTCCTGCGGAAATACTTACCAGATCCTGTTCTGCAATTCCTACCTCTACAAACTGCTCCGGATATGCATTGGCAAAGGGAGTCAGGGATGCACTTCCTCTGGAATCGCTGCACAGCACTACAATGTCTTTATCTGTTTTTGCCTTCTCCATCAGAACATCGCAGATGGCCTGGCGGTTTGGAATCTTATTCATGGAGAATGGCCTCCTTTCTCTCCTCAAGGTCTTTCATGATCTGGTCGTACTGTTCCTGGGTAGGCACTTTGTGATGCCACTCTGCTTTGTTTTCCATTACGGAAGAACCGCACCCTTTGGTGGTGTTTGCAATAACCAGAGTCGGTTTATTTTTCATTTCTTTTGCTTCTTCAAATGCTTCATGCAGAGCCTGGATGCTATTGCCCGGAACGCTTAATACGTACCAGCCAAAGCTTTCAAATCTGGCTACCAGGTCATCCTCATGCATCACATCTTCGGTGCAGCCGGAAATCTGCAGACGGTTGCGGTCTACAACGGCGCACAGGTTGTCCAGCTTGTACTGGCTGGCTGCCATAGCACCTTCCCATACGGAACCTTCTGCCAACTCGCCGTCTCCCATAACGGTATATACACGGTAATTCTGTTTGTTCATCTTTCCTGCCAGAGCCATGCCGACGCACACCGGAAGGCCATGTCCCAAAGAACCGGAGTTCATCTCAATACCCGGAAGTTTGTTATTCGGGTGTCCGATGAATGCCGAACCAAATTTGGAAAATTCTTTTGTTACTTTTTCAATGGGGAAGAATCCCTTCGCTGCCAGAACAGAGTACAGGGCTTCTACAGAATGTCCTTTACTCATAACGAAACGGTCTCTGTCCGGATCGTCCATGTTTTCCGGGCTGATATTCATCTGGTCAAAATACAGAGTCACCAGAACATCCATGACACTCATGTCACCGCCGATATGACCGCCTTTTCCTTCTACGATCATATTGACAACATCTTTCCTTAAATCATAAGCTTTTGCTGCCAGTTCCTTTAATTTTTCCATCTTTTCATTCTCCTCGTAAATAAGCCTTTACATCTTCTTCAATCGGGTCATACAGGTCCGGTTTGATGCCCATGTATTTACATGCTTCATACAGTACCGGAACTACATTCGCATGGATGCCGACACAATGATGGATGTACGGGCCTTCCACAATCTTGGCTTCCAGGCGCTTGATGTTTTCCACTTCTACCCACAGATAGGTTCCCATTCCTTTGGGGCCGTCCACGCCTTTGGCGTTTCCAAGAAGCAGGGAGTATTCTCCGTTGTCACCATCGAAACGGCACAGGGTAACTTCGCCGTGTTTTGCTTCTGCGGTAATGCTTCCCGGATGGTTGAATGCCAGCGGGTAGGTAATCTTCGGGGTCTCTCTGGCAACGGAGATGGGCCACGGGCCGCAGTGCTGCAGCAGTTCTCCATTGGGGATATCCGGATGACGGATGGTCCAGTCTGCGAAGAAGCTGCGTTTTTCTCCCATGTCGGCTGCTTCTACTAACAGCGCAGTGATGGCTCCGTGGATATCGGTCTCGCAGACAACCGGAATGCCTTCTTCGTTTAACAGGGCGTTGGCTGCGCAGGGCATAATGCCGATCTCAGACTGCAGCTGGTTCCAGCACTGGATGGCGGCTGCCTGGCATCCATATTTTTTCACCAGACGTTTCATGGCCACTTTCAGGGCTGCTACATTTTCCAGTTCGTTGTCTTTGACCTGGACTTCCATATTCTTTCTGCAGTAGTCCATAACTTCTGCTACTTCTGTACCTTCTTCTTTTGCTTTCTTTACTTCGTCTGTCAGCTCCGGCATGGGAATCGGGGAAAGCTGGATGTTGAATTTTTCCAGAAGTTCGCCCTCGTTGCACATGGTGCTCCAGAATTCAAACGGACGGGTGGAAATCTGCAGAATCCGCATATTCCGGAAGGTTTTTACCACGTTACAGACAGCCAGGAAATCACGGATGCCGCGCTCAAATACCGGATCGTTTAAACGGCAGTTGGTCATGTAGGTAAAGGGAATCTGAAAACGGCGCAGAACTTTTCCGGTTGCGAACAGTCCGCACTGGGTATCACGCAGACGCACGCCGTTTGGCTCCGGGCGCTCATCTAAGGGGCCCCATAACAGAACCGGTACATTCAGATCTTTTGCCAGACGGGCACATTCAAACTCGGTACCGAAATTACAATGAGGCAGGAACAGACCATCGATCTTCTCTGCTTTGAATTTTTCTGCAATTTTGATACGGTCTTCGTCGTTGTAAAGAAGACCTTCGTCGTTGATGTCATCAATGTCTACAAAGTCGATGCCAAGCTCGCGGAGACGGTCTGCAGTCAGCCCTCTGTATTTCACTGCATCCGGAGCGCTGAAAATACTTCTTCTGGTAGGTGCGTAGCCGATTTTAATGTGTGCCATGTATAAATCCTCCTCATTTATATATGTTTTTAACTTTTTGCAAAGTTTTTGACCCT
>CAJMON010000078.1 GCA_905214955.1 uncultured bacterium
GCCATTTGATAAAACAAATGCCGGAAACCCGCATAAATACAGGCTTTCGGCATTTCTGTCCGTTATTCAAACTCAATGGTTGCAGGTGGCTTTCCTGTGCAGTCGTACATGACACGGTTGACACCTTTTACTTCATTGACAATCCGGTTGGTGACTTTGGCAAGTACTTCCCATGGGATCTGGGCGGCATCTGCGGTCATGAAATCGGATGTGTTAACCGCACGCAGTGCAATGGCGTAATCGTAAGTACGGAAGTCTCCCATGACTCCTACAGAACGCATGTTGGTCAGGGCGGCAAAATACTGGCCAAGGCCTTTATCCAGTCCGGCTTTTGCGATTTCCTCACGGTAAATGGCATCTGCTTCCTGTACGATCTTGACTTTTTCCTCGGTAACTTCGCCAATGATACGGATGCCAAGACCGGGACCAGGGAAGGGCTGACGGTATACCAGGTATTCGGGAATGCCAAGCTCCAGTCCTGCACGGCGGACCTCATCCTTAAACAGCAGGCGTAAGGGCTCGATGATTTCTTTAAAATCTACAACGTCTGGAAGTCCTCCTACATTGTGATGGGATTTGATGACAGCGGATTTTCCAAGGCCAGATTCAATGACATCCGGATAAATGGTTCCCTGAACGAGGTAATCTACGGCACCGATTTTCTTTGCTTCCTCTTCAAATACACGGATGAACTCTTCACCAATGATTTTTCTCTTCTTTTCCGGTTCCGTAACGCCTTTTAACTTGTCGTAATAACGCTGCTGGGCATTGACACGGATAAAGTTCAGTTCATAAGGGCCGTCTGGTCCGAAAACAGCTTCTACTTCATCCCCTTCATTTTTCCGAAGCAGGCCGTGGTCTACAAAAACGCAGGTCAGCTGTTTGCCGATCGCTTTGGAAAGAAGCACAGCTGCTACAGAAGAATCCACGCCTCCGGAAAGTGCACAGAGGACTTTTCCATTGCCGATTTTTTCACGGAGCTGCTGAATCGTAGTTTCTACAAAAGAAGCCATCTGCCAGGTTCCGCTGCATCCACAGATTTTATAGACGAAATTGCTGAGCATAGTCTTTCCTTCCGCAGTATGCATGACTTCCGGATGGAACTGCGTTGCATAAAATTTCTTTTCCGGACAGGACATGGCTGCTACTGGGCAGACGCTGGTATGTGCAGTAATCCGAAAGCCTTCCGGTGCCTTTGCGATGTAATCAGTATGGCTCATCCAAGCTACGGTTTCCGGTGAGACCCCATCGAATAATACGTCGTTTGTGTCTACGGTAACGTCTGTATGGCCATATTCACTGACAGGTGCTGTCTCTACGGTACCGCCCAGCATATAAGCCATCAGCTGAGAACCGTAGCAGATACCAAGAATGGGGATTCCCAGTTCAAAAAGTTCTTTTCCACATCTAGGAGAATCTTCTCCATATACACTGTTGGGACCTCCGGTAAAAATAATTCCCTTCGGATTCATTTCTTTGATTTTCTCCAGAGGCAGTGTATACGGATGTACTTCCGCATAGACATTACATTCTCTGACTCTTCTGGCAATCAGCTGATTGTACTGGCCGCCAAAATCTAAAACGATAATCATTTCACGTTCCACAGGTATTCCTCCATACTCTTTTCTTTGCATCTTAAAACAGGCAGCCGGACGGCTGTGTTCTGTCTCCTAGTAAACGGATCGTTGTGTCCGCTTGTTTCATTATAGGATATTCTGCCTGTTCTGGCAAGAGGAAAACATTCCCCGATTTGCAGTTCAGAGGAGACTGTGCCTTATGTTGTTGTGACAAAATCTTTAATGCCGTGGTAGGATTAAAAAATACACAATATCAACGGGCAGCAATTAACAGAGCCAGATTTCTGCTTTCTGGAGATGAAGACGTGAGAGGGCAGCTGAAAGAAATTCTGCTTGGAATCAACGAAGTCATGAATGAACAGGAAATGAATCTGGGCGGCATCTACAGAATGGAATTTCTGGATGACCTGGTACGCATTTACAGCAGCAGTGTTATGGATGGAAATTTCCTGTATTCCCCAACAGAAGGGCGCAGAGAATTTGCGCCGCAGGACCTGGTGACGAAAGAGTCGGACTTTTTCAAGAGGCAGGAGAAGATTCGCCGGATTACAGAAAAGATGGAGAATATTTTAAGTCCTGCAAAGATTGAGCGGTATGTGGAAAGGCAGCTTGGGGAGAAAAAGCAGCTGCATGCAGCAGAAATTTCACTGGATACAGAAGAGGATTTTATCAAGATCATTTACATCCGCCTTTATGACCAGAGAAAAAACATAAATTACAAGGTGAAAAGTCTTGAAGAGGTGCATATCTGGTGGCAGAAATATTTTTAAATTTGCTTTACATAATGCCAAAACTGGAAAAACAAAAATAATCAGTATTGTAGATTCGGGAAATGCGTTTTTTCCCAGCAGCTGTTATTTTGGAGGAATGGTATTTTCTTCGAAATATGACAGTGTGATGTACTTATCGCGGAAAATGGATGGACTGTGGAGAATTGAACAATGGAACAGAAGAAAAGGAGAGTACCACTTTACGAAACTAATTGCCACATCCAATCTAATAAGATCTTTTGTCAGCAAAAATAAAAGTATTCTGCAGTGGTCAGAAGGTTTTTATGATACGGGCAGCTTTAAAAAGGCGGATATGTCTATTCGAAGATACAAAAACTGACAGATAGAAGGCACTGCAAGAAAGGCGAAAATCCCCTTTTAAAAGTGATAAAATAGGGGAAAAAGGGGAAAAAACACATGGAATATTACAGTACGGAGAAGGTAAATGACCATCTGACAGTGATTCGAAGCCTGACGGGTGAGCTTCTGTATCTGACTGAAGGGCAGGAAAAAGCGGCAATCTGATTTAACGGAAAGACCACATTTACGGGTAAATGGGAAATATTGGTAAAAAGCAGGCTGCTGCACAAGGATCAGAAATAGATGACTGGGCAGCAGCCTTTAAAAGCAGATCGTTATCTGGTTACACAGTTGGTTCTTCCGGCCACACAAAGTGGGCGTTTCCGGCTTCTAATCCATCAATTAGGATATTCTGGCCGGTGCAGAAGCGGTTGGTGACGGTGATGAAGTAAGCCCAGTCGGCGGCTTCTTCTACGGTCATCCAGCGCTTCAAGGGTGTCTGCTCCATGATCTGGTTCCAGAGGGCTTTATCTTCTATGACAGGAAGGTTTAAGTCGGTGAGAACGCCGCCAAAGTCTAAGCTGTTGCAGGTTGCCCCGTAGTTAGCAATGCGGAGGGCAACATTTTTTGTATAGGAAAGAATGCCGCCTTTGCTGGCGACATACTCCGGAAACTCAGAGCCGTTGTGGCCGCTGGCGGAGCCGATCATGAGAACACTGTGGATGGAAGAGTGGATGCCGTAAGTTTCGGTAATGGCAATGGTTCCTTTTAAATTCACATCAATGTCTTCTTCATTCTGCACGCCGGCATTGTTGATAACAATATCAAAGGGCTCTAATGCCGGATAGTGTGCTTTTTCTCGGATATCCAGACAGATGTGGGTATAATGGGGATTCTGCAGGGATGCCTCTTTGCGGTCAAATCCGGTCACATGGTGGCCTTCTTTTAAAAATTTTTCGGCAATTCCTTTTCCAATTCCAGAACTTGTTCCAGTAATAAGAATTCTCATGATAGTTTCCTCCAAAACAGCATAAGCGAAAGTCTGTGATTGTTAATTTTTCAGGGGATATTGGGCAAGATATCCGGCACCAACCCCTTCTTCTTTCCATTTATTTGAAATGCGGTAGCCGATAGGCGAAAAGATGACTTCACACAGCAGTTCCACGATGGCGCCGGTGAAAGCGCACATGATGCACTGTGTCAGCGTCCAGCCAAAGAAATTGTGGCTGACAATGAGGGCGAAAAGGAGATTGTCAATAAACTGCCCGATACCGGTGGAAATATAGGTCCGGCAGGCATAAACAGCAAAACCGCGGTCTTTTTTGATTAATTTTCCAATATACCAGTTTATGAAATTATTTACAACGGCAGAGACGAAGAAAGCGATGGTGCTTCCTAATAAAACATACCAGGTCCCGCCGAAAGTGTGGTTTAAAGCAGTGTTGATGGAAGCTTCGGCACCGTCTACATAAGATTCCCCCCAGGTTCCGGAAATTTTACTGCCCAGAAAGAAAATCAGGCACATACCAAGATTGACTGCGATAGAGACGACACTCAGCATGGTAGCGGCTTTCGGTCCGAACCGTCTGGTCACCATATCCATACATAAGAAGATGATCCAGGAAACAATGATGCCGCAGTCTAAGGCCAGCCAGGAAAAAGGCAGGTTGATGCTTTTATTTGCCAGCAGGTTCATGGAAATGGTGGCAGTGATAAAAATGGTGACAGTGAGAGAGGGAATGCTGCGGAGCAGAAGTTTCAGTTCCGCAAATAGATTTGTGTGAGCCTTTGTGTTCATGTTTATTCTCCTTGGTTTTCTTATTTTACGAGAAGGATTTAGAGCCCGAACTTCTCGGCCTAGTGCAGTTACTTACTATACAGTATGAAAAAGGAAAAAACAAGAATAAATAAGAAAATGAATTGTGTTTTTGAAAAAAATAAGGTATCATTTTGTTAAATACATCACAAAAACAGAAGAAAATCAAACAAAAATACAACAATATGCCAATGAGGGATAAAACAGAAGCAAAAGAGAGAGGAAGCGGTTTATGGAGGATAGGGAAGAAATTTTTATAATGGGAGATCTGGCCCATGTGGATTATGGGACCCAGAGATGCCAGCACATGAAAGAACATGCCGGGAACACCGCTGCATTTGCCAAAGAGGTGTGCCAGATCCCGGAAATGAAAGGATTGGCAGAGCTGGTAAGCCTTCTACATGATCCAGGGAAGATGGGACCAGAGAACCAGGAGGATTTTCAAAATATTTTGAAATTGGGCAATGAGGCTCATAAGCATGGGCTAGATCACTCCACGGCAGGTGGAAGAATGATACTGGAGCTGGCCAAAGACAGGCAGACCGCAGAATTTTTGAACACGGTGATATATTTTCACCACGGCCTTGGGGACTGCATCAATCTGGAAACGGGGCAGAGCCTGCAGGAAGCCCGCTTGAAAAAAGAGATTGCATACGAGGAGATCAAAGAACGGTTTTTTCAAATTTATGATCGAAAATTATTGGAAGAAAAGTGCGAAAAGGCTGGAGAATCCTATAAAATTCTGCTAAAAAAGATCGAAACGTTTGTGAAGAAACATTCCGTTCAAAAAGATGGAAAGGTTCAAAAGAAATGTGGAAATCCTTATTTTTTTCTTGGAATGTATTTTAGAGTGCTGCTGTCGCTGTTGATGGATGGAGACTGGACCGATACGGCCTGCTTTTTTCAGGGGATTCCTTTACAGAAACGGATGTCCAAAGAGAAGACACAGGAGATCTGGAATCAGTGTACGGAATACTTTGAGCAGTATTTATCAGAAAAAGTAAGAAACAATCCAGAAAATGGAAGCAGGCTGAATGCATTCCGGCAGGAGATCTCAGATTCCTGCAAAAAAGCGGCGGGGACGGATCAGATGCTCTATCGTCTGACCGTGCCTACCGGAGCGGGAAAAACACTGAGCAGTCTGCGGTTTGCCCTGCATCATGCAAAAAGGCTGAACAAACAGCACATTCTTTATGTGGCTCCTTTCATTTCCATTTTGGAACAGAATGCAGAAGAGATCCGTCAGGCAGTGGGGGACACTTCCGTGGTATTGGAACATCACTGCAATGTGGTGGTGGAAAATGGAGAAGAAGAGACATACCGAAGCCTGACAGAGACCTGGGATCAGCCCATTATTGTGACGACAGCCGTCCAAATGCTGAATACGTTGTTTTCTGATCAAAAGAGCTGTATCCGCAGACTGCATGTGTTGTGTGACAGCATTCTGATTTTCGATGAAGTGCAGGCAATTCCTGTGCGCTGTACAGAATTATTTCATCTGGCAGTGAATTTTTTAAGCCAGTTCTGTCAGACAACGGTGGTGTTGTGTTCCGCAACCCAGCCTACCCTGGCGCCTCTTCAGGAAAACAATATCTGCAGCTGCATGGAAATGTCCGGAGCACCGGAAAAATACGCAGAGGCGTTTCAGCGGGTACACATTGTGGATGAGACCGAGCAGTATCCGGGTGGGATGGAAATTGAAGATTTAAAAGAAGTTTTATTGGAAAAAGCAGAGAAGTACGGAAGTGTACTGGCAGTGGTGAATACCACAGCCTGTGCCTATCAGACATTTCGACAGCTGTTCCAAGATCATCCGGAGGAAATGTCTATTTTTCATTTAAGCAACAACATGTGTCCACAGCACAAAATGGATGTACTGAAAAAGATCCGGGAGGCCTTAAAAGACCGTTCCAGAAAAACGATCTGCGTTAGCACCCAGCTGGTGGAAGCAGGAGTCAATTTTTCCTTTGGGGCGGTGGTACGTTCCATGGCAGGACTGGACAATGTGATCCAGGCGGCAGGCAGATGTAACCGACACAAGGAATTTGAAAAAATGGGAGAAGTTTCCATTGTGAAAATGTCGGAAAAGGCAGAGAACCTGACCCATTTAAAAGAAATTCAAAATGCCCAGGCAGCCCTGCAGAAAGTCCTGGATGGATTTCGAAAGGATCAAAAAGCATTTGGAAATTCTCTGGATTCGGAGCAGGCGGTGAAAGCCTATTATCGGTATTATTATGCGCAGATCCGACCTGGTGAAACCAAGTTTCCAGTAAAAGAATACGGAACGAACCTGACAGATCTGCTGGGAAGAAATCTGGCAGGATCTGAGCAGTACCGAAGAGCCCACGGAGAAAAGGCAAAGACCAAGCTGCCCCAGGCTTTTGAAACTGCCGGACAGAAATTTCAGGTGATTTCCAATGACCACAAAGTCAGTGTGGTTGTTTTATACAATGAAGAAGCAAGGCAGCTGTTGGAAGAAGCGCAGCAGGCTTATCCACAGACAGGAGAACGAAAGAAGATCTTTCGAAAACTGCAAAGATACACTGTAGGCATTTCAGAAACCAGAAAAGAGCGGCTAGGAAACGCCATTTATGCAAGCTGCGACAAAGAAATTCTGGTATTGTGTGATGGATATTATGATCAGGAGGCTGGTGTGGTGGAAGAGCCGCACATGGAGTCCTGCTTTCTGTAATGGAGGTGAAACAGTTGAAAAAATATCGAAATACCATTGAATTTGAAGTGTATGGCTCTTATGCACTTTTTGCAGATCCGGTTATGCGGGTGGGAGGAGAAAAGACCACCTACCACATTCCAACCTATGAGGCACTGCGGGGGATTGTGGAAAGCATCTACTGGAAACCTACGATATTTTGGTTAATTGACGGAGTGCGGATCATGAATCCGATTCAGACGGAAACCAAAGGAATTCGTCCCATTGCATACAATGGAGGAAACGATCTTTCTTATTATACTTATTTAAAGGATGTAAGATACCAGGTGCGGGCGCATTTTGAAATGAATGAAAATCACCCGGAGCTGGAAGCAGACAGAAATGAAAACAAACACCACAACATTGCCAAGAGAATGGTTGAACGCGGCGGCCGCAGAGATGTTTTTCTGGGAACCAGAGAATGTCAGGCATTTGTAGAACCCTGCGTGTTTGGGGAGGGCGAAAGCTATTATGATCAGATGGCTGGAGAAGTGGACTATGGATTTATGTACCATGGCATCACCTACCCAGAAGAAGCCGTTTTAGAAGAGGACAAAGAAAAGATGACCGTACGCTTCTGGAGGCCGGTGATGAAAAAGGGAGGAATCATTGAATTTATCCGGCCGGAAGAATGCACACAAAAAAGAGTAATCAAAGAAATGAAACGAAAAATTTTCGGAGAAGGGTGCTTTACCGGATTAAACGAATTTACCAGTGAGGAGGTGGGCGAGTGACGCAGAATGCAAACTGGGGGCAGGAGCTGATTGATTTATATGATAAAAATCAAGATCAGATCGGTGTCATGGAATACAGAGGAGAGATACCCTATACGCTGCTGCCATTGTATCATTCCACGCTGGAAGCCCAGATCACAGTGACCATTTACCAGGATGGAACATTTTTGCGGGCTGAGGTGGTAGATCCAGGGGATAAAATGACCGTCATTCCGGTGACAGAAAAGTCCGGAAGCCGTACCTCTGGAAAAGAACCCCATCCGCTGTGCGATCAGGTGCGGTATCTGGCAGGGGATTATGGGCAGTATTCCAAAGAAGATCAGGAATGCTATGATTTGTATATGCCGGAGCTGGAAAAGTGGGCATTTTCTTCGTTTTCCCATGAAAAGGTGAAAGCGATTTATGAATATCTGAAAAAAAAGACGCTGGTCAGGGATCTGGTGGAACAAGGAATTGTAAAGCTGAATGAAGAAAATGAGATTGACAAAAAAGAAACTATTCAGAGAATAGAACCTGGAAAAGCGCTGGTGCGGTTCATTGTCCGTCCAGTAACGGTGGAGTTGGAAGAAGAAATACCGGATGAATGCTGGAAAGACAGGTCGTTACAGGAATGTTTTATCAATTATCTTCGATCTCAGGGAAAAGAAGAAAAAGAGGGCTTGTGTTACCTGACCGGAAATGTGGAAACCATTTCTTATCTTCATGGAAAAAAGATCCGCAATGAGGGAGATGGCGCAAAACTGATTTCTGCAAATGACAGCCAGAATTTTACATACCGGGGAAGGTTTGCCAATAAAGAAGAAGCTTTTGCAATAGGAAATGAATCTTCTCAGAAACTGCACAATGCGCTGCGGTGGATGATTCGAAAACAGGGAACATTTTTTGATACACAGGTGTTTGTGACTTGGGAAACCAGCCTGCAGAATATGCCAAGATGGGATGCCGATACAGAGGCTGTGGCGTCTGGATATGAAGAGCAGGACGAGGAAGAGGATGTCTGGGATGACGAGGAAGAATCTTTCGATGAAAATTATATTACGGCAAAGAAATTTTACAGTGCCCTGAGAGGGTATGGAAAAACTGTAGACAATACTTCTTCCATGGTGCTGATGGGATTTGATGCAGCTACAACTGGAAGATTGGCCATGGTGGAAGAAACCCGCCTGGAGTCTTCCAGGTACCTGGAAAATATAAAAAAATGGCATGAAAGCTGCAGCTGGATTCATGAAAAATGGAAAGATGGGAGCCGGATCCGCTTTTTTGGAATGGTGGGAGTTCGAGATATCGCAGACATTTTATATGGAATCGAGAGCAAAGGCGGCCTTACCATTGCAGATGCCAATGGAAAGAAACTGTATGCAGAAGTGGCAAGAAGACTGATCCCCTGCATCTGGAACGGACACCGAGTTCCCATGGATTATGTGAGCCGTGCAGTCAATAAGGCGTCAGCGCCTTTGGCATACAAAGAACGGAGAAACTGGGAGCGGGTTTTAGCACTGGCGTGTTCGCTGGTGAAAAAGAGCAGAATGGAAAGAAACGAACAGGAGGAATGGAACGTGGCACTGGATAGAAAAGAAAAGGACAGAAATTATCTGTATGGACGTCTGCTGGCCGTGGCAGACCGAATTGAATACCGGACATATGAAAAAGACGAGACTGCCAGAGTGACCAATGCAAAGCGGTACATGAATACATTTTCCCAGAGACCATATGAAACATGGAAAGTCATCGAAGAAAGTATTCAGCCCTATTTGAATAAACTGAAGGTTCCAGAAAGAATTTTCCTGGAAAATCTGTTGAATGAAATTTATGATCTGTTTGAAAAAGAAAGTTTCCAGGATAACAGCAGACTGGAAGGACTGTATCTGCTTGGATTTCACAGCCAGGCATATGATCTGAAAGCGAAAAAAGAGGATAAGGAAGAGGAGGAATAATCCATGAGCGAGTTAAAAGGAAAAATTGATTTTACATTATTTATCAGTGTTCACAATGCAAATCCGAATGGAGATCCCCTGAATGGAAACCGTCCGCGGATCAATCTGGATGGATATGGAGAAATTTCTGATGTGTGCATCAAACGGAAAATCCGAAACCGTCTTCAGGATCTGGGACAGCGGATTTTTGTTCAGTCAGATGACCGGTCGGATGACACTTATACCAGTTTAAGAGAACGGGCAGAAGGCTGCGCAGAACTGAAAGCGCAGCTGGGAAATAAAAAAGGAGCCAACCGCGAGGCATGTGCCCAAATTGCCTGCCGGGAATGGATGGACGTCAGAGCCTTTGGACAGGTGTTTGCATTTAAAGGAAGTGGAGAAAACGTATCTTTGGGAGTACGGGGACCGGTTTCCATTCATCAGGCAGTGAGCCTGTCGCCCGTTGATATTATTAGTATGCAGATTACGAAAAGTGTGAATAGTGAATCTGGAAAAGGCGGAAAAGAATCTAATACTATGGGAATGAAACACCGGGTCGGTTTTGCAGTGTATAAGGTTATGGGCAGTGTCAATGTGCAGCTGGCAGAGAAAACAGGATTCAGCCAGGAAGATGCAGAAGTATTAAAGGAAGCTCTGAAAACATTGTTTGAAAATGATGCTTCTTCTGCGAGACCGGAAGGGAGTATGGAGGTCTGCCGTATGTACTGGTGGCAGCACGACGAAAAAACACCGGCAGTTTCCAGTGGAAGAATTCAGAGAGGATTTCAGATTCAGCAGAAGAAAGGACATCCTGTAGAATTTGATGATTATGACATCACCTGGCAGGTAGAGGGATGCAAAGAACCGGAGGAGTTTTGCTTTGTATAATGAAGAAGATTTTCTTCAGTTATCCGGAATCCAGCATTATGAATTCTGCAGGCGGCAATGGGCTTTGATCCACATTGAAATGCAGTGGCAGGAGAATGTTAGGACAGTGGAGGGAAAGATTCTCCATGAAAATGCCCACAACCCAGGCATGAAAGAGAAGCGGGGCGATCTTTTGATTGTGAGAGCTATGCCGGTGCATTCCAGGGAAATGGGCGTCAGCGGTGAATGCGATGTGGTAGAATTCCACAAAGGAAAAGATGGCATTTCGCTGGCTGGAAAAGAAGGACTTTATACAGCAGTGCCGGTGGAATATAAAAGAGGGAAACCAAAGGAAGACGATCCGGATATTCTCCAGCTGGCGGCGCAGGCTATGTGTCTGGAAGAAATGCTGTGCTGCACCATTCCTTATGGATGTCTTTATTATGGGGAAATACGGCGCCGTGTGAAGGTAGAGTTTGATACGGCAGTGCGGGAAAAAATTAGAAAAATTTTTGCGGAAATGCATAGGTACTATGAGCAGCGTCATACACCAAAGGTAAAAACGAGCAGAAAATGCAGTGCATGTTCTATGAAAGATCTATGTCTTCCTGTGTTGAATAAAAATCGAACAGTTTCTGGATACATTGATAGAGTCCTTGTAGAAGAGGAAGAAGAATGAAAAGATTGTTAAATACGTTGTACATAACGTCCGGAAACAAGTATTTATCCCTTGAAGGGGAAAATGTGGTTGTACTGGAAGAACAAAAGGAAATTGGAAGAGTTCCCTTACACAATCTACAGGCAATCGTGACATTTGGATATGTGGGTGCAAGCCCGGCATTGATGGGAGCCTGCGCCCAGAGAAATATTGATTTGTCCTTTCTGTCTGGAAATGGGCGGTTCCTGGCGCGGGTGACTGGTGAAGTAAAGGGAAATGTAACCTTAAGAAAACAGCAGTATCGGATCAGTGACAGGCAGCAGGCGAGCATTCAGATTGCAAGAAATTTTATTCTTGGAAAAGTGTACAATTCCAGGTGGGTTCTGGAAAGAGCGATCAGAGATTATGCAATGCGGCTGGATACGGAAACGATAGAGAAAAAATCGGCATTTTTGGCGCAGAGCATGAAAAAAATCAGAAGCTGTGAAAGCGCAGAGGAACTGCTGGGACTGGAAGGAGAGGCTGCTTCCGTATATTTTTCTGTGTTTGATGAACTCATTTTGCAGCAAAAGGAAGTATTTTATTTTCATGGTCGAAATAAAAGGCCCCCTCTTGATAATGTAAATGCAATGCTGTCATTTGGGTATTCGCTTCTGGCTGGAATGTGCGGGTCTGCCCTGGAAACGGTTGGGCTGGATCCTTATGTGGGATTTTTTCATACGGACCGTCCAGGAAGAATGTCTTTGGCGCTGGATCTGATGGAAGAATTTCGCAGCGTTCTGGTAGACCGGTTTGTGCTGACGCTGATTAATAAGCGGATTATGAAAGAAAAATATTTCATTAAAAAGGAAAGCGGTGCGGTGATTTTGACAGATGAGGGACGGAAAGTTTTCTTGTCGGCCTGGCAGTCCAAAAAACAGGAGGCCATAAAGCATCCGTTTCTGGAGGAACAGATCGAATGGGGCATGGCTCCGTATGTCCAAAGTCTGCTGCTTGCAAGATATTTAAGAGGAGATTTGGATGAGTATCCGCCGTTTTTCTGGAAGTAGGTGAAAAGATGCTGGTTTTGATTACCTATGATGTGAATACGCAGACAGAAGCAGGGAAAAGGCGTCTGCGGAAAGTGGCAAAGGAGTGTACCAATTATGGACAGAGAGTACAGAATTCGGTGTTTGAGTGCCAGATGGATGCCACAAAATGCAGGCAGGTAAAAAACATCCTGGAGAATATCATCGACAAAAATGTAGACAGTTTGAGATTCTATTATCTGGGTGAAAAATACAAAAATAAAGTAGAACATATCGGTGCCAAGCCAGGATTTGATGTGACGGATACACTGATATTCTGAAGTGCAGGCAGATATTTCTGCGTTTTCAGTGTGGAGAGTGGATCGAGAAAGTCTGCTTTACATGTAGCTTACGTGCGAAAGCCAAGTGCCCAGAAAATTCCCAGAAGATTCGCACCTGGAAAAAAGCAGATTTAGTGTGAAAAAAGAAGAAACCATAAAGAAAAGTTATGGAAAAATCTTTAAAATTGTGTAATAATATGAAAAAGACAATTTTAGATAGCGGATCGTTGTCTAAAATTGCTGTCGGCCCCCTCGCGGGGCCGTGAGTTGAAATGTTACCAGATCCGCATCCTCTTCGCCAGTATAAGTCGGCCCCCTCGCGGGGCCGTGAGTTGAAATGGAAGTCGATCATGTTC
>CAJMON010000079.1 GCA_905214955.1 uncultured bacterium
TTTGGCGGATACGCCACACCGACGAAATGCGTAGCATTTTGGAGGTTGGCTCTGGACAGTTACAAAAAAATTATTTTTGGAGTGCGACATGGCAGAATTAAAATTTAACGCAAAAGAAGCATTACAAATGATCCTGGACCCGGCAGCGGAATCCGGTATCAAAAAAGTTCTTGAAAAAGTAAGCACAGATATCAAGCAGACCACAGGTGTTTCCTGCGCGGCAGCTGTACCAGGTGTGGAAGTGCCGCAGGCAGTGATCATTGCTACGGATGGCTGCGGAGAATTGGCTGATACGCTGAAAGCGCGTATTCCGGAATTGAAACAGCTGGAAGGAAAATGGGAAAGCTATGGCTTTTATCTGACCGAACAGCCAATTCCCGGAGTACAGCAGGGCCTTGTGATCATGGGAAGTGACAAGCTGGGTACTATTTATGGTATGTTTCATCTGTCAGAGCTGTTGGGAGTTACCGCCTGGGGATTCTGGGGAGATGTGACACCGCCGGTATGGAAGAGTGCAGTTCTTACCAGTGAACCTGGAAAAGAAGACAAAAAAGATGGAAACCTCTGCCTGAGTGTGGAGAATTTTATTGCGAAAGAGCCGTCTGTAAAGTACAGAGGATTTTTTATCAATGATGAGTGGCCCTGTTACGGAAACTGGACCCATTCTCATTACAATGGCTTTACTGCCGAGATGTACGACCACATTTTTGAGTACCTGCTTCGTATGAAGGGCAACTACCTGTGGCCGGCCATGTGGACATCCAACTTCCTGTTAGACGGACCGGGACTTGCCAACATGGAGCTGGCTACCGAGTACGGCATTTACATCGGAATGTCCCATCATGAGCCCTGTATGCGTTCTGGTGCAGAATTTGCAAAGTTCAAAGGCCCGGATTCTCCCTACGGTGAAGTGTGGAACTACAGCAGAAACAAAGAAGGCATCCTGAAATTCTGGGAGGACGGTTTAAGCCGTGTGAAAGGCCAGACGATTTTCCCAACCGTAGGTATGCGTGGTGAAAACGACAGCAAGCTTCTTGGAGAAGATGCCACCATCCGGGACAATGTAGAAGAATTAAAAGAGATTATCACCAAACAGCGTGAGATCATCGCCCGTGAGATTGATCCGGATCCGAAAAAAGTGCCCATGCTTTTTGCAATTTACAAAGAAGTAGAGGACTACTATTTCGGAGAAGGTGGTTACAGCATCCGCGGATACAAAGCACTGAATGACGTTACCCTGATGTTCTGCGAGGACAACTTTGGAAACATGCGTGCCCTTCCCCAGGGAGAGGAGCGGAATCATCCAGGCGGATTTGGTATGTATTACCATGTGGATTACCATGGTTCCCCCATTTCCTTTGAGTGGGTCAATTCTTCACCCATCAGCAAAATGTGGGAGCAGATGACAGAAGCCTATGAATATGGCATCAAAAACGTATGGATTCTGAACGTGGGCGATGTGAAATTTAATGAGTATCCGTTAGGCTATTTCCTGTCCCTGGCTTATGATTTTGAAAAGTGGGGAAGCGGACATCAGGACCGCATTAAAGAATATACGAGAGAGTGGGTAAAAGCGCAGTTTAGCACCTATGTTACCGAAGAGCAATTAGACCGTATTGTATGGGTTCTGGAAGAATCTGTCCGGTTAAATGGTCTGCGCCGTCCGGAATGCTTAAACGACACCATCTATCATCCGGCACATTATAATGAAGGAAGACGGATGCTGGCAAGAGCACAGGCAGTGGAAGAGGAAAACGAAAAGCTTTATAAAGAGCTGGAAAACCTGCCCTGCAAGGATGCATACTTCAGCATGATCTACTTCCCGGCAGCCGGTTCTGCAAACCTGCTGAAAATGCATCTGTATTCCGGCATGAACCATCTGTTTGCTTCCCAGGGAAAAGCAGTGGCCAATGTTTACGGAGAGAAAATGCAGATGTGCATCGCAAGAGATGCGGAACTGACTGCTTCCATGCGTGATTTCAGAGACGGAAAGTGGAGCGGAATGGAACTGGAATCCCACATCGGTTTTGTAAACTGGAACGATGAGGACTGGAGATATCCGGTACAGCATGTGGTAACTCTTCCGAAAAAATCTAGACTGGTGGTATCCAGAACTGATGACACCAGAAGCTACACCAACCAGTATTTCCCCATTACCTTGGAAATCAATGATTTCCTTTATCCGGGAAATGACGAGGTGACTCTGCAGATCGCAAATGGCGGAATTGGCAGCGTATGCTGGAATATTCCGGAGAGCTGCGAGTACCTGGAGTTTTCCAAAACTTCCGGCAGCACCGAGTATTCTGAAGATGTGGTAATCCGGGTGTTAAGAGACAAGATTCCGACAGGTACTTCCGTGGAATTTCATTGCAATGTGCGTACCGAGACCGAGTTTGTTCCGGTAGTGATCCGTGCGGCTGCAAAAGATCTGTCAGAAGTTCCGGAAGGAGCATTCCTCATGGATGAAGGCGTGTGCGTCATGGATGCAGCGGACTTTGCAGAAAATATTCCGGGAAGAGACAGCGCATACCAGTATATTCCGGATTATGGCAAGTTCGAATCTGCCATGAAAGCTTTCCCGAGTACTGCCGTTTACGAAGAAAAAGACTGGACGAAGGGACAGGCTCCCAGCCTTGTGTACCATGTATGGGCAGAAGAGGCAGGAAATTACCGCCTGGATATCCATACTTCTCCGGCAAATGCACTGATTTACGGCGGACCTCTCCGCATGGGCGCTGCAGTCAATGAAGAGCCTGTAAAGCTTGTAAATCTGGTAACCGATACGTTCCGGGGCGGAGATACCGAGTGTGAAGAATGGTGTACCTCTGTACTGGATCAGGAGCATGTGGCATCTGTACAGACAGTGTTCCACAAAGGTCTGAACACCATTACCCTGTATCCGGGAGATGCCGGTGTGGCACTGGAGCATCTGGTGATCTGCCAGGAAGGCAGCAAACTTCAGAAATCCTATTTGGGACCAAAGAAGAGTTTTCGAAAATAAAAATGCCTGGCAGCCTGCGGAAACGTTAAAAAGCAGCATTTGCAGGCTGCCAGAAGTGAGCAAAAACTGAATTGGAAAATCATAGAAAGGAATAGAAAAATAATGGACGGAATGATGAAAACAGCAGTAATGACAGACTTAAGAAAGGTTGAGATCCAGGAGAGACCGATTCCCCAGCCGAAGGACGACGAGGCTCTGGTAAAAGTAGAATACGTAGGAATCTGCGGTTCTGACCTTCATTATTATGAAGCCGGCCGTATCGGAAACTTCATCGTAGAAACTCCCTTTGTACTGGGCCATGAAGCAGGCGGTACTGTTGTGGAAGTAGGAAAGAATGTAAAGAACTTAAAAGTTGGCGACCGTGTAGCCTTAGAGCCTGGCAAAACCTGCGGACACTGCGAATTCTGCAAACAGGGCAAATATAACCTGTGCCCGGATGTTGTCTTCTTTGCAACTCCGCCAGTAGACGGCGTATTCCAGGAGTATGTGGCTCATGAAGCTGGTCTGTGCTTCAAGCTTCCGGAGAACGTAAGCACCATGGAAGGCGCTCTGATTGAGCCGCTGGCAGTTGGTATGCACGCAGCAAGCCAGGGTGATGCTCATCTTGGACAGACTGCAGTTGTTACCGGCGCAGGCTGCATCGGACTGGTTTCCCTGCTGGCATTAAAAGCAAGAGGCGTTTCCAAAGTGATCGTGGTAGACGTTATGGACAAACGTCTGGAGAAAGCAAAAGAACTGGGAGCTGACTATGTGATCAATGGCATGAAAGAAGATACCGTTGCACGGATCATGGAGATCACCGAGGGCAAAGGATTTGACCTGGGTATCGAAACTGCTGGTTCTCAGATCACCGCTTCCCAGCAGATCAAAGCTGCAAAGAAAGGTGCTACCATTGTATTTGTAGGCTACAGCGCTTCTGGAGAAATGACTCTGCCTATCGGTATGGCACTGGACAAAGAGCTGACATTCAAGACAGTATTCCGTTACAGAAACATTTACCCCACTGCGATTGATGCAGTTTCTACTGGCAAGATCGATATCAAAGGTATTGTGACAAACTACTACGAGCTGGATGACATCCAGAATGCACTGGATTCCTGTGTAGACAACAAAGCTGACATTGTAAAAGGTGTTATTAAAGTTTGTTAATACGAAAGCTCATATAGGAGAACTTACATGAACAGAGAAGAGGCAAGAAAAAAAGCAGAGGCACTGGTTGCACAGATGACTCTGGAGGAAAAGGCCAGCCAGTTAAAATACGATGCACCGGCCATTAAGCGTCTGGGCATTCCGGCATACAACTGGTGGAATGAAGGACTTCACGGAGTCGCAAGAGCTGGACAGGCAACTGTATTTCCGCAGGCAATTGGTCTTGGTGCAACTTTCGACACCGATCTGATTGGTGAAATCGCAGATACCATTGCCACTGAAGCCTGTGCAAAATACAACGCTGTTTCCAAGAAGGGAGACAGAGACATTTACAAGGGACTGACCCTGTGGTCTCCCAATGTAAATATTTTTCGTGATCCAAGATGGGGACGCGGACATGAGACTTACGGAGAAGATCCGTATCTGACCAGCCGCCTGGGTGTTGCATTTGTAAAAGGACTCCAGGGAAATGGAAAGACCATGAAAGCTGCAGCGTGTGCAAAGCATTTTGCAGTGCATTCCGGTCCAGAAGCCGTGCGTCATGAGTTTAACGCAGTGGCATCCAAAAAGGATATGACAGAAACATACCTTCCGGCATTCAAGGCACTGGTAGAAGAAGCCGGTGTGGAAGCTGTGATGGGAGCTTACAACCGTACTAACGGTGAAGTGTGCTGCGGAAGCCCAAGCCTGCAGAAGATTTTAAGAGGCGACTGGGGATTCAAGGGACATTTCGTATCCGACTGCTGGGCTGTCCGTGACTTCCACGAGCATCACGGTGTGACTGTAACAGCAAAAGAGTCCGCAGCGATGGCTATCAACAACGGCTGCGACTTAAACTGTGGAAATACGTATCTTCATATTCTGAAAGCATATCAGGCAGGCCTGGTAACTGAGGAGACCATTACAAAATCTGCAGTGCGTCTGTTTACTACCAGATATCTTCTTGGCATGTTCGACGGAAGTGAGTATGACTCTATCCCCTACACAGAGGTAGAATCGAAAGAGCATCTGGCACTTTCTGAGAAAGCTTCTGTAGAGAGCATGGTTCTGCTAAAGAACAACGGCATTCTGCCGCTGAAAAAAGAGAGTGTAAAGACCATCGGCATCATCGGACCCAATGCAGACAGCCGTGCAGCTCTGGCTGGAAACTATCACGGAACTGCATCCCGTTACCGCACCATTCAGGAAGGCATCCAGGATTATGTGGGCGGGGAGATCCGCGTGCTGACTTCTGTAGGCTGCCACCTGTGGCAGGAAAAGACCGAGAACCTGGCAGTAGCAGGAGACCGTCTGGCAGAAGCTGCAGTTGTGGCAGATGAAAGTGATGTTGTGATCCTGTGCGTCGGCCTGGATGAGACTCTGGAAGGCGAAGAGGGAGATACCGGAAACAGCTATGCATCCGGTGACAAGATCGACCTGCAGCTGCCGGCACCTCAGCGCGAGCTGATGGAAGTCGTTGCAAAGAGCGGCAAACCGGTGGTGCTGTGTGTGATGAGCGGAAGCGCCCTGGATTTAAGCTATGGAGCAGAGCATTTCGATGCAGTTCTGCAGTTATGGTATCCGGGAAGTGAAGGCGGAAAAGCAGCAGCCAAAGTCCTGTTTGGCGAAGTATCTCCTTCTGGAAAACTTCCGGTGACCTTCTACGATGGACTGGATGATCTTCCTGCATTTGAAGATTATTCCATGAAGGGCAGAACCTACCGTTACATGGAAGGAAAAGCCCAGTATCCATTTGGATACGGCTTGACTTATGGCGATACTGCTGTAACGGATGCACGTCTGGCAGATGCAGAAACTGCAGATGACAGCGTGGTTCTGGAAGCAGATGTTGAGAATAAAGGTACCATGGCAGCAGAAGAAGTCCTTCAGGTTTATGTGGAAGCTCTGGACAGCGCAGATGCTCCCAAGAACCCGACACTGTGCGCATTTGCCCGCGTGGCACTGGGTGCAGGCGAGACCAAAACTGTAAAGATCATGGTCCCGGCAGATGCATTCACCGTTGTGGATGAAGAAGGAAACCGTAAGAAAGAGGGCAAGACCTTCAGACTTCACGTAGGATTTGGACAGCCGGATGCAAGAACCAAAGAACTGACTGGAAAAGAGCCTGCAGTGGTAACACTGGAGAAATAAAGATCAAATCAAAAAGAGGATGGCCTGTAAAAGGGCCATTCTTTTTTTGTGGTTTGCTTAATCTTTCTTAAGTTTTCCGGCTTCCCTTGAAAAGACGAGAAAAGTCATGCTATGATGATTCCAGATGGTTGAAGGATTGCGAGAACAGTGAAACTGCGAAACAATCCGTGGCATCGAGGAAGAGTACAAAGGTGGAGGATGGCGCATGATTGAGATCAATGGAGTAGACAAACATTTTGGGGAGGTAAAGGCCCTGGATCACATCGTGGCGTCCATTCATGAAGGCAGCATTTTTGGCATGGTGGGGACAAACGGAGCCGGAAAGAGCACCCTGCTTCGGATCATGAGCGGAGTGTTGGAACCGGATGCCGGAAATGTACTCCTGGATGGAGAAGAAGTTTATGAAAATCCAAAAGCAAAGGCAAAAATCTGTTTTTTGTCGGATACGGCTTATTTTTTCCCAAATGCAACTCCGAAATCTATGGCAGAATTTTACAGCGTTGCCTATCCGGCCTTTTCCTTTGAAAGATATTATGAACTTCTGGACAAATTCCGGCTGGAGAAAAAAAGAAAAATTGCCGGATTTTCCAAAGGCATGAAAAAACAGATTTCCATTCTTTTAGGTATCTGTGCAGGGACGAAATATCTGCTCTGTGATGAGACGTTTGACGGTCTGGACCCGGTGGTGCGCCAGACAGTGAAAAGTATTTTTGCAGCAGAGCTGGTCAACCGCTCCTTTACGCCGGTGATTGCGTCCCACAACCTGCGGGAACTGGAAGATATCTGCGACCACATCGGACTGCTCCACAGGGGTGGAATTCTTCTGTCAAAAGACCTGGAGGATCTGAAGCTGCATATTCATAAGGTACAGTGTGTGATACGTGATCCGGCAAAGGAAGAGCAGCTGATTCGGGAACTGAACGTGATGCAGTATGAAAAAAGAGGCTCCCTGATGACGATTACTGCCAGAGGAACCAGACAGGAGATTATGATGCAGATTGAAGAGAAAAAGCCTGTTTTTTCAGAAATTCTTCCGCTGAGTCTGGAGGAAATCTTTATCAGTGAAACGGAGGTGGCAGGATATGATTCCAAAAAGGTCATTTCTTAGGCTGATGAAAGAAGATTTAAAACGGAGAAATTGGCTGGCAGCGGTGAGCATTCTTACATTATTTGTTGCATTTCCGGCACGGCTTCTTCTGCAGCTGGATTATGCGTTCAGCCTTCTGGAACAAAAACAGATCGAAGCAGAGGCAGTGCGCAGACTTTATCAGGATCTGGTCAGTTTTGGAAGCGGATTGGTGGCTTCTGGCAGTGCCTGGTTTGAAAATACGCAGTATCCCGGGATTTTTCTTGTCTTTATCCTGAGTGCGCTGGCAATGCTTTGCGGTCTTTCTGGATTTTCTTATATTCATTCCAAGGAAAAACTGGATTTTTATCACAGCCTGCCAGTAAAAAAGAAAAACTGGTTTTGGATGCAGTATTTGTCAGGCATTTTTATCGTGGCAGTTCCCTACATGATCTGTCTGTTAATCTGCCTGCTCATTGGAAATGCTTATGGCGTGGGAAAGCCGGGAGATCTCGAAACAGCTTTGGAAGCCTATGTGCTGCATATGCTGTACTATCTGGTGAGCTACGGAATTGCGGTGCTTTCCGCTGTGATTTCAGGCAGGCTGGTGATATCTGCGATTCTGTTTCCGGTTCTGATGTTTTTGGGACCAGTGTACATGATTTTGATTCAGGGGCTGGCATCTTCCTTTTTTTCAACCTATGGAGGTATGAGCCTGTGGACAGGAGAATGGTGGAAGTTTTTATCACCCCTGGGCCTGTGTTATGAGACTGAGCAGGAGATGGCGGCCTGCCAGACGGGAGGTGCATTTCCAGGGGGACATGTACTTTTGATTTTCTGCCTGATGGCGGGAATGCTGGTGGCAGACAGGATTCTTTTTTGCATCAGAAAAACAGAAGCGGCAGGGGATGCCCTGGCATTTCCAAAACTGGAGATGCCCCTGAAGGTGCTTGTGACAGTTCCGGCTTCTATCTGGATCGGTCTGACGGCCTCCAACATGACGCGCACCAAAACGGACTTCTGGTTTTTTGGAGGGATTGTGTTCTGTGTGATCATGTTTGGCAGTCTGGTAGAATTTATTTACCATACGGATATCCGGGAAGTGGCAAAACCCATGCAGACCGGACTGATTCTGGCAGTATCCTTGATTGCAGCCAGTGCTTTCCGGTTTGACTGGTTTCGGTATGATGCTTATCTGCCGGGAGAGGATGAGATTGCCTCTATGGCAGTCTACCAGGCAGGACTGGACAGCAGAGGACGGTATGTGGACGGCAGGGTGCAGTGGTTAAATGACACAAAGGAGATTCTGCGGCAGACAGCGGCGGAAAATTTTGATCCTATTTACCAGATGGCGGAAAACGGAGTGGAAAAGGCCATGCAGAACGATACGGATGGAGCGGCCATCCAGGTAATGTACCAGCTGAAAAATGGAAGGCAGGTTTTTCGAAATTATAAGATTCAGCCAGAGGTGTATAAGACTCAGGAAAATCGGCTGTTTGCAGATTCGGACTATGTGGAGAATCTGTATGCCCTGTATCAGGTGCCGGAAGAAGCATATGATTCGCTGGAACTTTCTACATTATATGGATATTCTGGGACCGTGCATATGAGTGTCAGCCAGAGAAGAGCTCTGATGGCGGCTTACAAGCAGGAGCTGCGGACGGTGGATTATGACCAGATTACAGGGGAAGATCTCCAGGCCCAGATCAGTTTTTACTGTTCATCAGGGGAGTATTACAGTGCAGATGATAATTATCCGGTTTTGAAAAGCTTTAAGAAGACCATTGCGGTGCTGGAGGAAATGGGACTGGAAATTCCTCAGAAATTAAATGCAGACGACATTTCCAGTGTGGAAGTGTACGGCCTGGTGAAGTCCACGGCGTATGAAAACGAGGATGGCAGCAGCTATGTGGAAGAGACCACCAGTGGAAACAAGCTTTTTACTGATAAAGAAGACATCCGCTCTATTGTGGAAGCTCTCCACTATGCGGACAGTACCTTTGCAAGTTATGGACAGTTCATCGGAGGATATGATTCCGATTATTACAGTATTTATGTATCCTACAAAAACTATTCCAGACAGTTTGTGAGCTTCTATGCGAAAAAAGAAGACGTGCCGGAGTGCGTGGTGAAGGCCTTCGAGTAAAGGACGGGATCGCATTTCCGTCTTTCCCGGCACGCGCTTTTTCACATCTGCCATTGCGCAAACTCGCTTCTTCGAAGCTTAGACAAGCGCGCAGCGGATGCTGGCAGTGTGCCAGAAAGCCTGGAAGCCTCGCAATGTCATCGCTTTTTCCTTTTTCATTCTGCGGGCCTGCAGGATGGCGTTCCGCGGGACGTTCTATGCTTGAATTTTGCAGGCCTGTACGATGGTTTCGTGAGTCGTTTCGCGATTGCCTGCGGCGGCTGTCCACCAGATGATTTTTGTGAATAAAAAGTGCGTATACGGCAGATACTGCTTCTGCAACAAAAAATGAAAGGGAGGTAGTCATATGCCGTATTTAGTTTGTTCAGCCAGCACCTGTGTCTACAACAAAGGCCAGTGCTGCAGCAAAGGTGATATTACCGTAGGAGGAAGAGAAGCAGAAACTTCCAGGGAGACCTGCTGTGAAAGTTTCCGGGAGAGAACTGGCGGGCAGGCAGTAAGCTCCATGGGGATTCCAAGCCAGACCGTGCAGGTGGACTGTGAAGCATGTCACTGCCATTACAACAACGACTGCAAATGTACTGCTGAGAGAGTAGGCATTTCAGGCGCAGGCGCCTGCACCTGTGACCAGACAGAGTGCGGAACCTTCCAGTGCTGTCATAAATAAATCTGTTGATGGGCAGGATTGTGGGGTGCAGTGTGCCAGTGGCACACGTTTAGCACCGACCGTAGTGAATACGAAGATACGAAGTACGGAACAATCCGTAAGGTATCTTTTGCCCCCGACATCATCTGTCTGAAAAATTTGAGAAGATCTGCTCTGTCTAAAAAGGTGCCTTTTCCAGGCGGCCCTCCAGGCAGGGCAGATTTTTTTGCTATTGCCCCTTGACAAAGGGAGAAAGCTGTGATAATCTAATTAAGGTTAAGGAAAAGAAAGCAGAGTGTCCGCTCTCACCATAGCACAAATGAGTGACTATTGGTTTATAAATTCCCGTCAGGATGACAGGAGTATTTTGCATGAGTGGGCAGATTTTCTGTCGGCTCTTTTTTTGTGAAAAATGCGAATCCGGCGGGGTACACGATGCGGCTTTTACCTTTTGCGGGCAGATGAGCCAAAGGCTATGCCCGGCGGGACAACTAGAACAAATCGTATGAAGCAGTCAATGTATGGAGGTGTACGACAATTAGCGAATTAATGATCAACGAACAGATTCGTGACAAGGAAATCCGCCTGATCGGCGAAAATGGAGAACAGTTAGGCATTATGTCAGCCAGAGACGCTATGAAGCTTGCCCGTGAGGCTGAGCTGGATCTGGTGAAGATTGCTCCCACGGCTAAACCGCCGGTTTGCAAGATTATTGATTATGGAAAGTATCGTTACGAACTGGCCAGAAAAGAAAAAGAGGCCAAGAAAAAACAGAAGGTCATTGAAATCAAAGAAGTTCGTCTTACACCGAACATTGATGTAAACGATCTGAATACCAAAGTGGGTTCCGCCAGAAAATTTCTCCAGAAGGGAAACAAAGTAAAGGTAACTTTACGGTTCCGTGGACGTGAGATGGCACACATGCAGGCCAGCCGCCATGTACTGGATGATTTCGCAAAGGAGCTTTCCGATGTTGCGGTGGTTGATAAAGCGCCTAAGATTGAAGGCAGAAGCATGACGATGTTTTTAAGCGAAAAGCGCTGATCATCGATAAAAATGAAAATGTAACAATAAGGAGGAACATAAAATGCCGAAAATGAAAACAAGCAGAGCAGCTGCAAAACGTTTTAAAATGACAGGTACTGGTAAACTGAAAAGAAATAAAGCTTACAAGAGCCATATCTTAACAAAGAAATCCACAAAGAGAAAGAGAAATCTGAGAAAAGCGACCATGACGGATGCTACAAACTTCAGAAACATGAAGAAGATCTTACCGTATTTATAAGAAGAGTCGAAGGAGGAAAATAAGAGATGGCAAGAATTAAAGGCGGCCTGAACGCTAAAAAAAGACATAATAGAACACTGAAGCTGGCAAAGGGCTACAGAGGCGCTCGTTCTAAACAGTACCGTGTAGCAAAACAGTCAGTTATGAGAGCACTGACCAGCGCTTATGCAGGAAGAAAGCAGAAAAAACGTCAGTTCAGACAGCTGTGGATCGCACGTATCAACGCAGCAGCACGTATGAACGGTCTGTCCTACAGCAAATTTATGTATGGACTGAAACTGGCTGGAGTAGAAATGAACCGTAAAGTCCTGGCTGACATGGCTGTAAGTGATGCAGAAGGATTCAAAACTCTGGCAGAGCTGGCAAAAAGCAAATTGGCTTAATTTCAGCGTATCCTAGATAGATGTATCGTTGAGAACATAGAAGGCGGAGCAGAAATGCTCCGTTTTTTTGTCATAGGAAACTTCGTCCTATGACACAAAAAACGCTCCGCGGGATGCGCACTCGCGCGAAGAAGAAACATGTCGCAAGCGACCGCGCTCGGCGCGAGAATGTGCCAAGGCACATTCTTTTTTGTGGCGGCTTTGTGAAAACTCCGCCTTGACAGAACAAGCAGGTGGGTGGTAAAATATACCCGCTTTGAAATCAGCAGGATAAATGATCGCGGCTGGCAGGCCGAAAGGTGCCAGACGAGGAAAGTCCGGGCTTCACAGGGCAGGATGCCGGATAACGTCCGGTGGAGGCGACTCCAAGGATAGTGCAACAGAAATGAACCGCCCAGGTTTCTGGGTAAGGGTGGAAGGGCAGTGTAAGAGACTACCGCCTTCCTGGTGACAGGAGGGGCACATGTAAACCCCATTCGAAGCAAGACCGAATAAAAGCGTATGGCGGCCCGTCAGCTTTAGGTAGGTCGCTTGAGCCTTCTGGCAACAGGAGGACTAGATAGATGATCATTCACGACATAACCCGGCTTATCGTCCTACTGATTTTCATGCATGATGGCGTAGCCATCAGCCGGCAGTTTTAAGTTCTGCCGTTTGGAAGAACCCTTGATAATTGCGTGCTTTGCACAAAATATTCCAAAAAAATAAAAAACTTAAAAAAAGCACTTGACGAATCAGAAACGCAGTGCTATAATTCATTTTGTTGTTAAGCAATGCGGGAGTGCTGGAATTGGCAGACAGGCTAGACTAAGGATCTAGTGATGGCAACGTCGTGTGGGTTCAAGTCCCATCTCCCGCATGTCTATCAAAGACATGCGAGACGATTAGTATGTACGGTCAGTACAGAATGCGGAAGTGGCGGAATTGGCAGACGCGCAGGCTTCAGGTGCCTGTGGTAGCAATACCGTGCGGGTTCAAGTCCCGCCTTCCGCATGAGAAGTATTTCTCACTGACAGCACATGCGGAAGAACACATCAGAACCTCTGGTTGTAAATGAAAGAACGCGGAAGTGGCGGAATTGGCAGACGCGCAGGCTTCAGGTGCCTGTGGTAGCAA
>CAJMON010000080.1 GCA_905214955.1 uncultured bacterium
AGTCGATGCGACAAGATTTGAACTTGCGGTCTCGCCTCCGGCTCGGTCGGTGCTAAACGCGTGCCACTGGCACGCAGCACCCTCTGAGCCCAAACATGCGTTAGTGCCGGAAGAGGATGAAAGCTCATACTTTTTACATTAGATAATAAAAAGAGAACCATTCTAAAGAACGATTCTCTTTTTATTAGTCGATGCGACAAGATTTGAACTTGCGACCTCTGCGTCCCGAACGCAGCGCTCTACCAAGCTGAGCCACGCATCGATTTTGAATTTTTTTTTGCTGATCTCCGTCAGCTTCATTAGTATAGCATTCAGCTTCAAAAAAAGCAAGTGTTTTTTTGAAAAAATTTGAAAAAAATAAAAAATTTTTTGAGGCGTTTTTTGAGTCGTTTTTTAACACCCAGGGATCGCCATGCAGCGGCTAAGAAGTATGCCGCCGCAGGCGGAAATCCCTCACACTAGCGTGGCAGGATTTTTTGCTATAGGGAAAGTTCCCGGAAACGGTTGCAGCAGGCGAAGACTTCCTGAATTCTGGGAAGAGCTGCAAAGGGAGGACAGTTTCCAGGGCAGAGACAGCCAAAGCCTTCTTTTTCTACGAGGGAATAAAGCCGTTTGATCTGCTGGGAGAGAGAACTGCCGTCCGCGTTCTGACAGAGCCAGGCAAGAAAATATCCAAGTGCTTTGGTCTGTTCTTCATCGGCCAGCTGTTCCACATAGCGCAGGTCAATCAGTTCTTTCCCATAGAAAAGCTGGTCCCGTCCCTGGACTTTGATTTTTACTGGCCGGTCATCCGGTTTTCCTGCTCCAGAGCCATGTCCGGTGCGGCCGTGAACCGGGGACTTTGAAAAGCGGCCAGAGCCAGCGGAGGTGTTGGAAGAAGGAGAAAGTCTGCGGGCACCTGCACGGTAGGTAAGAGGTTTCAATGCAGGGATCTCAAAAGGATACTCCTTCGCTGCCTTTTTCGCGGCAGAGGTGATATCCCGTATCTGATACTGATCAGCCTGCAGAATCAGATCTGCGGTATGAAAATAACTTCCAGAACTGCCAGATACCAGAATGGTGGACACCTTTCGGTTTTCCCAAAGCTCCCGGATGCGGTTGATAAAGGGGGTAATAGGCTCTTTGCCCGGATGAATGACTTTCTGCATCAGCTCATCCCGGATCATAAAATTGGTGGCACAGGTATCTTCATCCATGAGAAGCACAGAAGCACCGGCTTCCAGGCCTTCGATGACACCGGCTGCCTGGGAAGTGCTTCCGCTGGCATCTTCCGTAGAAAAAGATATAGTGTCCCGCCCGCCGGGAAGACGGTCAATAAATCCGGAAATGTCCACCTGCTTGATGGAGCGGTGGTCTTCTGCCCGCAGCTTTAAGGCAGAGGAATCGGTAATCACATATTCCCGTCCATCCCCTGGAATATGGTTGTACACCCCGGCTTCCAAAGCCTTTAGCAAGGTGGATTTTCCGTGGTATCCACCTCCGGTGATGAGGGTGACTCCCTGTGGAATGCCCATTCCGGAAATGGATTTTCCAGAGGGAAGGGGAATGGTAATCCGCAGATTTTCCGGAGAAGCAAAGGGAACGGCCTGTTTCATAGGTGCATTGGAAATACCGGAAGCTCTTGGAAGAATGGCACCGTCTGCCACAAAGGCACAGAAACCATGTTTTAAAAGAAATTGGCGGATAGCAGCCTGTTCATCCGCAAGAAGGAGGATTTTTTCCAATGGCAGATGTTTGATGTTTTTGTAGTAAAGAGAACCAAGAACGCAGGGGGGCAGGTAGTCAAAAAGAATTTTTTCCAGTTCTCTGGCGTTGATGGTGCGGCCGTTGGCGGGAAAGCCTGCTTCAAACCGGACAAGCAGGTCTTTGTCCGTGCGGACGCAGGCAGTACGGCGCAGAATTTCCTGGCCTGGATGGCTGGTGAAAAGAGCGCCGCTTTTTCCAGAACCTTTTGCCTGGAAAGAATACTGCTTCACTGCAGCTTCAAACAGCCGCAGGAGATGATCCAGAAATGCAGTTTCCCGTTCCGGAGTTTTGAAACAGTCGGAGGGGAAACCAGCCTGCTTTAAGGAAACCCGGATGCTGAGCCTGGAGGGAGAAGCAAACGGATCTCCCTGTACGTGGTCAATGCCAAGGAGATATCCAGGGAAAGCATATTCTCCTTTCAGATCTTTGTATGCCGGGTATCCTCTGTGATCAATGGCGTTTAAAGAAGCATGAAGTTCCTGTGAAGTCTTGATAGAAATCCCTTCTTTCATTTTTTCCTTCTTTTATTATAGCGGAATTTCCGCATAAAAGCATGGGAAAAATGAATTTTTCTGCGGTAAAGGGCAGTAAATATCAGAGCCGCTGTCAGGAGTGCAAAGGAGATTCCCAAAAGAATCAGGTTCTGGCGGAGAGTGGAATTGTTGCTGACAGATTCGCTGCCGCCAGGCATTCCAAGACCGTCACCTGTAAAATCTCCAACGATATTTCCCTGGGGGCCGCCATTTCCGCCCTGGAAATTCTGTGGGTTAAAATCCCCGAAATTTCCAGGCTGCTCATTAGACTCGGTGGTCTCTTGAGTCTCATCGGCAGAAGCATTTGCCGGGATGGCATCTTCTGTCGCAGCAGTTTCGGCTTCAGATGTCTGAGGACTGTCAGATTCAGCAGTCTGAACCGCATCGGAATTCAGTGAGTTTTCAGAGCCAGCCTGAGTCATGTCGGGATTTTGTGAGTTTTCAGAGCCAGCCTGAGTCATGTCGGGATTTTGTGAGTTTTCAGAGCCAGCCTGAGTCACGTCAGGAGTCTGCAAATTATTAGGAGTCTGCATATTTCCGGGAGGCTGCATACCGCCTGGAGGTGCCTGGCGGTTTTCGGAATCCAACGTGGAATCAGAATCTGAGCTGGTTTTGGAAGCGGTGTCAGCATCGGAAGCCTTGCCGGCACCGCTTCTGTCATTGACACCGGGGCCGCCCTTTTCATCCTGGCCGCCTCCGGCATTCATGGTGCCCATGACGGTAAGATCCAGATCAGAAGCGTCGATGAGGGCGCTGCTGTCAGACTGCTGTGCTTCTCTGGTGGAAGGAATGGTGCCGTTTATCTGCCCAAGGATGGATTCGCCCCGAAGAGAAACCACCTGGCACAGGGTTTCAGCCGCTGTGTTATACTCCTCATAGGTGTAAAAAGCAGTGGGGTCTGTTTCAACGAGAGAATCAATAAGGCTGCGGGTTCTGGTATAAAAAGTTTCAAAGCCGCCGCCGTTTACATACCCTTCAACAAGCTGCTGCAGGTAAGTGTAATACTGGCTGTGGCAGGTTTCGTCCGCCATCAGAGTGTCAAAAAAGTCCGTGGAAGAAAAAGCATCGTCAATGGGGCTGTTGATGACAGAGGAAGCACCGGAGGTACGGCTGCCAGGGTCCATTCCACCTGCATTCATTCCACCAAGAGCCAGGTTGTAATCCCATGGAATCAGGTTTAATTTTCCACTGGATTCATACAGATAATAGTTGTGGGCCATGGTGCCGGAAAGGCTGTCATCATTGACAGAAAAAATATGCACAGCCATATAATGCAGCAGATTGTCAATGTCCATGGACTGTTCAAGGTCTGTACCTTCCGCAATGTTTTTCAAAGCAGAGATTACCCGCTTATGATCGGATTTTCCGCTGTCGGTAACTTCGCCATCCCAGATTACAGAGTAGCTGTCCAGCTCATCATCCGTGTAATTTAAGTCTGCTCCGCCGCTGCCGGATGCAGGAGAGCCGCCGCCGTTTCCAAGTCCCATGCCTTCCGGTTTGTAAAGATTTCCATTGGCGGTGCCATAATTGCGCAGAAGGAAGCTATCTTCCACTGCTTCCAGAGCTAGGTAAACGCCCCAGTATTCCCCGTTTACAGAAATTTTTGCATAATTGTAAAGGGAAGCATCGGCGCCAAGATACTGAAACATATCATAGATCATGGCTTCTTTCATAGAAGCAGCATCCGCGTAATTGTTGTTTAAAATCAATTTGTCCAGGCCATAGCAGGTCTGTCCGTCAATATACTGGTCAAACTCCAGCTTAAAGCTGTAGCGGTCCGTATCCGGATCATTGACAATGGTACTTAAGCTAGTATTTCCCTTTGGGCGGATGCCTACCTGATAAAAAGTTTCGTCGTTTATCTGGACATCGCAGGTATAATACTCTTCGGAAATGGCGTTTTTCAGCAGATTGTTCCAGTCATCCTCGTTTATTAGGATGTTTACGTCCAGGATCTGGCTGGTGTCAAAAAGCTTGGATTCATATTCTATGGAAACGCCAGTGGTGCCGGCAGCAGCAGCCAGACGGTCAGAAAATACAATGGCAGCCAGGCAGAGGCCGACAGCAAGAAGCATCGCCCAGGCAATGAATCTGGAAATGTGTTTGTGTGAGATCACGTTGTTCACCTCCAGGAAGGTCAGGCCATATATTCGCCGTTGTAGCTGACTAAGGTGGCATTGTCAACATCCTGAATTTCGGAAATCCGGTTTACGAAAGAAGTAGAGGCATCTTTTGTCCGAAGTTCAGCAGTCAGTTCAATGCCGGCAGCGTTGATGGTTTTGGATTTCACGATGCAGCAGTCGGTTTCTTTCTGGAGAATATCCAGCACTGCGGATTCAGCCGTTTCATTGCGGCAGTTGAGTACCAGGATGTAAGGGCAGTTTTTCACTTTCCGGTTGGCAAAGAACAGAAGAGCCAGCCCGATAATCACAGAGCCGATGATGGCAAGAGGGATCATTCCGGCGCCCACTACAATGCCGGAAGCAAGTGCCCAGAACAGGAAAACGATTTCCACAGGCTCTTTGATGGCGGTACGGAAACGGACGATGGAAAGGGCACCCACCATACCAAGAGACAGAACCACGTTGGAAGTAACTGCCATGATGACCAGGGTTGTCACCAGAGACAGACCGATGAGGGTTAAGGCAAAACCGCTGGAATACATAACGCCAGTCAGTGTTTTTTTATAAATCACAAAGATAAAAAGGCCAAGAAGCAGGGCAGCGGCCAGGCCGATGATGGTATCCGGAATGGAAAATTCGGTGACACTTTCCAGAAAGCTGGATTTAAAAACATCATTGAAACTCATAACATAATTCCTCCATAAATGAAATTGTTTTAAGAACGATTATCCGAAACGGCGGCAGGCACCGTATTTGGAAAAGGCCTGCTGCCGGATGTTTTCTGTCTGAAGCAGGCAGGCGATGACATCCGGCAGAAAGGCGTCGTATTTGACTTCCAGAATTCTGGTAAAAGGATCGTCTGCGGCTGGAATGTCGTGAACCTGTTCTTCCAGAAAGCTCTGATGGAACAAGGTGGTGCGGATGCAGGAGTCAAAGGTGACCCGTACATTTCCCGCAGGGTAAATAAATGGTTTCCGCACATAGGACACCAGGACACGGGGGCGCAGCTGCTGAAACTTCATTTTACAGTACAGCTCCCGTACCAGTTCGTTTGGATGATGTACCATCCAGTCAGTGTCCTGATGAAGGAGAGCGCAGCATTCTTCATAGGTGATGCGTGCGTCCACTTTCAGGCACAGCTGGTTGTGCTTGATCTTTTTTTCAAGGGTGATAAAGGAAAAGTTGTCATTGTAATAGCGGATACGAAACTTTTCCCGTTTCTGCAGGCCGTTGATTTTTTCCAGAAGCGCTTTGTCATCTGCATTATCAAAGTAAATGCTGCGGATCTGGTAGCGTCCGTCCGGTCCGGTATGAGGGTCTGGCTTCATGACAGGGAAAAGCCTCTGGCAGATGGCTGCTTCATCGGCGGCACTGATCTGATATTTTAATTCATGGCGCCAGTTTCCGGTGGTAATCATGATATTTTCAGGTACTCCTTTCCTTTTTTACTGCTGTCTGTTACTATAAAAGAAGAACCCAAAATGAACCTGAAAAAAAGTGTGAAGACTTTTTGAAAAATAGAATGGTGGAAATGTTAAGGAGAACGTATGAAAATTTTGATTGCAGAAGACGAGGTATCCATTGCGAAAGCGCTGAAGGTGATGCTGGAAAAGAACCGTTATACCGTGGATATGGTTTATAACGGCACGGATGCTCTGGATTATGGGCTTCAGGGAGCTTATGATGCCATGGTGCTGGATGTGATGATGCCGGGAATGAACGGACTGGAGGTGCTGCGGACACTGCGAAGCCGGGGCGTTTCCACACCGGCACTGTTTCTGACTGCCAAAGGAGAAGTGGAGGACCGGGTGGAAGGACTGGATGCCGGCGCAGATGACTACCTGCCAAAGCCTTTTGCGTCCAGCGAATTTCTGGCAAGAGTACGGGCTCTGGTGCGTAGAAGCGGAAATTATCTGTCGGAAGTGCTGTCGGCGGGAAACCTGTCTTTGGACTGTACCCAGTATCTGTTGTATACAAAAAGGGAAAATGTGCATTTAAATAAGAAAGAATACCAGCTGATGGAACTGTTTCTGCGCTATCCAGGGCATGTGTTTTCCTCAGAGCATCTGATGGAAAAGGTGTGGGGCCTGGAGTCCGAGGCAGAAATTGACGTGGTGTGGACATACATTGGATTTCTGAGGAAAAAGTTGAAACAAATCGGCAGCACTGTGGAAATCCGTACCATCCGGGGAGCCGGGTATGCCCTGAAAGAGATGGAGAAAACATGCTGAAAAAATTAAGGAGACGTTTTATACAGGCTTCCATGGCAGCGTTTTTTGCAGTGATTGCAGGGATTTTGGGAATTTTAAATATCTGGAATTATCTGGCAGTGACGGGGATGCAGGACGGTATGCTGGAGCGGATTTACCAGATGGAAGCGAAAAAGGAACCGGACGATCAGGCCCAGGGGGAGCAGGTGCCAAAGGAAGACTCTCCACCGGAGAGCATAGGACTTTTTGCAGGCCCATTGAAACCGGAGGGAGAATTTTCTCCGGAAGCTCAGGCGATGAACCGTTTTTTTGTTATCTATTATAATGAAGACAGCCAGGTCGAAAAGACAGATCTGGCCCATGTAAGTGCTGTGACAGAGGAAGAGGCTGTGGCTCTGGCAGAAACCGTGCTGGCAGCTGGTTTGAAAAAGGAAGAGAACAAAGGGTATGAACAGGGATACCGGTATCTGGCAGAAAAGACAGAGAATGGAACCTGCCTTGTTTTCTTAAATTCAGAGCGGGAATTAAACAGCATTAAAACCCTGTTGGTGATTACTATTTTAGCGGCTGTGGGAAGTCTGGTGCTGGTGTTCCTTTTGGTGCTTGCCTTTTCCAGACGGGCCATTGCGCCGTATGCGCGGAACCTGGAAATGCAGAAGCAGTTTATTACCAATGCCAGCCATGAGCTGAAAACGCCTCTGACGTCCATTTTGACCAGCGCAGATGTGCTGGAAATGGAGTATGAACAGGATGAGTGGGTGGAAAATATCCAGTCCCAGGGAAGAAAACTGTCCAGGCTGATTCAGGATCTGGTGACTTTATCCAGGCTCAATGAAGAGCGGCCATTCGTGGAAAAAACAGAATTTTCCTTAAGCGAAGCGGTATGGGAAATCGTGGAACCTTTTCAGGTACGGGCGAAAGCCAGTGGAAGAAGCTGGGCCTGCAGCATTCAGGAAGAACTTTTTGTGAAGGGAGATCAGAAGCTGATTCAGCAGATGGTTTCCGTCCTTTTGGACAATGCACTGAAATACGCGGACGAGAATGGTGCAGTCACAGTGGATGTTTTTCAGAAACAGAAAAAAGCCCTGATCTGCGTAGGCAATACCAGCAGGCCAGGGGAAAAAATTGAAACATCCAAGATTTTTGAACGTTTTTACAGGGCAGATGAGTCCCATTCAGGAAAAGTAAGTGGAAGCGGCATCGGCCTGTCTATTGCCAGAGCGGCTGCAAAGGCCCACGGGGGCAGCATAAAAGCAGAGCAGAAAGAAGAACGCATCGTGTTTACCGTAAAACTGCCATGCAGTTAGAGCAAGATTTTTATGCATGAAAGTCAGTTACTCCGCACCTGTGGTGCTTCTGTAACTGCCGCCCGCCTCCGTAATCCGGGCTGCCGCCCTTCTTACGAAGGTGGCTTAGACTGTCTGATAGCCATGAATTCGTTCATGCAGGTATGGCTCATTCATGGCTGCCATCTCCAGGACTTTCCTTGCAGATTTGTTACGATTTTTTTCACAGACCGGACAAATATTTTTCACAATTTCCGGTTATACTGTTCCATGTAAAGCGAAACAACCCAATACACTTTATAACTTTTTCATACAAATTTCCCTCTTAGCTGAACAGCCCTTTCCCAGGGGCTGTTCTCTTTTTTATGTCATAGGAAACTTCGTCCTATGACACAAAAAACGCTCCGCGGGATGCGCACTTGCGCGAAGAAGAAACATGTCGCAAGCGACCGCGCTCGGCGCGAGAATGTGCCAAGGCACATTCTTTCTTGCTTGTTTTCCTTATGTTGACGCTCTGCGGCGTTATGCAGTATAATGGGACACAGAAAAATGGTGGAAGGGAAGATGTGCGATATGTTAAACCATGAAAAAGAATATGGAGATTACATTCTGGACGTGACCAGCCGCCTGCTGGCTGTGGACAGTCCAAGCGGCTTGACGGCAAAAGCTGCCAGATTTGTCCAGGATGAGTTAAAAAGCCTGGGTTATGCATCTGCATTGACCAGAAAAGGAAGCGTCACTGCCTGCCTGGGAGGAGAAGAAAAAGGAGACGGCCTGCTGTTGGAGGCTCACATGGATACCTTGGGAGCTATGGTGGCAGAGATCAAAGACAATGGACGTCTGCGTTTAACTCCCATCGGCGGCATGAATGCTAACAATGCAGAGGGCGAAAACTGCAGGATTGTGACCAAATTTGACGGCACTTATGAAGGAACATTCCAGCTGGTAAATGCGTCCATTCATGTGAATGGCGATTATAATACAATTTCCAGAACCTACGATACCTGTGAAGTGGTGCTGGATGAAGATGTCCGTTCCAAAGAAGACGTGGAAGAGCTTGGTATCAGCCAGGGAGATTTCGTCTGCTTTGAGCCGAGAACACGGATCACAGAAAGCGGCTACATCAAGAGCCGTTTCCTGGATGATAAGCTGAGTGTTGGCATTCTTCTGGGCTATGCAAAATACCTGAAAGAAGAAAACATCACACCAAAGCGGGCGGTGTACATCCATGTCACCACCTATGAAGAGGTGGGACACGGCGGAAGTGCCGGCGTGCCAGATGGAATTACAGAAGCAATTTCCGTAGATATGGGCTGCGTTGGCCAGGGACTGGCATGTACCGAGCGCCAGGTGTCCATCTGTGCAAAAGACAGCGGCGGTCCCTATGATTATGAAGTTGTGAAAGGTCTGATGGCAGCAGCGAAAGCCATGAAAGCGGATTATGCAGTGGACATTTACCCGCATTATGGATCCGATGTAGAAGCAACCCTCCGCGCCGGATATGATGTGCGCCACGGACTCATTGGAGCCGGTGTGTACGCTTCCCATGGATATGAGAGAAGCCATAAAGATGGGGCGCTCAACACCCTGAAAGTGCTGGCAGGGTATACCTTATAATAGAATATAATGTCAGAGGCGAAAAAGGGGATGTGAAAAAACTCGATTGAGTTTCTTCGCATCTCCCTTTTTCGGGATTTATTTCACATCCCCGTTTTTGCCAAGTAGATCACAATTGGCTCATTAGGCCAATTCGGATTGCAGCTTTGAAATGACTGAATATTCAGATAATGATTAGCATAAAAAAAGAAGTCAGAAGATAAAAATAATAAATAAAAATATTAAAAAAATACTTGACATAAAAAGAAAACCGTAGTACAATAAAGACAACAAAAGAAGAGAAGAAAAAGAAACAAACAACCAAAAATAAATATCAGGAGGACAGTCCAATGGGATAGGTATTATTCAATAAGCAGACAAGCTGAAGGAGGAGATACCATTGAAAGGCAGAGATCCATAGCTTAAAAACATAAAAAATCAATAGAACAGGAGGTTATGAAGTGAAACTGGAGATCATTCATTTATAAAGGCTATCTGATGACGAGAAAGTCAGATAGCCTTATTTTTTTGCATTTTTCTGGAATGCCTTAAAAATTCTTAAAACTTCCTTAGATTTGACAAAAAGCAAGTGCTTTTTAGACGGAAATGTTGTATAATGAACAGCAACACCAATGTTACCAGAGGAAAGTCAGAGGCTTTCCAGGAAGGAGAAAAAATGGCAAAAGGTTTGGTAGTGATTGTGGTGATTCTGGTATTGCTGCTGGTTTTAAACTGCATCAAGATTGTGCCGGAGGCAAGATGTTACGTGATTGAGTTTCTTGGAACATTCCATGCAAAGTGGGATGCGGGACTGCATTTTAAGATCCCGTTTGTGGAGAAGGTAGCCAAGAAGGTATCTCTGAAAGAGCAGGTGGTAGATTTTCCACCTCAGCCGGTGATTACCAAAGATAACGTTACAATGAACATTGATACCGTTGTGTATTACAAGATTTTTGATCCGAAACTTTTTACCTATGGTGTGGAGCAGCCGATTGTGGCACTGGAAAACCTGACAGCGACTTCTCTTCGGAACATTGTCGGAGACCTGGAGCTGGACCAGACCTTGACATCCAGAGACCTGATCAATGAGAGAATGTGGGAAGTCCTGGAAAAGGCTACGGATCCATGGGGTATCCACGTAAACCGTGTGGAACTGAAAAATATCATTCCTCCCAAGGAAATCCAGCAGGCCATGGAGAAACAGATGAAGGCAGAGCGTGACAAACGTCAGACCCTTCTGGAAGCAGATGCACACAAACAGTCCGCCATCACCAGAGCAGAAGGTGATAAGGCAGCGAAGGTGCTGGCAGCACAGGCAGAGCAGGAAGCCAGAATTGCATTGGCAACTGGTGAAGCAGAATCCATCCGGAAGATTTATGAAGCAGAAGCAGCCGGAATGGAGCGTTTAAAAGCAGTCGGCATTGACAGTAACATCCTTGCTTTAAAACAGCTGGAGGCACTAAAAGAAATCAGCGATGGCCGTGCCACAAAGATTTTTATGCCCACAGAACTGACAGAAGCAGCATCTAAGCTTGGTTTTGCAGCGGAGCTTCTGGGGATCGGAGATGCAGAACCGATAAACAAAAATGCAAAAAAGAAGCCGAAGAAGCAGACAGAAGATGTATGCTGTGATCCGGTAACCAATCCAGAGCGCTCAGAGGTGACCAAAGAGCTGGCAGAACAGGAAGAATCTGTAGAAGAGGTTCCTGAAGAAACAGCAGAAACGAATCTGGAAGATTGACAGAAACGGCGAAAAGTCGTATACTTCTAGGTATCGAAGGCGATAAAAAAAGGAACGATACAGACAATGCGGCTGCGTTTGGCAGCCGCATTTTTTTACGTATTGTTTTTATTACGATTAGGAGGCTATTAACAGTTAAACTTAAATTATAAAATTATATAAGAACATGTTGAGTTTTATAAAATATTAGAGTAGAATATTATTGAAAGGAGTTGATGCTTTGAGTAAATATTATTCTATACATGAATTTTCAAAAATTATAGGCGTATCTGCTCAGACATTACGAAATTGGGATGCCAATGGAAAACTTCATCCGCATCATACTACAGTAAGTGGCTATAGATATTATTCCGATGAGCAACTCAACCAAGTAATAAATGTAAAGCCTAAAAATCGCATTACAATTGGATATTGTCGCGTTTTCAGCCATAAACAAAAAGATGATTTGGAACGACAGATTGATAATGTCAAGACATATCTTCTAGCAAAAGGGCAGCCGTTTGAGATAATAAGTGATATCGGTTCTGGGATTGATTATAAGAAAAAAGGGCTTCAGGAATTGATCAGACGAATCTCTCAAAATCAGGTTGAAAAGGTTGTTGTTTTATATAAAGATAGGCTATTGCGATTTGGTTTTGAGTTGATAGAATATATCGCTTCACTTTATAATTGTGAGATTGAGATTATTGATAATACTGAAAAATCCGAACAGCAGGAACTTGTTGAAGATCTGGTTCAGGTAATCACAGTATTCAGTTGTAAATTACAAGGAAAACGAGCGAATAAAGCTAAGAAACTTATCCGGGAACTGATACAGGAGGAAACAGATGGTAAAAGCCATAAAAGTAATGTTGATACCAAACAATGTACAGAAAACTAAGATGTTTCAGTACGCAGGTGCTTCAAGATTTGCTTATAACTGGGCTTTGGCCAGGGAAAAAGAGAATTATGAAAAAGGTGGCAAATTCATTTCAGATTCAGAACTCAGAAAAGAATTTACAAAGCTTAGACATTCTGATGAATATGCATGGTTACTGAGTATTTCAAATAATGTAACCAAACAGGCGATCAAAGATGCCTGTACTGCGTATAAGAACTTTTTTAAGGGTTTGCAGAAATTCCCAAGATTCAAGTCCAGAAAGAGATCAATACCAAAGTTCTATCAGGACAACGTTAAGATACGATTCAGTAATACCCACATTAAATTTGAAGGCTTTTCTTCCAGCAGGAAAGCCAATAAACAAAAAATGAATTGGGTAAGACTTGCAGAACATGGAAGGATTCCGACAGCTGCTAAATATATGAATCCGCGAATATCCTTTGACGGATTGAACTGGTGGATCAGT
>CAJMON010000081.1 GCA_905214955.1 uncultured bacterium
GTCTACAAACCTTGTCTACATTCTTGTTTTTAATGTAGACATTGTAGACATCGGCATTTGTACGTGTCTACAAACGTCTACAAACGTCTACAATAAAAACTACTTTGTAGACATAGTTTGTAGACACTTTTTGAACCCTCGTTGTGGTCCATACGCCCCATGCCGACCAGGAGTTTTCTCCCTTTCCCATTCCTGCAGTCCTGCCATTACGCCGTTGATTTCCGCGCTGTCTCTTCTCTGGATAAATCTTGGATCTCCTCCGAAACACTCTGCCCAGATCTCCATCGCGCACACCCTCTGCCGGTCCACCAGCTGTATCTGCCCGCCATGCAGCTGCCCGCTCCAGAACATCCGTCTTTTCGTCAGGTCGTAACTGTTCCAATCTACCGGAATCTTCTTTTCCAGAAAATCCCGGATGATTCCTTCTTTTGCCGAAGTCTCCTTGTGTTCTTCCTGCGCAGCCGCGGCGATTGCCTCCTCTTCCTTTGTAAGGAACAGCTTTTCCCCAAGCTGCCAGTATACATACGCTTCCGCCCAGATCTGGTCCACCTCTTTGGGCAGATCCTCCCATACAGATTTCTTTACCGGATACAGTCCCACATCCACTGGCCAGAAACGCCGGTTCCCAGTCATGTCCTTTAAGAATTCCTGTTCATTGGATGTCCCAAAAAACACACATCTCCTGGGATATTTCTCCGTTCTTCTGCCATAGGTCGCGCGGTAGATATCGTCCGTCTTACTTAAGAACTGCTTGATTACCTGGGTCTCCTGCTTTGTGAATGCTGTCAATTCCCCGATCTCATTAATCCAGGTACCCTGAATCAGTTCGGCGGCTTCTTTTCCTTCAAAAGTCGTCAGGGAATCCGAAAACCAATCCTTCCCCAGCATTGCCAGAAACGTGCTCTTTCCGATTCCCTGCGCTCCCACCAGGATCGGCATATAATCAAATTTCACGCCTCCGATAATTGCACGGGCCACAGCTGCGCACAGTGCCTTCTTCATGACAACACGGGTGTAGATGTTATCTTCTGCCCCCAGATAGTCAATCAGCAGACTGTCCAACCGCTTTTTGCCGTCCCAGGAAAGCCCCTGCAGATACTGTTTCACATCATTGATCCGGTTCTGGGCACTGCAGATCAAAAGGGCGTTATCCAGCTTCTCACGGCCTGTCAGGCCATAGTACGTTTCCATATACCGGTAGAACCCCGCATCATCTACGTCCCTCCACCGGCGTTTCTCGTCCCGCTGGTCCCAGGGAAGTTTCCCAAGCGCCATCCCGCAGCTGGCAAATTCATCTGTTACGATTTTTCCTTTCAGCAGCGGATCATTCTCCAGAATGAGCACCATGTTGTTTATGGTCTTCTCAAGTCGGTCGTTTCCGTCTTTCGTCAAACCTGTGATCCAGCCAAGATCATAATCCTCTTGCTGTTCCCCGTCCTTTACGGGGCCTTCAAATGCTTCTTTTGCCTGTTCATACCGCTCGCGTACCGTACGTTCCGACACGGCTTTATCGTTCATTGCAAGCTTGCTCATGGCCTGGAAAGAAGGCAGCTTGTTTACCGGTGTTCCTTCTTTTGCATCGTTATCCTGGTCCCCGTATTTGTGGATCCGGACAAGATCAAAAGCATTCACCAGCTGACCGGAACATGGATCTGTCGCGTGATGGCTGTAGAGGAACAGATCCCCGTCATAGATCACGGCTCCGCCTGTCGTACTGCCTCCGGTGTAGGTGTAACGCCCCGGCACAGCTGTCTCTTCATACAAGCCTGGCAGGAACTTGTCCATGGCTTCTATGACGCCATATGTACGGCAGAACGCACCGATTATGCCCCTCTTTGCTGTAGGGTCTTCCTGCTTTGCCAGCTGGCGCTTTTGGATCGCTTCGCTTCCTGGCGCTACCGGCCACTGTGAAACGTCCGTCCAGTCCCCATACAGCCCCAGAATCCCGTCCAGGCTGCAGAACGGAGCGTCATATACCTGGTACACGTACTCCCCGTCGCAGGAACAGCTTGGCCAGTACATCAGCCGGGTATTTTCAAATGTTGTAGGGTCACACAGCTCTATTCCGATCATGGCCGCCAGCTTTCTTGCCACCGGCTCGTACTGATCCGCCGTGGATGTTTTATCCAGCGGAATAATTACCCGGAGTCTTGGTGCGTAGCCCGCGTGCTTCCGGGTGCTGTATACAACAGCTGCACACCCTAATCCCCCAACTCTCTTCAAAACATCCTCTGTCTGACCGGCAGGAATATTGTCCAGATCCAGAGTAACCAGATCCCTTCCTTCCACCTGCCCTGCCTTACGCCGGTCATTGAGAAAGGTTCCGCCCACAAAACCTCCCACATCTTTTAACTCCGCCTGCCTGGGTTTACTCATCTTTAAGTAAGACTCATAGGTTTCCGTACTCCGGACGGGAGTTTTCAGCCGGCTTACAAACTCAGACCAAAGGAGGACGTTTTTCGGCCAATGCGTGGCCTTGCGGCTTCCTGCCGTACAGATCTTGATCTCTCTGTTGCTCTGCATACTGTTCCTCCTAGTCCTTCATGTAATACTGGCTTTCAAATCCGGCGCCCCTAAGCACCAGCCCTGGTGCCCAGGGGATGGGCTCTGCCATCAGGTCACAGATCTCGTCCACCGTAATGTATTCCGGCGCATCGATGATCACTTCATCATGTACGTGGAATACCACCTGCAGCCCTTTTTTATCTATCCGTTTTAAAGTTTCTGCCAGGCAGTCCCTGGCAATCGCCTGGACGATATTCTCCGTCATTTTCCCACCGTAAGTGCTGGTCATGGACCACTTATGGCTCTGCTGGCCAACGGAGTAATAATGCAGCGCCATTTTTCCAAACTGGTTTGGCTGCAATAATGGCTTTGGGTAAAATAGTTTCCTTCTGCTTGGAAGTGTCACCGTCAGGAAACGTTGGCCAAAAATGTTGTCGCCTTCCAGAGCAAAAATCAGTCCGTTAATGGCCTGTGGCTGCGCCGTCTGCATCGCCGCCAGTGCAGCCTGCTCAACGCCGCACCAAAGATCACAGATTCTTCGGTTAGCTCTCCGCCATCTGGCTACAATATCTGGAAGCTCCTCTTCTGTCAGTCCCATGTTAAGCGCCCCCATTGCGATCAGCGCATTGCTCCCGCCCTGATAGCCAAGAGCCAGTGTGGCAACCTTTCCTTTCTGGCGCAGGCTGTATTCCGGATTCCCTTTTTTGATCCGCTCTTTCGGCACGCCGAACATCTGGGAAGCCGTAGCCTCATAGATCTTTCCGTCACCCGCAAATACTTCATTTACCCACTGTTCTCCTGCCAGCCAGGCAATCACGCGTGCCTCAATGGCAGAAAAGTCCGCAACTACAAATTTGTGTCCTTCTGATGGGATAAATGCCGTCCGGATCAGCTGTGAAAGAGTGTCCTGGACATTCCCATAAATAAGCCGCAGCTCCTCATAATTTCCACTTTTCACAATCTTCCTTGCCTCATCCAGTGTCTTTAAATAATTTCTTGGAAGATTCTGCATCTGGACCATCCGGCCAGCCCACCTGCCTGTCCGGTTTGCCCCATAATACTGGGTCAAACCCCGGATCCGGTCATCCCTGCATTTTGCATTCTCCATGGCTACGTATTTCTTGACCGACGTTTTTCCAAGCTGCTGGCGGATCTCCAGAACCCGGTTCACAATGCCCGGATTCTGTCCTTTCAAAATGGCAGCTACTGTGTCCTTTCGGATATCTTCCGTCTCAATTCCATTTTCCTGCAACCATCCCATAAGCTGACTCGTGCTGTTCGGATTATTCAACCCTGTAAGCCGTACAGCGTCTTCTGTCAGTTTCTGGCGGCATACGTTATCAATATACAAAGCGCCCTTAATCAAGTCGGCATCCACCCGGACGCCAAAAGCATTCATCCAGGTGTCCAGCTGCCAAAGCTTTTCCTCCTCTTCCGGCATCGGGAACAAATCCAGCCGTCTTAAGATCTCATGTTCAGACACAACGTCCTGGGCATTATATTCCTTAAACAGGTTCCATTTTTCTGGAGCATGTCTTGGAAGATTCCAGGTGCGGCCACCGTTGGCTTTGGTAGGCTGGCACGGAACGCAGAAATACCGGATTAGTGCCCTGCCTACAGACAATTTTTTCTTGTCCTCAGGAAGTCCAATGGCGTTCCCGGTAGCCGCAAGTCCAGCCGCATAGCCACAGTACAGTGCATGGGCCATCGTGCACTTCCACTGTTCCAGCGGAGTCTTGTATCCAGCCATGTTCAGGCAGTACCACTCAAACGCCGCATTATAGGCATGTTTGACCACTTCCGGATCCTGCAGCATCTTCACAATTCCTTCCGGAATCTGCTCTCCCTGTGCCAGATCAATCACCTGCACAGAATCTTCCCCTGCCTGATAAGCAAGCAACAGGATCTCAAAGTCCTCCGACTGGGCGTATTTGTAAAGTCCCGCAGAACCAATATCTACACTCGACCTTGTTTCGATATCGATACTTAAATGTTTCATCCGCTAGTCCTCCTGCAGTAAAAGGGGCCTTACAGCCCCTTTTATTTAATACGGCAGCCCGGTGATCGGGTTGATCTGCGGCTGAGCCTGCTGACCGTATGTCTGCGGCTGAGCCTGGGGAGCTCCGAAAATCTGTGCCGCTGACGGTGCTGAACCGCCCAGGGCTTCTCCGTCGCGGAGTTTCTGCACTGGCCCAAGACCCGCACCGATGCCCTTCTTTCCTCCGAACATGTACGGATAAAAAGTTACATTCACCCGTCCATACATGCCGCTGTACACTTCCGACTGGTTAATGATCGGATTTCCCATCCGGTCCACAATCTCCGGCGGGTAATCCACTTTTGCGCTTGCCGTGAATACCCAGTGCCCTTTGCACTCAGCGCCAAAGGGCATACCATCAGAGGGTCTTACGCCATCTCCGTCATAAACCGGCACCGCCAGCACCGGCGGGCACTGTCCGCCCCATTTATCGGTAGTTCCTTTCTGCTTTGCAGCTTCAATGGCCATATTGATCCGGCCCATGGTATCCGTGTCTGTCTTCGGGACAAGGATTGTTACACTGTACTTTTCTTCCTGTCCCGGCATTGCTGCATAGGGTTTAAACAGGTGGGCATAGCTGAATCTTACTTCTCCGGTTGTTACATTCGTTAATTCATTCATCTTTATATTCCCTCCATATCCATTTCATCTCTTAGTCCTGTACGGAACTGGACTCTCCAAATACATCTTTTGCTGATACTTTATTAGTGATTGCCGGTCGGTCGTCTGATTCTTTTACCAGTGCCGGTTTTCCTGGGTTCTTCTTCACAAGATCCCCTACCAGTTCTTTAAACTCCTGTTTACCGATTGCTTTTTCCACTTTTGCTAAGGTCAGGGGCTGTTCTTCATAAAGTACGGCCCGTGGAATACTGTTGTTCTGCAGAATAGCAAATGCCTGTTCCATATCGATCCATTCCCTTGAACCTCGTCCTTCTACCGCTTTCCAACCCGGCACTTCTTTCCCGGCCAGGCACTCGCCCAGCGCCCATTCCTGCAGGTCTTTCTGGTATTTCGCAACGCCTTCCAATGCCAGAAGGCGTTTTCCTGCTTCTGTGGCATCAATCAGCGGTGGCATCTCCCCGATCTGGAATGCCTGCTTCACGTTGCAGTCCGACCAGGCTCGGCACTGCCTCCTTGCCCGGCAGAACCGGCACTGATTCTCTCCTGGAAGGAATGCTCCTTTTCCTTCCCAAGCCAGTGCTGCCCTGTCCTTTACATGCGCCCCGAAGTTTAAAACGTCCTCCAGACTGGTTTCCCATTCGGAAATACTGTCCAGCCGCGGCTGTACAATGGAAAGTTTCACCCGATGAATGCCGTACAAAAGCCAGCAGGATTCATAGGCTCCCAGTGCATACAGAAGAAGCTGCGGGTTATGTTCTGCGCTGACAGGAACACCTTTTCCGTACTTGAAATCAATCACCTGAATCAGGTCCCCGCTGATTAAGATACAGTCAGCAATACCGGTTCCCTCAACGGGATCTTTTTCATCCGGGCGCGTATATTTCGAGAAATCCACACGTTCTTCAATCCTTACGGTGGGAGATGCCGGAAAACTCATGGCACTGGATTTTATGTAATCCAGATATTCATCCGTATATCCGTCCATCTCATCCTTCCAAAGCGGATCCTTTTTCAACTTGTTCACGGCCCTGGTATATTTCGTCTTTGTTAAATCCGCCGTAAAGAAATAGTTCCGCAGTTTCAGTTCGCACAGTTCATGGGCCAGGGTCCCTTCTGCTGCAGCTTCTGATCTTTCATCCGGAAACTGTTCTTCCAGTCTCGCACTTGGGGTACAGAGCAGCCATCGATGGGCGCTGGATGCACTCAGCAGCGCGTGTTGTCTCTCTGAATGGCTCAAATCTTCGCCCCCATTCCTCTTAAGGCCGTTGCAAATGCACCTCTCTGGGACTCCGGAAGCTCTGGAAGAGAAGCAACACCGAACTTGGAAAGCAGCGCCTGCAGATCATTCATCCGGCCCGCATCCATCAAAGCCATGGCAGCTCTTGCCAGATCATCCTGGCTATATGTCTGTGTGGTTGTCGGAACTGCTACAGGATTTTCCTGTACCGGAGCTTGAACTGGCGCTACTGCAGACTGCTGTGTTATAGCTGGCTGTACCGGAGCCTGCGGATACTGCGCCGGATTTGGCACGATATTTGCAGGAACGGAAGCCGTATTTTTCGAAACAGGCTGTGGCTTTTCCGCCATATCTCCTGTAATGGCTCTGCAGAATGCTTTCATTTCTTCCATACTCTCAAAGGTTACATTAATGTTCATGGTGACATCCTCCTATGATAATTTTATTTTTTCTCCCGCTATTTCCTGTAAACCGGCGGGCTGCGGGGAATCCCGATACCAGTCATCTTTGACGCTTGTCCCACGGATACGCCTCCTGAAAGAAACAATACAGGTTATCCGATCCATCCCCAAAGCTTTCCTGGTTGATATCTTCTGCCTTGTGATACTCCACATGATCCAAAAACATTTCGCAGTTCTCATAATCAAAAATGTAATCTCTCCGGCTCTGGAGTTCCCGCAGCAGGCTGTTGATAACCTCTGCGATTTCCAGTGAAGGCAAAAGTTTCATCTTCTCTATCTGATCGTAAATCATTTAATTCCCCTTGCATTCAATATTTTTTTTACAGATATCCGTGAACGGCCTGTCTGTGCCATGATATCTTCTACGCTGATTCCTTTTTCTTTCATCCGGCAGATCTCGTCCTTTTCACTGTCAGGGATTCGGAAAGGCTTCTCCGCTTCTGTTTTCCCAGATACTTCTGAATCCACTGCCAGCTTCGCCGCATACTCCTTCGTCAGATCATCAAGGCTCTTATCTTCTACCGCTGCCGGTTCCGCATCCCCTGGAAGTTCTTCTGGCCCATCCTGAACTGCCGGAACTGTTTCCATTTGTGCAAGAGTTCCAGACTCTGTCTTTCCTTCTGACTCGTTTTTTCCTGCAGACTCATTCCACACCACCGTTGGCTTGTCCTCTCCGACAATTACGCAGATAATATCAGCCATGTCAGGCGTGTCCAGTTTCAAAATCCCGCGTACAATCCGGTTCTGTTCCGACTTCCGAATAAAATCCGCAAATTCCTTACCTGTGATCTTCAATTTTTCTTTCCCTCCTCTTCCAGCATTATTCGCATTCGTTTTCCTCTCCTGCTGTTTCTACAAATTCTTTTGCACTTACTTTTGTTGCTTCCACCAGGCCATGTAAAATCTCGCTGTCGCAATGTGCGTATATTCTCGCCAAGCGCAACACGCAAAACACATCACCGATCACTTCTGCTTGGTCTTTCCACTCGTGTTTTGTTTTCGCATGTTTTGTGTAAATCATCTTGCTTTTCCTTCCTTTCAGGGTGTATACTAGCACTGTGTTTTATTGTTGTTTGCCCCTCCGGAGTTGCCGCTCCGTGGGGCGTTTTTCATTTCAGCTGGCGTTGCCTTACGGGCAGAATCAATCCAAATGCTTCCAACCGGTATGGACTCGCTGAGCATCTTCCGTAGTTCCATCAGTTCTCCGTCATACATTGCAATTTGATCACCCCACTCCGGCGTGTGCATTTTATGTTCCCTGCATCCCTCTTCAAAAAAATTCCGGCGCTCCTGCCTGACTCGTTTGTATCTCTCAATTAATTTTGGCCGCCTGATTGCTGCCCACTCTCCTACTAAATCCATTTTTTCTCACCTCCTTCCTGCGTGCTTCCGCCGGATATGCAATTCCACGGCATCCCAGGTATCCTCCAGGAACCATTTGGTAAACAAAAACATTCCGATCATTCCGATGATCCGGCACGTTCTGGTTGCATCCCCCTGGGTGACTGTCCACGCCGCCACTGCCAGAGATAACAGAGTTGTGACTGCATTTCTGATCATAGTGTTTATCTTCCTTTCCCACCCATCAGGTGGCTTTTCCCTTATTGATCTGGAAACCGATATTCCTGCAAGCTTTCTCAAAAGTTTCCTGAATGATCCCCTTCACCTTCTCTGGCGGAATCTCCTCTTGATTTACCCATTCTCCATTAATCTTCATCATGCTTACGATGTTCAATTTTTCCATGCCCTCACCTCCTCTAGCATGATATGCGTTAGGGATTGTCTACGTTTCCTGCCTTTGCGGCGCTGGGATTTCTTAGCATTAAAGGAGAGTTTTAAATTGCCAAGCAGGAAACAAATGCTGAAAAATTTATTGACACTTATTTAAATCAAAATTAGTCATATACCCATCAATCACTCTTTCTGCCCACTCTGGAATATCGAGCTGGGCAGTTTCTTTTCTCTCCTTTAGCTCCTGCCTTTTCAAACATTCCTCTATTTTTGATTGCTCTCTGGCAATAAAAATCTGAACCACCAGCATAATTGTCGTTAAAACCACTTGAATTTCTATCGTAATCTTTTCACCCTTTTCTATTTGTCGGTACGCCTCAATTACCCGGCTTTCTGCCCTGCCAGCTCATTCCTTCTCCTTCAGAAGCAGGTTCAAAAAGTAAATTTGAGCTTTCCCGGTTGCTTTGGTAGTTTTATTGATTCTCACAGAACCATCCGGATTATTGACCGTGGACTCTTTCACCTCAAACAAACCCATTTCCATCGCCTTCTGTGTAGGCATGTTCCAGTCAGTACCTTTTCTTTTAATCAGGTAGCCGTTTTCTCTCATCCACGCAAACAATTTATTCTGTCCGGTATCCACGCCATTCTGTTTCAGCAGCTTGGCAAGTTCTCCGATCAGGATGGATGTGTGACTGGTGGATACTGCATCAGCGAAGATCTCTTTCGGACGCATCCGCTGAACATCTTCCATCAGGCCTGCGTTGCTGGATTTCAGCTTCTCGATTTCCCGGTCCGCCATCTTCAAGGCTCTGGCAAACACCTGCTCCGGTGTATTCCATGCTTTTTCCAAGTCAAGGAAATACTGGCGGTACTGCCGTCCCTTCTCACTGCGCTGGATCATACAGATCTGCTTGGCCATATCTACGGAAATCTGGTAATCGTTGTACGTCGTCACTGGATTTTTAGGATTATTGGTTGCTCTTTTTTGAGCCACCAATATAAAGTCCTGATTTTCCGTAAATCCATATTCCGTCATTCTCGGAAACCAATCTTTGAAAGCTGTCTTGATCTCCAATCCTTCATACAATTCTCTTGCCGATACCGTCGGCTGTTCTGTTTCATAATTAATCTTGATTAAGTCGTTCATGTTTGTCCTCCTTTCACGTTGACTTTTTTAACTTTTTCTCCTATCCTGTTCCTACAGGGCACTGGCATGCCCGAGTCTTGAAAGAAAGGAGAATTTTCTATGAAGCTGGATTTAAACTGCATTCGAGATTCACTAATCACTCTTGAAAAATGGCTTATATTAAATGATGATCTCGAATTTGTTTTTCTTGATTTGGATGAAATTTGTAAATCATCTGAACTGCAGAAGTACGCTAGAACAGATATCGCTTATACACTTGTGATGCTGGAAGAAGCAGGTTTTATCAAAGCTGTCATTGACTATGGCTGCAACGCAATTTGTGAATTAGATGTAATACGCCTCACATACGAAGGGCATCAATTTCTTGAAACCATTCGTCCAAAAGACACGTGGGATAAAATTTATGCCGTAGCTGAGAAAACTGGTCATAAATCCCTCACAAGTATCATGGAAATTGCTGACATCATTCTTCCGGATGTATTTAAATCTGCACTGCGTTCTTAATTTTTTAAGTCCCTCTTACGGAGGGGCTTTCTTTAAAAGTCCCTGTGCTTTTATAACATTCTCCTGCGGCAGCAATTTCTTTCTTAACCCGCTCATTGAACATGTAGGCAATCGATTCAGCCTCCACCAACGTTACATTTTTGCTATACAGGACGGTTAATAGCTCAGAAACAATTTCGAGCATTTCATCTCTTTTCACCTTTTCCTCACCTCGCTTTCGTTTCGTTTGAATGCAGTATAGTTGCTTCTTTATCCAGCTTTCTTTCCATCATCTTTTATGCTCATGACCGCTTCCAGCATCATTCCGAATACAGTTCGCTGACTTCCTTCATCCAAATAAGGAGCCATTTTAATAATGTTGTCTAAAGGATTATCTGTCACGTTGGTTATAAATGTAGCATTGACTTTTTTTCTCTTTTTTCTTATTCTTAGATTATTAGGTACTGGCATGCCTAAATCTTACCTATGGAGGTTTTTATGAAATTCATTACTAAATCTGCATCTTCCTTCCACTCTTCCTTTTCGTTTAAATATCAAAAGCCTGCAATCTGTCCGCATTGTGGTTTTGGAACTGACGCTATTGCAAAAGAGAAAAATTATTATTCTTTCAATGATGGCAGGTTGCTCACATCGGTTTGCGAATGCACTGCCTGTCATAAATTTTTCTTTTTCGCCTGCGAAAACCCTAGAACAAATACAAATGATGCTCCAATGGTCTGTATGTATCCTTCTACTCAAATTGAGCCATACAAAAACGAAAATTTAGCCGCTATATCAGAACGTTTTATTGACATGTACAACCAGGCATTGCAAGCTGAATACAATCAAAATTTCGAATTAGCTGCTATAGGTTTCCGTTCCTCGCTTGAAATTTTGGTAAAAGATTATGCAATACAAGAACTTGGAGAACCCGCTGAAACCGTTGCTAAACAATCCCTTTGTAACGCTATTGCTACATACCTTCAGCAAGCAGATCTTGTTAATACTGCCGATGTTGTCCGTATCCTTGGCAATGATTACACTCATTACGAAAGAAAATACCCAGAGCATGATTTTGTGCTTCTGAAAAAATATATGGAGATCTTCTTATCTCAAATAGAAGTCAAATACATGATCAAACATCCGCCGGTTGCTCGTTCTTAGTTGTATGCGAATCTCTTTCAGCTAGCAATTGACCTTCCAGGCTCCAATACTGTACAACCTGTCTGGATAGATCATCCAGTGTTCCTTTCCCTCTATTACTTTTTGTTTCAATTACTTGTATAACTCTTGCACTGTCAGTGCCATTTGGTCTGACAGTGTTTTTTTTACCTTCCATGTCTTCTCACCTCGCTTTCCTGTATTGACTTTTCTCTCCCATTCTCCTATCCCTTATGTACAGGGCACTGCCATGCCTGAGTATGAAAGAAAGAAGTTATATTATGTCCGTAGAATTTATTTTTTCCCTGATTACTGCCATCACCTCCATTGTTGCTGTTGTAATTTCAGTGTTTACGCTCAAACAAAATAGTGAAATGATTGAAAATTCCACCAGACCATATATCGGAATCTACGGGTTGAGCGTTTTTATTGTGGATAGAACCTACTACATAATCATTAAAAATTTTGGCCAGAGCAGCGCCCGAATTGAATCTTTTCGTTCTGATCCTCTTCTCAATAATTTTTCTAAAATCAAAAGTGAAGTTCCTTTTTCTCACATTGTTGGAAGCACCGTAATGCCTGGTGATTCTTTCCGAGCAGCTTTCAACTTTGATGCTCTTCCGGAATATATTAAATTTCATCTTTCTTATTCCTGTGGTCGAAAAAAATACTATGATACGATTTCTTTAAAAGTTGATTCCAAGATTGGAAATCTTCAAACACACAAACGGATTTCCGGGTCTTCCAGCGCTCCTGAATCAATCATTGCTTAAACCTCACAGGACATGCATATCAAATCTTT